>DATHSI010000114.1:0-73069 GCA_035464315.1 Candidatus Sulfomarinibacteraceae bacterium
TGAAATCACCCTGCGTGGTCGCGTGCTGCCCGTCGGCGGCATACGCGAGAAGGCGCTTGCTGCGCGGCGCGCGGGCATCACGACCTTCGTCATGCCCAAGAAGAACGCCAACGACCTGCATGAAATACCGAAGAAGCTGCGGCAGGGGCTGCGCTTCGTGCAGGTAGAGCGCATGAACGAGGTGCTGGAAGCTTCGCTGGCGCCGGCAAACCGCTCGCAGAAGAAGCGCACCGTGGCGTCGTCGCACTCCGTGTCTACCAGTTCGCCGCCGCCCGCCTGATCCTCCAGATTTATGCGCGCATCGCCACCTTCTGGACGCCCGTTACTCGTGGAACTGACTTTTACGGTCAAAACCTACGACATCGACTTCGCCAACATCGTACACAACGCCGTCTACATTCGCTGGCTTGAAGATCTGCGCCAGCAGATTCTGGTGGACCACATGCCCATCGAAGAGATGCTGGCCCAGCAGATCAGCCCCATTCTGACCAGGACGGAGATTGATTACCGCCGGCCCGTGCAATTTGGCGACGAAGTCAGCGGGCGCATGTGGGTTCAGGAACTGGGGCGTACGCGGTGGATTGTCAGCGGCGAGATCGTTAGTGGAGAGACGGTGGCAGCCGCCGCCGTACAATCGGGCTACTTCGCCAACCTGGAGACGCTGGCGCCGGTGCGCGTGCCACAGAAATTGCGCCAGGCGTGGGAGCGACACCAGGCACATAACAAAGCAGGCCGCAGCCCGTAGAAACGCTCCGCTGCGCCGCCGACCACAGGATATGATTACCAGCCACCGCAACCCCCTGGTCAAGCGCATCAAGAAGTTGCGCCGCAAGAAGCACCGGCAGGAAGAAGGCGCGTTTTTCATTGAAGGCATTCGCGTGGTGCTCACTGCCCTGGAACAAGAGGCGCCGGTGGACACTATCGTCTACGCGCCGTCGTTGCTGACCAGCGAGGTGGCCCTGGCGGCGCTCGCTGAGCAAAAAGCGCAGGGAGCAAAGGTTGTGGAACTGGCCGAGGATGTGTTTCAGACCATCTCAGACCGTGATAATCCCGTGGGGCTGGGCGCCATCGTCAACGTGCACTTGCAACGGCTGCAGGATCTCCCGGTACACCCAGACGCTGTCTACATTGCCCTGGAGCGAATCTCAGATCCCGGCAACCTGGGCGCCATCGTGCGCACGGTGGACGCTGCGGGCGGCGCCGGGCTGATTCTGGTTGGGCCCAGCGTCGATCCTTTTCACCCCACCGCAGTGAAGGCCAGCATGGGCGCTCTCTTTACCGTGCCGGTGGCCGAAGTTGAGGACATGGACCGCCTGTGGCGCTGGATAGAAGCGCAGGGGCTGCATACTGTGGCTACCTCGGCGCACGCGGAGCGCACCTTCTGGGAGACTGGCTATCGCTTCCCCACCCTGCTCCTCCTGGGCAGCGAGGGCCAGGGACTACAACCTGAAACGCTGCAACGGGCCGAAGTCTCCGTCACCATCCCCATGCAGGGGACGGCTTCTTCACTGAACCTGTCTGTTGCCGCCGCTCTGCTGCTCTATGAATTGCGCCGCTACCTGATCTTGCCCTGAGCAGCAACAGCGTATTAGAGTCTCACTCCCAGCCCTCAATTATCTCCTTAAAGGTACCCACAAAATAATCGGCTTCGGCGCCGTCCAGAATGCGGTGGTCGAAGGTGAAGCTGACGTAGGCCAACGGCCGGATGGCGATGGCGTCGTCGATGACCTTGACGCGCTTTTCGATTTTGCCGATGCCCAGGATGCCACACTGTGGCTGATTGATAATTGGCGTGGCGAAGAGGCTGCCGGAAACACCGTGGTTGGTGATACTGAAGGTGCCGTCCTGCACCTCCTCCGGCTTCAGGCGATTGCTGCGCGCTCGCTGCGCCAGGTCGTTCACCTGTCGCGCCAGTCCTAACAGATTATAGTGATCCGCATTCTTGATCACGGGTACGATCAGACCATCGTCCAGCGCCGTGGCTACGCCGATGTTAATCGCCTGCCGTAACAAGAGGCCATCGTCGCGCCAGCTGCTGTTGACGCGGGGATGTTCCTTCAGGGCCTGCGCTGTGGCCATGACGATATAGGGGGTGAAGGTCAGGCGCGCGCCGTCGCGAGCGTACTGCTCCTTGTGCGCCTGGCGATGCACCGCCACCCGCGAGAAATCAACCTCAAATACCGTAGTGACGTGCGGACTGGTTTGCTTGCTGCGCACCATGTGTTCGGCAATGCTGCGCCGCATGTTGGTCAGCGGCGCCACTTCGTCCGCCTCACCAGGTTGTGGGACCGGCGCTGTGGGCGCTGCTTTGGTCGGCTGCGGTTCGCGTTCGCGAACCGGTTCCGCTACGCGCGCCGGCGCTGCCGCTTCCTTCTCCCGCTGCTCCAGGTAAGCAAGGATATCCTTTTTCGTCGTGCGCCCGCCACGCCCGGTGCCCTGCACCTTGCTCAGATCAACGTCGTGCTCTTCGGCAATGCGCCGCACTACGGGACTGGCCCAGTCCGCAAAGGGCAGCGCCTCCTCTTCCCGCTCTCCGTCACGTTCCGCGGTCCGACTCCTGTCCGGTCTCGCCCTGCCGTTTGTCGCTACCTCTTCCTCGCCGTCAGAGCGAGCGCTGTCGGTCTCCCCGGCCGACACCAGTTCCTCTTCCGCTTCTGCCGCCTGCGGCGTCTCGGGTGCCGTCTCACCCTCCTCGCCAATGTAGGCCAGCACCGTACCCACGGGCACCGTTTCTCCTTCTTCCACGTAGATTTTCAGCAACGTGCCCGCCACCTCAGCCGTGGCCTCGGTCGTCACCTTGTCCGTTTCAATCTCCAGGATGGGCTCAAACTCCTCAATGCGGTCGCCCTCCTCCTTCAGCCACCGCGCCACCGTTCCCTCAATAACGCCTTCGCCCATCTCGGGCATGACTACGCTGGTTGCCATTGATTCTCCTTAAGAAGCGCGGAGATTGGTTGACTGGAGATTAGAGATTGGCGATTCCAAACAGCGCGGTCAATCTCTAATCTCCGCTCTCCAATCTCCAATCAGTAAAACAGCGGATAACGCCGTGGATCCGCCTCATTCATCAACTCATAAACTGTTTCAAAAATCGACTCCACGTTCGGCTTGGAGAAATAGTCGCCATCGGTGCCGTATGCAGGGCGGTGCTCTGCGCCGGGCAGGGTGCGCGGTTCGGAATCCAGCCAGTAGTATCCCTTCTGCTCCTCCAGCACTTTCTGCATCATGTAGGCCGTTGTCCCACCGGGCACATCCTCGTCGGCGAAAACGATGCGGCTCGTCTTGCGCAAGGAATCCACGATGACGCCGTTGAGGTCAAAGGGCAGGAGCGACTGCACGTCGATGACCTCCACCTCCACGCCCACCTCCGACAGCAGATCCGCCGCCTCCAGGCAGAGGCGGCACATTGCGCCGTACGTCACCACCGTAACGTCCCGGCCCTCACGTAAGATCTCGGGCACACCCACGGGCGCCGTCAGCTCGCCGACGTTGTCAGGCAGCTTCTCTTTCAGGCGGTAGCCGTTCAATACCTCGACCACAATCCCCGGCTCGTCCGACTGGTGCAGCGTGTTGTAGAAACCGGCGGCGCGCGTCATATCGCGCGGGACGAGAACGTGCATGCCGCGCACCAGGTTGATAATACCGGCCATCAGCGAACCGGAATGCCAGATACCCTCCAGCCGGTGGCCTCTGGTGCGAATGATCACCGGCGCCTTCTGCCCGCCCCGCGTGCGCCAGTGAATGGTAGCCAGATCATCTGACATAATCTGTAGCGCGTATAAGACGTAATCCAGGTACTGCAGCTCGGCAATAGGTCGCAGGCCGCGCAGCGCCAGGCCGATGGCCTGTCCGATGATCGTTGCCTCGCGTATGCCCGTGTCAGCCACACGCAATGGCCCGTACTTGGCCTGCAGGCCGGCGAAAGCCTGGTTGACGCCGCCCAGCCGTCCTAGGTCCTCGCCAAAGGCCAACACGCGTGGGTCCCGCGCCAGCATGGCGTCGAAGGCAGCGTTCAGTACCTCAAAACCACTGACCGTGGGCGACTCATCGGAGTAAGCGGGGGCCACCGGCGCCACATTCAGAGCGCGCTCCTCAGACTGGCTGTACAGATGCGAGCCGTAGCGCTCTTCGTTGATCGCTTCCTGCGTCCGCTTCCATTCGATCAACACCTGCTTGGTCGGTATCTCCTCCTCGCGCAGCGTCAGCAGGACGTCGCGCAGGCCCTGCATGATATCCCTGCGCGAAAGGTTCTGTCGCCGGTTCAGTCGCCGCTGGATCTGCGCCAACTCTTGCCGGTGTGCAGAGTGGGATGCTATCTCGTCGACGATGTCGCCCATTTCCTCCAACTCGGCGCGAATGGGCGCTTGGAACGCCTGCCACGCCTTGCGCCGGACGCCTTCCATGCGCCGGCGCGCCTCCTGCTCCATGCTGTCCAACTCATCCGCAGACGCAATGCCCTGTTCCAGAATCCACTGACGCATCTTGTGAATGCAATCAAACTCCTCCTCCCAGGCCAGCCGTTCCTCGGGCTTATAGCGCTCGTGGCTGCCAGACGTCGAGTGACCCTGCGGTTGGGTCAACTCCACTACGTGCACCAGTGTCGGAACGTGCTCCTCGCGGGCCAGTTGCGCGGCCTGTTCGTAGGTTCGTATCAGCGCCGGGTAATCCCAGCCCGGGACGACGAAAATCTCGTATCCATCCTGCGAACCGGCCTCGCGCTGGAATCCCTGCAATAACTGTGAAATATTCTCTTTCGTGACCTGATGTTCGTTGGGGACGGAGATTCCATAGCCATCATCCCAGATGGAGAGCACCAGTGGTCCGCCAAGCACGCCCACGGCATTAACCGCTTCCCAAAAGACGCCCTCGGCGCAGGTGGCGTTGCCGATGGTGCCCCAGACAACCTCCTGACCATTACGCGAGAAGCGGGAAAACGACTGCAATTCGGGAAGCTGCCGGTAAAGATACGAAGCATACGTCAGGCCCACGAGCCGCGGCATTTGCGCGCCGGTCGGGGACAGGTCCGGCGACGAATTATACATTTTCGTCAGGTCTTTCCAGCTACCGTCCGAGTTCAGGCTGCGAGTGGCAAAGTGGGCGTTCATGGCCCGCCCGCCCGTCATGGGCTCCGCTTCCAGATCGGCGTGAGCGTATAGTTGGGCAAAAAACTCCTCGAACGTGTGCAGGCCCAGCGCAACCATCAATGTCTGGTCCCGATAATAGCCAGATCGAAAATCGCCCGGTTGCCAGGCCTTGGCCATCGCAATCTGCGCCACCTCTTTGCCATCGCCGAAGATGCCAAATTTGGCTTTACCGCTCAACACCTCGCGCCGGCCGATCACACTGGCATAACGACTTTCTAGAACCAGCTTATAGTCATCGAGAACCTGGCCAAAAGTGAGGGTTACGTCTTCAAGATCGACTGTCCGTACCTTTTCCTTCTGCGCCATGACATTCCTTCTTATCAAGGATAGTGGGTGCAGGATTTGTAGACGAGGCGCCAACTCGCCACCCTTTCTACACACGACAAATGTAAACGATCAACTCTAAATATCCCGTTAAAGCGAGTAGCGTCGTTCAGCAGGCAGGCGGTCGGAGGATATGGATCAAACGCCCCTATTGCAGCGGGGTAACGGTGAAGTTGTCAAAAGCGACAAGCACACCACCTTCCCCCAAAGTCTCCACCATTATGCCAATATCGCCTGAATCCAGCGTATCATCAGTAACCCGTCCTACTTCCTGGTCATTCACGAAGAAAATCATATTGGCGCCCTCCGCGCGCACGCGGAGCACGTTGGTGGCGTTGAGGCCTTCGTTAACGGCGTCGGACGTAAACCAACCATTCTCAATCAGCGGTTGCTCCTCCTCACAGCGATCCTGGCACAGGCCAATCCACACATAGCCATCACCGCTGACCTCAAAAAGGTAAAAGGAGTTGGTATCGGGATCCACGCGAAACTGCATACCATACCCGTTATCCAGCGGCCCTTCAAGCTGGGTAGCTTCGACCTGATAAACACCGTCCTTAAAATCCTCACCGGCCGTAGACCAGAAGAGCCCCAGATCGGCCTTGACCAGAAATTCATAGCGCCCGTTATTCACCTCGCCCCGGGCGTTAAGATCCTCGCCGCCGCCCCAGCGCCCCAATTCATCGAACGTCTCTTCGTATGGGCCACGCAATTGGCTGCAGCTTGCCAGAAAAAGCAAGACCAGCAGGCTCAGGGCCACCGTCAACGCCGCAGAGGCGCCGTTTCTTATTCGCATGAACTCTCCTTATTTCTCAGCTTCCGTTCCCTGCTCCATCCATGGCGCCAACCACAACTTCGGCGACGTCCACAACCTTCATTGTTTCACCCATCTCTTTACCGGCGTCCTCCAACATGCGAGCACAGAAGGGACAGCCGATAGCCAGGGTTTTCGCTCCCGTATTTTCCGCTTCCTGATAACGATTATTGCTCACGGCTTGCACGCCGTGCTCTTCCTCCTTCCAGAACTGGGCGCCGCCTGCGCCACAGCAGAAGGAGTTCTCGCGACTGCGGTCCATCTCCAACAACGTCGCACCCGCGTCGGCCAAAGCCTGGCGCGGATCGTCGAAAATGCCGTTGTGACGGCCGAGGTAGCAGGGATCGTGGAACGTAATCTGCTCCAACTGGTTACCATTCAAGCGCAGTTTGCCGCGACCAACCAGGTCGGCAATCATCTGCGTGTGGTGCAGCACGTGGAAGTCGCCGCCTAACTCGCCGTACTCCTTGCCGATGGTGTGCAGACAGTGCGGGCAGCCGGTGACGATACGCTTCTCGTCCGCGCCGATCTCTTTCAGCACCTCGATGTTGGTCATTGCCATCTCGTAGAACAGGTACTCATTTCCGGCGCGGCGCGCGGCATCGCCCGTGCACGTCTCCATGCTGCCCAGCACGGCAAAGCTAGTGCCTGAGGCGTTCAGCACGGTGGCAATGGCGCGAGCAATCTCCTGCCCCTTTGGATCGAAAGCGCCGGCGCAGCCTACCCAGTAAAGCACCTCAAAGTCGGGGTTTTCTTCAACCGTGGGCACGTCAAAAGGCAACGAGCTTGCCCAGGCCAACCGATCTTCCGTCGTGCTCCAGGGGTTACCCGTGCGTTCCATTCCTCTGAACGCGCCCTGCATCTCGGCGGGGAAATCGGCCTGCATCAATACCTGGTCGCGGCGCGCGTAGAGAATGTCAAACATGGGCTCGTTGCCCACCGGGCAGACCTCGACACAGGCGCCACAGGCCGTGCAGGCCCACAAGGCGCTTTCGCTGATGGCGTAGTCCAGGAGGTGCGGCTCGTCCTCCTCGCCTGCAGCCAGCGCCGCCATATTCTCGCGAATGTAGTAGCGCTTGTTTATCTCCAGAGCCGCCGGCGAAAGTTCTTTGCCCGTGACGTAGGCCGGACAGGCATCCTGGCAGCGGTTGCACATGATGCAGGCAAACGCATCCAGAATGTGCGTCTGCTCCAGATCGGTGAGGCGCGCCACGCCGAACTGCTCGATGCTCTCATCTTCAAAGTCGATGGTGTCCAGCGCGCCCAACGAGGTGCGCTCCGGTCGCGTCATGAAGTTGAGCGGCCCCATGAATAAATGGGCGTGTTTGGTATAAGGGAAGTAGGGCAGAAAGAGAAAGATGAGGCCCAGGGCAATCCACCAGCTGGCATGGAAACCAATGGTCAGCGCGTCTGCCGGAAGCCCCTGCCACAGCGTGGCCACTGAAGCAGCAAATGGCTGCCAGGCGTCGCCGCCCTCGTGCGCCACGTGGAAGGTCTGGCTTAGGAAGCGAAAGCCGACGTGTAGAAAAATGAAGAGCCCCACGACCAGCGAATCTTTGGGGATGCCGGCGCGGGCACTGTCCATCATCTTTACGTTCTCGCGCGCCGACAGCGTGCGCCGCCCCGTCGACGAGGCAAAGCGCCGCAACATCAGATAGACGATGCCCACCAGCACAGCCGCCGTAAAGATGTCGGCGAGCAGCCGGTACCCATCGCCCAGCGCGCCCGGTATGGCGAAGCCGTCGATGAAGCCTTCCAGCACATCCATCACATTGACCAGGCCATAAAAGATAAATCCCCAGGCGACCCCGTAGTGCAGGAGCGAGGTTATTTTGCGATTCTTAAGAATGCTCCCCTGGGTGATCAGGGCCACGATGCCGGTGACAATGCGCCGCGGCAAGTTGTCTAACCGCAACCGCCCCTGGCCGCGCGCGATGATACGCCGCATCTCCTCAAACGTGATAACAGTAGCTCCCAAAGAAATCGCTACCAGCAATACAAACAGGAACTTCTCAGTGGGGGATAGCATTGCTTCCTCTCAAGCTTCATTTATGATGACATACACAGAGCTGACATGGTGCGACAATGAGTCTATCATAGGGCCTAGTGGCAGGCAATGAAGGAGGAAGTCGCGCGGCGACAATCGAGAATATGGAGCTTCCCGCCCCTTTTCGACAAACGATTATCGACCTGTACGCAGAGGACGGCGCGCGCTGGCTGGAACAACTCCCCGACCTGCTCCGGAGATGCGCACAGCGCTGGTCTCTGACACTCTTCCCACCCTTCGCTGACCTCAGCTACAATTACGTAGCGCCGGCCCGGCGCGCCGACGGCACGGACGTCGTCCTCAAGGTTGGCGTGCCCAATCCTGAACTGCGCACAGAGTTGGAAGCGCTCCAATTTTACGACGGCCGTGGCTGTGTCCGGCTCCTCGACGCCGATTGGGACCTCGGCGCGCTGCTGCTGGAACGCCTCACGCCAGGCGCCATGTTGGTCACTCGCGATGACGAGGAAGCCACAACCATCGCCGCCGGCGTGATGCAGGACCTCTGGCGACCGCTGCCCCAAGAGCACCCCTTTCCCACGGTTGAGAAGTGGGGCCAGGGCCTGCATCGTTTGCGCCGGCACTTTGACGGCGGGGACGGACCCTTTCCCCTGCGTCTGGTAGAAAGGGCGGAACGATATTTCTCCGAGTTGCTGGCTTCCAGCGACCCGCCGGTGCTGCTGCACGGCGATCTGCACCATTACAACATCCTGGCTGCCGAACGCCGGCCCTGGCTGGCCCTGGACCCAAAAGGGGTCGCCGGGGAACCGGCCTACGAACCCGGCGCGCTGTTGCGAAATCCCCTTCCGCAAATTGCCCGCGTTCCGCAACTGGATCGCGTTATGCAACGCCGCGTGGCGCAGTTAGGCGACCTGCTTACCCTGGACCGCCGCCGGATCCTGCGCTGGGCTCTGGCACAGGCAGTGTTGTCCGCCTGGTGGAGCTTTGAAGACAGCGGAAGGGGGTGGGAACCACATCTGGCTGTGGCCCGCGCTCTGGCTCAGGCCGAGCAACGCCTCTAAACCAACGCACTCGGGACGCGCGGAAAGCTGTTTGTTTGCCGCTTCCCGCGTATAATGCGCCCCATGTTGCGCAAAATCGTCACCGTTACCGGCCTGCTCCTACTCATTCTGGCCCTGACACCCCCTACCCTATCGCTCTATGAGTTAACCGGAGAAGAGAATACAGCGGGCCAATTGCGCGGTTTGCTGCAATGGGCCCACTCCGCGATCCGGCCCCAGCCGCAATTGGCGCGCGGCGCAGGTATGGATCATGTGGACGTCAGCCCCTTTGGCGTTAACACCTTCCTGCAGAGCGAGGCTTTACCCGAGGTACGCGAGCAAAGCGTGCGTCTGATTGGCGAGGCCGGCTTCCGTTTCATCCGGCAGGAATTCACCTGGGAAGACATCGAGATCCACGGCAAAGGTGATTTTGTAGATCTGCGCAACGATCTGGACGGTGACGGTCAGCCGGATCCCGTCGATGCCTGGGCCAAGTACGACAATATTGTCTCGCTGGCGCAAGCGTATGACGTGGAGATCATCGCGCGGCTGGGCAACCCGCCGGCCTGGACCCGGGCGCTCACAGACACGATTGGCACCAATGCGCCGCCCGATGACTTTTCCGATTTTGGCGATTTCGTAGAAATAGTAGCCGCTCGTTACGCGGGCCAGATCACCTATTACCAGGTGTGGAACGAGCCCAACGGTAACGAGGAGTGGGGTCTGCAGGATGTGGACCCCGAAGCATATACAGAGCTACTTTGCCTGGCCTACGAACGCATCAAGGCTGCAGACGAGGGCGCCGTCGTTTTGGCCGGCGCGCTGACACCCACAGTGGCGATGGAGGGGCGCAATCTCAACGCCCTCATTTACCTGGAACGCATGTATGCCGCCGGGGCCGGAGATTGTTTCGATGTGATGTCCGCCCAGGGCTACGGCCTGTGGTCTGGCCCAACGGACCAACGCCTGCGCCCCACCGTTATCAATTACCCCTACCACCTATTCATACGCGATGTGATGGTGCAAAACGGCGACGCGCACAAACCAATCTGGATCAGCGAAATGGGTTGGAACGCCGTACCCGATGGCATCCCCCCCATCTACGGTCAGGTGAGCGAGGCCCAACAGGCCCGCTACGCTGTGGAAGCGTTCGAGCGCGCCCGCCGCGACTGGCCCTGGGTTGGCGTGGTCAATTACTGGTTCTTTAAACGCCCCGGCGACAGCGAACGCGATCAGGCCTGGTACTACTTCCGTATGATGGAGCCGGATTTCACAGCGCTGCCTGTGTGGGAAGCGGTGGCCAATTATGCGCCGTCGCCGCCAGCCGTGGAATCGCCTACGGACACCCTATACCTCTGGCAGCAGTGGCGCCCGCTCCTTTTCTTGCTGGGAAGCGCTCTGCTGTTCTTTACCCTACTGTGGTCTTTGGCGCCGCCGCTGCCGTCTACGAACGATCCTCAATAGGCACGTAATCTCGTTCGTCTTCGCCGAGATAAATCTGGCGCGGGCGGGCGATGGCCTGCTCCGGATCGTTCAACAATTCTTGCCACTGGGCCAACCAGCCCACGGTGCGCGGAATGGCAAACATCACGGGGAACATACTCGTGGGCAGGCCCATCGCCTGGTAAATGATGCCGGAGTAGAAGTCGACGTTGGGATACAGGCGGCGCGACACGAAGTAGTCATCCTGTAGCGCGATGCGCTCCAGTTCCAGAGCAATGTCCAACAATGGATTGCGGCCTGTCACTTCAAAAACATCATCTGCGACTTCTTTAATAATCCGCGCCCGTGGATCGTAATTTTTGTAGACGCGATGGCCAAAGCCCATCAGGCGGAACTCCCCATTCTTCACCCGTTCCACATACTCAGGCACGTTCTTTACATCGCCGATCTCCGCCAGCATGCGCACCACGGCTTCGTTGGCGCCGCCATGTCGTGGCCCGTATAGAGCAGAGGCAGCCGCCGCGACGGCGCTGTAAGGATCGGACAGCGTGCTGCCGACAGTACGCATCGCTGTCGTTCCCGCATTCTGCTCGTGATCAGCATGGAGAATAAACAGCACGTCCAGCGCCCGCTGCAGGGCCGCACGCGGCTCATACTTCAGTTCGACCATCTTGAACATCATATTCAGGAAATTGCCTGAGTAGGTCAGTTCATTGTTGGGATAATTGATGGGAAAGCCCATGCTAAAGCGATAGGCGTATGCAGCCAGCGTCGGCATCTTGGCAATGAGGCGCTTGATCTGCAGCAGTCGATTCTCCTCGTCCTCCACCTCTTTGGCCTCTGGATAAAAGGTGGATAGAGCAGCCACACCGCTGATCAGCATACCCATGGGATGGGCGTCGTAGCGGAAGTCCTCAAACAGCCCCTTCATATTCTCGTGAATCAGCGTGTGGAACGTGATCTCCCTCACCCAGTCATCCAGTTGCTCACGCGTGGGCAGCTCCTTGAAAAGAAGTAGATAAGCTACCTCCAGGAACGTACATTCTTTTGCTAGCTGTTCGATAGGATAGCCTCGATAGCGCAGAATCCCCTGGTCGCCATCGATGTAGGTGATGGTACTCTTGGTCGATGCCGTGTTCTTGTAGGCCGGATCGTAACTCATCAGACCGAAATCACTGTCCCTCACTTTGATCTGTCTCAGATCGATGGCGCGGACAGTGCCATGCTCGATGGGCAACTCGTAAGTTTTGCCGGTGCGATTGTCGGTTACAGTCAGGGTTTCTTGGCTCACTTTATCCTCCAAACTCTATCGATGGCTGGCTCGCCGATTTAGTGAATGATTCAATGTTATGCAGCACCTCTACCTACATATAGTAACAGAAACACACAGATTCCGTCATAGGATACGCCCTCATTTCACAGCGAAAACGCTCAAAAGAAGTTGACAACTATCAATATTTCATTAGAATCCCCCTAAGCATCCAGTAAATGGCGGCGCGTGCGCCACTCAGCTTTGAAGTCTCATTAATGCCATACCAACTGAATAGGAGGTGAGATTATAAGATAGAGGCTGTCCCTTCTAATTATACGCCGCACCTGCTCTGCTTACGATATTCAGAACCGTATTGAGGCCGGTGCTCGACTGGCATCAGCCAGTCGTATATTTAATAAGTCGAGTTACCCGAGGAGAAGGAACGATGAAACGATTTTTATATCTGATGCTGTTAGTTCTTCTGACCGCCGGTATGGTTGCCTGTGGTGGCACCGCAGAACCCACTGAAGCACCAGCTGCTGAAGAACCGGTGGAGGAGCCCGTAGAAGAACCGGAAGAGGAACCGGTCGAAGAGCCTATGGAGGAAGAGGAGCCGGTTGTCGCAGATGGTGAGTCCATCTACCTCATGGGCGCCGATGGTTTGCTGTCGGACACGTTCTTCCAGAACGTTGGCCAGACTGGCGTCGGAATGTATTTCTCCGGTCCCCTGTCCCCCGGTGGTGCTGCTTATCAAGACCTGGTCAGCAGTTACGAAGAAATGTTCGGTGAGAGCCCCATCCAGGCTTTCCACTCTCACGCCTACGATGCGACAATGATGGCGCTGACGGCCATCGATCAGGTTGCGGAAGAGCAAGATGACGGCTCGCTGATCATCGACCGCCAGGCTTTGATCGAAGCGATGTACCAGATGGAGCACGCTGGTCTGACCGGAAACCTGATCTGCAACGAATTCGGTGATTGCGCCGCTCCTAGCATCGGCATCTTCCGTTTCGAGGACGCCTCCTGGGCTGCTGCTGACGTGATCGGCAACGTTGTCAGCTCCTACGAGTTCCAGACACCCGACACCGGTGCAGGCACGATCCCCGATCCGCCAGACGGCCTTGAACTGGGTGAGATCGTTGTCGCACCTGGCGCTCCCATTGAGATCGCCACACTGCAGGCCATCAGCGGCGCGGTAGCCAACCTGGGCACCGACCAGGTGCGCGCAGTAGAAATCGCCATTGAAGACTACGGCGAGATCGGTGGCCATCCCGCGCAGTTGACTATGAACGAGGACGACCTCTGTAACGCGGAAGGCGGCCAGCTTGGTGCACAACGTATTGTGGCCAACACGCAGGTGGCTGCCGTCATCGGCACCAGCTGCTCTGGCGCTGCCGTCCCCGCCTCTGAGGTGCTCTCCGGCGCCGGTTATGTGATGATTTCCGGTTCCAACACCTCCCCTCGTCTGACAGCCACAGGCTACTTCAGCGAAGAGGGCCCCACCCGCGGTGACGCGTGGAGCTACGGCTACTTCCGCACAGCTCACAACGATGAGTTCCAGGGTCGCGCCGCCGCCCAGTTCGCCGCCGAGGAATTGGGCCTGAGCACCGTAGCCACGATCAACGACGGTGATCCGTATACCCAGGGTCTGACATCGGCCATGGGCGCCTCCTTTGAGGAGTTCGGTGGCTCCGTCGCGCTGGCCACAGCCGTTGGTGCTGAGCAGGAAGATATGCGCCCGGTCCTGACCGAGGTTGCAGCCTCCGGCGCCGAGCTCGTTTTCTTCCCTATCTTTGAACCGGCCGGTAACTTCATCGTCCTGCAGGCGGAAGAAGTCGGCTTCGAGGTTGAGAGACCGTAACGTCCTTCTGACGTTTTGTACCGCGCGGAGTTCGCTTTGGTGAACTCCGCGCGGCTTTTTCAGGAAGAGGAGAGGATTAGTGACAACGCTTTCGCAACAATTACAGCGCCGTTTTGGCATCAACCCTGAGCGGATTAACTGGGTCACCATCGTTTTCTGGACCATTGGCATCGTCGCCATCGTCCTGATCACCATCGGCGCCGCGCGTAGCATTGGCAGCGGACGATTGAGCGCCAGTCAATGGCGCGATCTGATCGTTTTTGGCCTGGCCCAGGGCGGCGTTTATGCCCTAATCGCCCTCGGCTACACCATGGTCTATGGCGTCCTGGGATTCATTAATTTCGCTCATGGCGAAGTATTTATGAGCGCCACGATGGTAGGTTTTTACGTGGCCAGCTCGTTGCAACGCTCCGGGATGTGGGACGGCCAACCCGTGCTCTCATTTCTTATTGTTCTGCTGGTTTGTATGGCCACATCAACCATTATCGCCGTGGTCGTCGAGCGCATCGCCTATCGCCCCCTTCGTGGCGCCCCCCGGCTCATCCCGCTGATTACTTCTATCGGCGCGTCTTTCTTCTTACAGTACACATTCCGCGGTCTGTTTGGCGCCGGCATCAAGTCCTGGCCCGCCATGCAACCGCTTTCCGGCTTCATCGAAATCGGCGGCTTCCGCATTCTGAGGAGCCAGGCGCTGGTCATCGTCGCCGCCATCCTCATGATGATCGGCCTTTATTACTTTGTGGAGAAGACCAAGATTGGCAAGACATTACGCGCTGTGGCCGAAGACAAGGAAATCGCAGCGCTGATGGGTATCAACGTTGACCGCGCCATTGTAATGACCTTTGCCGTCGGTGGCGCCATGGCCGGCGCCGCAGCCCTGCTGTACTCTCTCGTCTTCCGCCAGGTTTACTTCTTCAGCGGCTTCTTCCCGGGCATCAAAGCCTTCACTGCAGCAGTTATTGGTGGTATCGGCAACATTGTTGGCGCCATGATCGGCGGACTGGTATTGGGCATCCTGGAATCGATAGGCCCCAGTCTGGTCCTCGGCGGCTTTGGCGTGCCCGCTTTCACTCAGCTAAAAGATGTTGTTGCCTTCCTGGTGCTGGTACTGGTACTCATCCTGAGGCCAAGCGGCATTCTCGGCGAGCGGCTGTCGGAGGAGAGAGCTTAGACTATGACTCAAGAACTCGCTCAGATTGGAGAGAGAGAAACACCTACCGGACAGATGGAGGCCGGCGACCGCGTTCAGATTTTGGAAGTCGACCTGGCCCGGGCAGTGCGCCTGGGCGCGTTGGGCGCTCTGACCGTCGTCTTCATTTCCGCCATCGGCATGATCGAGGCGTTCGTCAACCGCACTATTGTCCAGCCTTCCCTCTCGCTCAGTTACGTCGCAATGTTCCTGGTGCCCGTGGTCTTCGGCTACCTGGCAGGAAAGTCGCCGAAGCAGGAGGAAGGCCGCACGCGCCCGGCAGCGCCGGGCCTGCGCAATGTGTTGGCAGGTTTGATTGCCGGCGCGATTTCAGGCCTGGGCATCGTCGTGCTGGTTCTGCTCGCCAGCAACTTTGATTTACGCAGCATCTTCATTGCCATTTCGCCGCGACTCCTGAACATCCTCACGTTTAACCGCGAGCTATTGCCCGGCCTGGCGTTCGTCGTCGCCGGCAGCGCGCTGGTAGGAACGTTGAGCGGCAGCGCCGCCCTGGTTCCCGAGAAATGGCGCGAACCATTGGTGAACGCCGTCGTATGGACGTTGTTGGTGGGTCTCTTGCAAAGTGTCTTCCAACAGCTTCTCAATGGCCTGCGTCTCACACCCATCAGCCAGTTCCTTTTCAGCCCGTTGGGCGGCCTCACCCCGGTTGGCACTGTCGTGGTCTTCGCTTTGTTCGGGGCCATTTACTGGGCCGGCGGCGGGCGAAATATTTCTGTCCGCGAAAGGTATGAAACGCTGCCCCAGGAAAAGAAACGTACCTATTTTATCGTCGGCGCTGTGGTGTTGCTGGTGGTTTTGTTCTTCCTGCCCAGGATAGCCGGCGTCTTCCTCAGCGAAGTGCTCGATATTGTGGGAATCTTCTTGATGATGGGCCTCGGGCTCAACCTCGTCGTTGGCTTCGCCGGTCTGCTAGACCTGGGATACGTGGCCTTTTTCGCCGTTGGCGCTTACATGACCGCCATACTGACGTCGCCCGGCTCGCCGGCCTTTTCGCCAGAACTCTCCTTTTGGGCTGCGCTTCCGTTTGTGATCATTGCCGCCGCCATAGCCGGCATCATTGTAGGCACGCCGGTGTTACGCATGCGCGGCGATTACCTGGCTATCGTCACCCTCGGCTTTGGCGAGATTGCGCGATTGTTGTTTGTGTCTGAAGCGCTTTTCCCGTACGTCGGCGGCGCGCAGGGAATCATCAGTATCCCAACGGTTTCTATTGGCCGCTTCGCAGCAACTTCATCGACCGACTTTTTCTATCCAATCGCCGGCTTTGTGCTGCTGGCCGTTTATGCCACGTGGGCCCTGGAGAATTCCCGTATAGGCCGCGCCTGGAAAGCGATGCGCGAGGACGAGTCGGTGGCCGAAGTGATGGGCATTGACACCGTGCAGATCAAGCTGGCAGCCTTCATCATGGGCGCCATTATCGCCAGCTTCGGTGGCGCGCTGTTTGCGGCCAAGATAGGCTCGGTGTTCCCCCATAGCTTTAACATTATCGTTTCCATCCAGGTCCTCGTGCTGATTATCGTCGGCGGCATGGGCAGCATTCCGGGCGTCATTGTCGGCGCCATCGTGATCATCGGTCTCCCAGAGCTGCTGCGCGAGTTCTCCGAATTCAAGTTCCTGCTCTACGGCGCGCTGCTCATTTACATGATGCTCAACAAGCCCGAAGGCTTCGTACCGTCGCGCGAGCGCATGCGCGAGCTGCACCAGGAAGAAATGATGCAGGATGCCTGGTTGGATGATGAAGAGAGTAGTCGAACCGGACCGCCGGCGCCGGCTGCCGGCCCTGACACCGCGTAAGGAGTCACGATTTCATGCCACTGCTGGAAACCAAATCACTCTCTAAAGATTTCGGCGGCTTGCGGGCCCTGGACCAGTTGGATTTTCACGTCAACGAAGGCGAAATCGTCAGCGTGATTGGCCCCAACGGCGCCGGAAAAACCACTTTCTTCAATACACTAACCGGAATGGTCGCACCAGATGAAGGTGAGATCTGGTACGATGGCCATAACCTTGTCGGCCTGCGCCCTAATCAGATATTAGATCTCGGCGTAGCCCGTACCTTTCAAAATGTGCGCCTCTTCCCCAATATGACCGTGCGCCAAAACGTCATGGTCGGGCGCCACACCCGCACCAAATCGGGCATCATTTCTGCCCTGCTGCGAACGCCGGCCTTCCGGCGGGAAGAAGCAGAAACAAAACAGAAAGCTGAGGAAGTCCTCAGCTTCTTCGGCACGCGACTTGTCGGCTACCGTTTTGACCAACCCGCTTACGTGCTCTCCTACGCCAATCGCCGGCGTCTGGAGATCGCCCGGGCCATGGCCACCGACCCCAAGATCATTTGCCTGGACGAGCCCACAGCCGGGATGAATCCCAGAGAAACCCGCGAGTTGACTCAACTCATCGGAAAATTACGCGACGAGAAAGGCTTCACCCTCATCGTCATCGAGCACGATATGCAGGTCGTGCGCGGTGTCTCCGACCGGGTGGTGGTGCTGGATTACGGACGCAAAATCGCGGAAGGTAACTACGATGAAGTTTCAGAGAACGAGCGTGTGTTGGAAGCATATCTGGGACGAAAAGAAGCGAGGGTAACATGACTGAAGCCAACGGAAACGGTAGAAGACCGGTCCTCGAATTGCGGGACGTTGACACCTATTACGGCCCCATCCAGGTCTTACATGATGTTAACATCACGGTGTATCCAGGCGAAATCGTCTGCTTGCTGGGCGGCAACGCCAGCGGCAAGACGACGACCCTGAAGACGATTCTGGGTTACGTGGAACCGGCGCACGGCAGCGTAAACCTGGACGGTAGGGAGATCAGCGGCCTGCCGACGCAGGAAATCGTGGGGCGCGGCATCTCCATGGTGCCCGAGAACCGGCGTCTGTTCCAGCGCATGACTGTGCGCGAGAATCTGGAGATTGGCGCCTATCTACGCAACGACCGCCGCGAAATCGAAGCGGACATGGAACGCATTTTCGACCTGTTCCCCCGCGTGAAGGAGCGTCTGAACCAGCGCGCCGGCACCCTGAGCGGCGGCGAACAGCAGATGGTGGCCGTCGGGCGCGCGCTGATGGCGCGCCCCAAAGTGCTGCTCATGGACGAGCCGTCGATGGGGCTCGCGCCTATTCTGGTTGAACAGAACTTCGAGATTATCGAACAGATCAACGATCAGGGCACGACTGTGTTTGTTGTCGAGCAGAACGCAAACATGGCCCTCTCCATCGCCGACCGCGGCTACGTGCTACAGACCGGCCGCATTGTCCTGACCGACACGGCGCAGAATCTAATCGAAAACGAACAGATGCGGCAGGCGTATCTGGGCGAGACATAGCCCGAACGCTGACCGACACAGCGTGCACGCAACAACACAATATGCAACTTCACATTCTCTCGGGCGACGATGTGCGACAGGCGTTGCCCATGGCCCAGGCTATCAGCGGCATGAAGGGTGCCTATGGCCAATTGTCGGCGGGCGAGGCCACTGTTCCTCTGCGCACCCAGGTCGCGGTGCCCAGCTACGGCGGCGTTTCGATCTTCATGCCCGCCTATCTGTCCGGCAGCGATGATCTGGCGGTGAAGATTGTCTCTGTCTTTCCTGAAAACGTGCAGCGCCAGATACCCACCATCCACGGGCTGGTGCTGGCCCTGGATGCCAAAACCGGGCGCCCGCTGGCGCTGTTAGAGGGCGGTACACTCACGGCCATTCGCACCGGCGCCGGTTCCGGCGCAGCGACCGATGTGCTTGCCCGCTCCGATGCCTCGGTTGTAGCCATCATCGGCAGCGGCGTGCAGGCGCGCACACAACTGGAAGCGGTATGTGCGGTCCGGGATGTGCGCGAAGTTCGCGTCTACAGCCTGCACGCAGAACACGCCCGGACCTTCGCCCGCGAAATGGCGGGGCAGGGGCCAATCCCTGACGTCATCCAGGTCGCGGACAGCGCCGCGCGCGCCGTGCGCAACGCCGACATTATCTGCACCGCCACCACGGCGTCGCACCCCGTCTTTTCCGGAGAATTACTCTCGGAAGGCACACACATTAACGCCGTGGGCTCTTTCCGCACCGACATGCAAGAAGTGGACGTTACCACCATTCGCCGCTCCCTCGTCGTCGTCGATTCCCGCGACGCTGTATTGGCCGAAGCCGGCGATCTCGTCGCACCCTTGGAAGCGGGCGAAATCGACGAGACCCAAATCCACGCCGAGCTCGGACAAATCATCAATGGGGAGCGACGCGGGCGCAGCAGTCCAGAACAAATCACTTACTTCAAGTCCGTTGGCGTCGCCGTGCAGGATGCCGTCGCCGCCAGCCTGGCGCTGACCAATGCGCGACGACAGGGGCTGGGCGCCATCGTCGAGCTGTAACACAAAGAGACCGTATCCACCGCGCCTGGATTGTCGAGAGCCGGCAAACTGCCTTCATGAGAACGTTTTAACCGTCACTCCCCCCTTCTTGTTCCTCCCTGACCCGCTTGTTATACTCGCGCCGCACCGTTGGTTACCATTCTGTGCGGCCAGCGGGGCGCATATAGCTACTCTCGAGGAATCAACATATGACATCTGTGCGCTATCGCTCGCTGCTGCTCATCGCTATCTTGCTGACGATCACGGCGCTTGCTGCCTGCCGGGAGCAGGAGTCGGAACAGCAGGCGACGACTATCCCCCCTACCCCTACCAGCGTAGAGGATCCAACGGTCACACCGGTCGCGCTGGAGGACAACTTCCTGACCATTGCCGCCGACGCCCCATTTCCTCCCTTTGCCACATTTGATGAGTTTGGCAACGTCGTCGGCTTTGACGCGGAGCTGGCGGAAAATCTCCTCAGTCGCGCCGGCTACGAGTATGAATTCGTGGTCACCAGCTTCGAAGGAATGTTGCAGAGCGTGGCCAACGGTGAGTTCGATATTGCTATGTCCGCGCTGACCACGCCGGAACCGGTACCGGGCGTCGCCTACAGTGAGCCTTATCTAGAGGTGGGACAGGTGCTGGTCGTGCTGGCCAACGAGACTACTATCACCGACTATCGCAACGTGCCGCCCGGCGTCCCTATTGGCACCCTCTCCAACTCGCTAGCCGGGCAACGGGCAGCCACGGAAATTGCAGATATCCCTGAGAACAACCTGGTTTTTTATGAGACGGTGGGCAAGGCGCTACAGGCACTGATTGACGGAGACGTGGCAGGCGTGATCATCGATCACGATGATGCCGAACATTACGTTCGTACCCATTATGAGCAGCTCAAGATTGCGGGCGGGCCGGGTCGCAACGCCTGGATCACACACCAGAGCTACGTGATCGCCGTGCGTGACGACAGGCCTGATCTGTTAGAAAGCATCAATGAGGGCATCGAACAGAGCAAGGGCGATGGCGGCATCGAGCGCATCACGCGGAACTGGCTTGTGTCCCGGGAAACGATCGATGCCGGCGAATCATTGATCGGCACGCCGGACAATCTGATTGTGATCGGCGTGGTAGGCGAACTGACAAGCATCGACCCTGCCGATGCTCCCAGCCAGCCCGGTTGGGAAGTGAAGTACAATACGATGAGCGGCCTGTATATGTTCGACACGGCCGGCAACCTCGTACCGCTGCTGGCTGACGGGCCGCCTGAAATCTCTGAGGATAAACTCGAGTATACATTCACACTTCGCTCAGACCTGGCCTTCCCCGACGGCAATCCGTTGACGGCGGAAGACGTACGGTGGTCAATCAGTCGCGCCGCCTCCTTTGGTAGCTGGCACGTAAACGCCTTTCTCAAGGACAGTGACGGTGACGGCGTCGCCGATCCCGACGCCGTGCAGACGCCTGACTCCTCCACCGTGCGCATCGTCCTGCAACAGCCCACATCCTACTTTCTGAACCTCCTGGCTGCCCCACCGTACTTTGTCGTCAGCCAGAACTGCTATGCCAGCGACCCGGAACCGGCGCGCAATTGCAACGGCATCGGCCCCTACGAGGTCATTGAATGGAAGACGGATGAGCGCACGCAAATTCAGCTACAGGCCAATCCGCAGTGGCCTGGCCCCGACCAGCCGGCTGTGGAAAGTATCCAACTACGCTTCTACGAGGATGCAACCAGCCTGAACAACGCGCTTACCCTGGGATCAATCGATATGGCCTGGGGCGCAATTCCCGACAATGCGTTCGCCGAACTTCTGGCCATCCCCCAGGTACGTGAGTGGGAAGGCCCGGCAACGTTCAAGAGCTATCTCGTGTTCCAGCAAGAGGACACACCGTGGAGCACAGCCACCGTGCGCCAGGCTGCTGCCCATGCGGTTGATCGCGAGGCGTTGGCCCGCGACGTCTTCCAGGGACAACGACAACCGCTGTACAGCCCCCTTCCTGACAGCGTACCCGAGCAGGTGGACACAGAGCCACAGCGCGATCTGGAACGCGCCCGCGAGCTGCTGCGCCTGGCAGGCTTCAATATCGATAATCCTCTTGTCATCCCGCTCTGGTACCTGAACGACGGGCGCTACACCTCGCTAGAAGAAGCTTATGCAGAGGCTCTGAAACAGCAGCTGGAGGAGACGGGTCTGATCCAGGTGGAACTGAACGGCGCGCCGTGGAGCACGTTCGGCGCGCAGATATCTGAGTGCAACTATCCCACTTTCCTGTTGGGCTGGCCCCCCGTTGGTTGGCCGACGCGTTACCCCGCCGCCATGGGCTGGCTGGAATACTTTGTCACAAACACTGACTCTTTGTGTTCGAATTATGAGAGTGTGACGATGACCAGCCTGATCGATCAGGTGCGCCAACTCGATCCGGATGACGAAGTGCGGAAGCAGGAACTGTATCGCCAGATTCAAGAGCTGTGGGCAGAGGAGCTACCCACCCTGGACCTATTGCAATCGGCGCCGCGCTTGCTGGCAAGGGAGAGTATCGACAACGTGCACTTTAACCAGATGGGACTGTTACATTACGTGACGTTGAGCAAGGCAGCCGGCGAGCAGCAGGAGTGAGTGACTATCCTTCGCTGCGACGCGTCTTCAGCTTCTGGCGTCTGGCAGCGGGGCCTACGATGCGCTCATTGCCTTCAATAATGCGCTTGATGTTGGGGCGCAATGACCAGACGACGACCAGGCCGGTGAGGATGCCGCCCACAATGTAGGCAGGCGTGGCAATGACGCCCGCAAAGTAGAGAATGGCGAAAATGAGCGGAATGATGGCCGCCATCGTCAGGGAAGCCACGGAGGCCATGCCTGTCAGGAGCAACATACCACCGACCACAATTGCGCCGACCAGGGCCATAGGCCACCAGACGGCAGCAGCCCAGCCGACGTTGGGACCGGTGCCCGCGCCGCCACACCATCCCAGGAAGATGGACCAGTTGTGGCCGATGATGGTGAACAGCCCCACGACGATTTCCGCCCACGGCAACCACACGTCAGGCAACACAGACCCGAAGACCGCGCGGGCGATCCAGATAGCCGCTGCCCCCTTCAACACATCGCCGACAGCCGTCAGGCCGCCGACGACAGGGCCAGCTGCGCGCATGGCGTTGGTGCCGCCGGTCCGACCGCTCTTCACCTGGCGTAGGTCTAGCCCTCTGGTTATCTTAACAAAAATCCAGCCAAAGGGGACTGCGCCGAAGAAGTAACCGATGACTCCCCCGAGCAGCAAGTAGACGACATTCATAAATTTTCCTCTCCCTCACATCTTGTAACCGGCATCTGTAGCGGTCATGCAGAGTACGTTTCTGCCGCGGGCCATGACGCTTGCCGGCCCTCATCCTTATACAACACAGCCTGAATTCAAAAGTTACACAATAAACATCATAATTTCATCAAACCGTCCCTTGACAATGGAAAACGCGCGGGCAATCGGCTTCTCCGGATCAGCCAGTGAAATAATGATCTGTGCTGCCCGCGGATAGAAGGCCTGGGCCACATCGCTGGTCGACGGCGTCTGCGGGCCGGCAGGATGAGAATGGTAAATACCGACAAGATCCCACCCCTCTTTTTCCATGGTCAGCATGGCCTGCACTTGTTGCCGCGGCGCCATCTCATAGGCTGTGGGGCTGGCCAGCGCATTTTCCACCTGAAAGAGGCGCGTAACGCGCGAATGGCGGCCCGCCAGCAGCCCGCACGCTTCCAGCGGATACGCCGCCTGTACGTGCTGCAACATCTGCTCGTAGATCGGAGACGGGACTGTTATGCGATCGCGCATTGGGTAAAAAAAGACCCTTAGGGCGGCCAACCCTAAGGGTCAACGCAGCTCATCGAGAGCGGTCACGATTGAATACCACCCTCGGTCAGTTGCCGCACGTCCAGCAGCCGATCAGCTTCCTCGGCGCTCAAATACCCTTTCTCCACAACGACCTCGCGCACCGTGCGGTCCGTGCGCATGGCCTCCTTGGCTACTTCTGCGCCCTTGAGATAGCCGA
Source organism: Candidatus Sulfomarinibacteraceae bacterium (assembly GCA_035464315.1). Taxonomy (GTDB): domain Bacteria; phylum Chloroflexota; class Anaerolineae; order Promineifilales; family Promineifilaceae; genus JAAYYY01. Next base: position 23,477 of record DATHSI010000114.1, read on the forward strand.
TGACGGGATTCAGCGCCGTGACCAGAATGGCGTTCTTCGCCAGCCACCCTTCCGCTTTCTCGCGGTTGGCCTCAATCCCCACAACCAGCTTCTCCGTGAAGGCGTCGACGGAACTAATGATGATGTCCATGCTCTGGAACAAGTTGTGGGCAATGACGGGCATCATGACGTTAAGCTCTAGCTGTCCTGCCTGTCCGGAGAGCATCACCGTCAGGTCGTTGCCCATCACTTGAAACATAGCCATGTTCAACATTTCGGCCAGCACGGGGTTGACCTTGCCGGGCATAATCGAAGAACCCGGTTGTACGGCGGGCAACTGAATCTCTGCAAGCCCGGTGCTGGGCCCGGAGGAAAGCAGGCGGATGTCGTTAGCAATCCGCGTCAGATCCTGGGCCAGCGTGCGCAGGGCGCCGCTAAAGTGCACCGCATCGGCCATACTCTGCATCGATTCAAACAGGTTGTCCGATTCGTACAGCGTCAGCCCGGTCAGCCGGCTCAGGGTCTGGATCATGCGCTCGTGATACTCGGGATGCGCATTCAAGCCGGTACCAGTCGCTGTTCCGCCTATGCCCAGGCGGCGCAAGCCGCCGGCAGCTTCCTCAATCTTGTCGCGATCCCGCTCCACAGCCCGCGCGTAGGCGCCGAACTCTTGCCCCAGGCGCACGGGCACGGCATCCTGCAAATGGGTGCGCCCGCTCTTGACGACATCGTCGAACGCCTGCGCCTTTTCGCCAAAGGCGGTGGCGAGCGCGTCGAGGGTCGTAAGCAGGTCGTCCAACCGCCACAGAACGCCCAGACGAATAGCCGTGGGAATCGTGTCGTTTGTCGACTGCGCCATGTTCACGTGATCGTTGGGGTGTACCGGCTTCGCAGCCGCGTCCAGATCGTAACCGAGGAGTTCGTTGGCGCGATTGGCAATTACCTCGTTAACGTTCATGTTGTGGCTGGTGCCGGCGCCGGCCTGAATCGGATCGACCACAAATTGGTTGGATAACTCGCCGTCTAGAATTTCATCGGCGGCGGTCATAATCGCCTCGGCAATAGCCCGGCCGGACACAGTTTCGCCGTTCACCTCTCTGTCGGCAAACAGGCCCAGACCCAGGTTCACTTCAGCAGCCGCCCGCTTGATGACGGTCATGGACCACACAAAGGCCGGGTACGGCTTGAGACCCGTAATGGGGAAGTTGTGAATCGCTCGTTGCGTCTGGGCGCCCCAATAGGCGCCCTGCGGCACCTGTACTTCGCCAAGTGAGTCTTTTTCTATGCGATAGCTCGTCTCGTTTGTCATGAATTCCTCCAGATGCGCCGTGCCATCTGGCAACAAAAAAAGCCGAATTGGAAAACAACGTCCCAGAGGACGACGTCAACCAATTCGGCTTGCCAGGGGCATTTCTGTCGCCTCGAACAGCCTACATGTCAAGATGACTACCGGCGCTCTGCAGCGCAGACGCTTAGCTTACATGTCCAGGGCATCGTAGCCTGGGCCCAACGAGAAGAAATCGTAGTTCGGCGGAATGTCTTCCGTCAGATCCATTACCTCGCCGCCTTCCAGCTGCTTCGCGTTGAGCAGCTTCACCGGATGACCATCGACTTCGCCCTCGAAGGGCTGACCATCGGGCAACAATTCCTTGGTGTTTGCGATCCACTGTCCCGGACGCGCCTCGTACTCAAACGGCACCTCTTCCTCAGGGAAGATGGCCTCGTACGGGCACTCGGGGACGCAGGCGCCACAATCGATGCAGGTGTCCGGGTCGATGTAGAGCCAGGGCCACTCCTCTTCGGGGTGTCCCAGCACCATACACTCGACCGGACATACGTCGATGCAGGCTGTATCGCGGAGACACAGTCTGGTTACAATATACGTCATAGGAGTTCTCCTTCGTAACGGGTTACGATTTGTGAACAATTACACAAATTAAGTTCGCACTTCGAACCCATTATAACGCATCCCAGACTATTTGGCAGCCTTATAATTCTCTGCAACCTGGTCCCAATCGACCGTATTCCACCAGTTTTCGATGTAGTCGCCACGGCGGTTCTGATAGTTCAGGTAATAGGCATGCTCCCAGACGTCAACACCCAGAATCGGCGTGTCGCCCTGCATGTACGGGCTGTCCTGATTGGCTGTGCTATACACATCCAGACTACCGTCGCCCTTCACGACCAACCAGCCCCAACCGGAGCCAAACTGGCCGGCGGCTGTGCTGCTGAACTTCTCTTTAAATTCGTCGAAGCTTCCGAATGCCTGCTCGATAGCATCAGCCAGATCGCCAGAAGGTTGCCCGCCGCCATTGGGGCTCATCGCCTTCCAGAACAGGCTGTGGTTGGCATATCCGCCGCCGTTGTTGCGTACAGCCGTGCGGATCGACTCAGGAATCTGATCGATGTTGCGCAAAATCTCTTCAATGCTCTTGTTCTGCCACTCTGAATGACCTTCCAGAGCAGCGTTCAACTTCTTGGTGTAGCCAGCGTGGTGCTTGTCATGATGAATGCTCATGGTGCGAGCATCAATATTGGGCTCCAGGGCATCTTCTGCGTAGGGAAGTGGGGGTAACTCAAACGCCATAGGTAACGCTCCTTTTTTTGAGATATGCAAATGGGATCAGTTGGACGTTTATAAGGTGCTGATCTAAGATTGCCTCTATGTCAGGACATTTTTCTTAGATCTTTCAACCTTAACTACAAAAATCATTCTAGCCCTGCCCAGAGGCTTTGTCAAACCAACCCAGATGGCCCAGTCTCCCGAATCACCGGCCGCAGAACGGCCATTTCTCTCCCCAATTCTCATCCTTGTCATTGGCGTATTGGCCACCTCCACCAGCGCCATTCTGGTGCGTTTCGCGCAGCGAGAAGCGCCGTCCCTGGTCATTGCCAGCGGGCGCCTGACCATATCGACTTTATTGTTGCTCCCCTGGGCGCTCAGCCGCCGCGGCGTGGAGCTACGCCGCTTGCCGGGGCGTGGCTGGCAACTGGCGCTGTTCTCCGGGTTCATGCTCGGCCTGCACTTCGCGGCCTACATTGCCTCCCTGGCCTACACTTCGATTGCGGCGGCGACGGTACTGGCCACCAGCACGCCAATCTGGGTCGCGCTTTCGGCGCCCCTGCTGCTGAAGGAACCACTCACACGCCGGCTGGCAGCGGGCATTGTGCTGGCCCTGAGTGGCAGTCTGTTGATCGGGATTGAGGACAGCGGCATCGGCGCGCAGCCTTTGCTGGGCAACGCCCTGGCCCTGAGCAGCGCGCTCACCGGCGCCGTTTACCTGCTCATCGGCCGGCACCTGCGCCCGCGCCTTTCCCTGGTCAGCTACACGACCATCGTCTATGGGTGCGCCGCCCTGACACTGCTGCTCCTGACGCTGATTACAGGGCAACGCTTCACCGGGTACAGCGCGTGGATCTACATCCTTTTCTTCCTCATGGCCCTCTTCCCGCAATTACTGGGCCACTCCTCCTACAATTACGCCCTGCGCTTCCTGCCGGCGGCCTATGTGTCCGTAGCTATCATTAGCGAACCGATCGGCGCCAGCATCCTCGGCCTGCTCATCTTTCGCGAAGTACCCGGTGCGTTGGCCGTCCTTGGCGGCGGCCTCATCCTGACCGGCATCGTGCTCGCCAGCCGGCGCAGCGCGGGCCGACCGCAGACCGCGGACCGCTGACAGCCGCCAGCCTTCCTGCTTTAGCCTGCCGGGCGCCAGTATCGCTGCGGTCCGCCGTCAGCCGTCCTTACTTACATAAGATATACATGGAGCCAACATTATTCTTATAGTTGTTTCATAGAGTATAGGGCACCAAACACACGAAGACTGCCGTCAATTCATGCAGCACGCCATTGGGACAGCGATCTGTTGAATTACATCGTATTGGGAAGAGAGGCCGAAAATGACCACCGTCGTTGGTATTGATCTTGGTACCACCACCTCAGCCATCGCACTCATGAAAGACGGTCAGCCGACCGTGATAACCACCAGCGAGGGTAAACGTATCCCATCCGTCGTTTCCTTTGGTCGCAGTGGCGAGCAGCTTGTCGGCAAGAGAGCCAGACGACAGGCTGCTCTCAATCCCAGAAATACAGTCTTCTCCGTGAAGCGTCTGCTGGGTCGCCGCTATGGAGATCCGGAGACGGCGACCGAGCAATCGCGCGCTCCCTATCGCCTGACGTCCGGCGCAGAAGGGGGCGTGCGCATAACCCTTCCCCATAGCAATCGCGAGCTCACCCCCCAGGAAATCGCCGCCTATATTCTGAAAAAATTGAAACAAGAGGCCGAGACATATCTCGGGCAGCCGGTGCAACAAGCTGTCATTACGGCGCCGGCCTATTTCAACGACACACAGCGCCAGGCGGTGAAAGAAGCCGGTCGCCTGGCCGGTCTGGACGTATTGCGCATCATTAACGAGCCCACTGCCGCAGCGCTGGCCTATGGCCGAAACCGCGACACAAGTGAAACAGTTCTGGTCGTAGACCTTGGCGGCGGCGCCTACGACGTGTCGGTCCTGGAGCTGGACAACGGCATGGTGACCGTGAAAGCGAGCCACGGCGACACATTCCTCGGCGGCGCAGATTGGGACGCGGCGATCACCGACTGGCTACTGGACAAGTTTCTCCGCCAGTACGGCATCGACTTGCGCAAGGACCAGCAGGCGCTGCAGCGGGTATGGCAGGCCGCCGAGCGGGCCAAAATCGAGCTATCTACAAGCGAGAACGCGACCATTGATCTGCCCTTCATAATTACCAACGTAAATGGGCCTAAACATCTTCGCGCCACGCTGACCCGCTCGCGCTTTGAGACGCTAACTGCGTCACTGGCGGACCGCCTGGTGGATCCGCTGCAACAGGCATTGGACGACGCCAACGTTAAACCCTCCGACCTGGACGCCGTCCTTCTTGTGGGCGGTGCGTCGCGCATCCCTGCCGTGCAGGACAGAATCAGATCCCTGACAGACAAGGAACCCGGCGCCGAGGTAGATCCCAATGAGGTAGTGGTCCTGGGCGCGGCGCTCCAGGCCGGTATGTTAGCCGGTAACCTGCAGGAACTGCAGCTAAGAGAAGTCACGCCGCTCAGCCTGGGCCTGGAAACGATGGGGGGCCTGATGACGTCCCTGATCCCACGCAACACGCCTATCCCGGCCCGTCGCACCGAGGTCTTCAGTACCATCTATGACGAGCAGACCTCGGTAGAGATTCACGTGTTACAGGGCGAACGGCAAATGGCCGCAGACAACGCAAAGCTCGGCGTTTTTCGCCTGGATGGGATACCAAAGGCGCCGCGCGGGGTACCCCAAATCGAGATTACATTCGAAATCGACGAGGATGGTATTTTGCACGTCAGCGCCCTGGACATGGGCACGGGCGCCAGCCGGGCGCTTTCCATTTCCTCAGAAAGCCATCTTTCCGATAACGACGTGGAGCAGATGGTGGAGGAAGCGGAGCAGCACGCAGCCGAGGATCAGGAGCGGCGCGATCTGATTGAGGCCAGGAACGTGGCCCAACAGATTATTTATCAAACAGAACGTAGTTTGCAGCACCTGAACGGGCACACGTCCGACGCTGCCTGCCAGGAGAAAAAGAAGGAAATCGTGCGCCAGATCGCCATGTTAAAAATCGCAGTTCTGGGGCGAGATACAGACGAAATTCGGGAGCTGACTGCGGATTTACAGCGAGCCAATCTGGTGCTGAGCCAACTTGCCTATGACCGTCTGCCGAACGGTTCATCTACCGGCAGGTCGCTTGCAGGAAACCAGCCCGGAGAGAGCAACCCGCGAACTGATATAACGATTGAAACGATCTGACACAGCGCTCGCTTCACGCACCAGCCGCCCGAAGGAGTTACGCAGTAGAGGCCCAATGATGGGCCTCTATCCATTTCAGAAGGGCTTCAGTCGTGGGGCAAGCGTCGTTTTTTCTCCTGTCAAGACGCGTTATAATGCCATTTCATGTACTGTATCGGCATAAATGCGCAGTTGCTTTCTGGAGAAGCCGGCTACCGGCGCGCGGGCATCCATCACTACATTGCTCAAGTCCTGCGCCATTTACCGGCGGATGAACGTTTGCGCTACCTCGTATTCAGTGCCTATCGGGCGCAGGGAACCGACCCCAGCGTGATGTGGCAAGAACCGCGGTGGCCCACGGGCAACCGTTTCCTTCGCATATTATGGGAACAGACGGCGTGGCCCCTGACCGCTCGGCGCCAGGGGATTGATCTGCTGCACAGCACGGCTTTCGTGACGCCCATCTGGGCGCCGTGCCCCACCGTCGTAACGGTCTATGACCTCAGCTTCATTGAATATCCTGACCGCTATCCTCCGCTGCAGCGGCTCTACCTGACCAGCCAGACGCGGCGTTCCTGTCGCCAGGCGCGGCGCGTTGTGGCCATCGCCGGTGCGGGGCGCGAAGATATCCAGCGCTTGCTGGGCATCCCCGCCGAGCGCATCGACGTGGTGCGTCCCGGCGTTGACGAGGCATTTCGTCCGCTGCCCCCCGGGGCCATAGCCGCTTTCCGTCGCCGCAAGAAATTACCGGACCGCTTTGTTTTACATATCGGAACATTGCAGCCGCGTAAGAATATCCCTGTGCTTATCGAGGCCATGGCCCGCCTGCAAGAGCACACGCTGCCCCTGGTTCTGGTTGGCGGCAAGGGCTGGCTGTACGACGAAATCTTCGCTCGGGTCGAAACGCTCGGTTTGCAGGACCGGGTCCGTTTCACAGGATATGTACCCGACGAGGAACTACCGCTCTGGTACAATGCCGCCTCTATGCTCGTCTTCCCTTCAGTCTACGAGGGCTTTGGCCTGCCCGTCATCCAGGCCATGGCCTGCGGCACGCCCGTCATCGCCGCCGACACCTCAGCCGTGCCCGAGGCGGCAGGAGAGGCGGCGCTGCTCTTTGCGCCACAAGATGTAGATTGCCTGACCCAGCACATCTCGACTATATTAGAGAATTCCGATCTGGTTGCCGCCATGCGACAGGCGGGATTGAAGCACACCGCCCAACACTCCTGGACAATCGCCGGAGAGGAAATGGCAAACGTGTATCTACGAGCCCTGGCCGAGAATCCGACATTGGTCGAAGAGTCGGCCCTGGTTCATGAATGAGCCACTAATGACTCGACGCAGCGTTCGTAATTGGACCATTGTTACGGACATCCTCCTCATAAATCTGGCTTTCGCCTTCGCCTACGTCGTGAGGTATCGTTTTGAGTGGTTGCAGGAAACGACGTTCCACGATCCCTACGGTCGCTATCTGGGCCAGCAAGTCCTGCTGACCATCATCCTCATCGTCATCTTTTACCAGAACAAGGTCTGGGAACGGCGGCGCGGTGAGTTTCTGATCGAAGAGATCTCCCGCGTCGGCTACGCCACGGCGACGGGCATCGCCCTGATGATGGCCATCACATTCTTCTTTCGCCCCCTCGCTTTCTCCCGCCTCTTGCTGGTCTGGGCCCTGCTCTTTATTATCGTTTTTATTAGTGTCTCCCGCCTTCTGCGCCGCACCCTGTTGCGCTATTATTATCATCGCGGTCAAAGCGCCGACCGCGTACTCATCGTCGGTACTGGAGAGGCCGGGCGCAGCGTGATGCGCACGTTCCTGGCGCGTCCCGATCTGGGTTACCAGCCTATCGGTTACCTGGATGACGGTGGTACCGAAAACAACATTGGCCTGGGGCGTATTCCCCACCTGGGCACCTTCTATCAGCTAGATCAGACTCTGAGAAAGAATCGCAACCTGCACAGCGTTTTCATTGCTCTGCCCGCCGACATGCACCAACAGATCCTGGATCTGGTGCGCATCTGCCAGCAACACGATGTTATGGCCAAAGTGGTTCCCGATCTCTTTCAGCTCAGCCTGCACCACGTTGAGTTCAACAATATGGCCGGCATCCCCATGTTCAGCGTGCGCGACGTGAGCATGGATCGTTTTGGCCAGTTCCTGAAACGGGGCATCGACATCGCGCTGGTCATGATGTTTTCCGTTCCTGTCTTGCTGCTGGGGGCCATCGTCGCCGTGGCCATCAAGCTAGAATCCTCTGGGCCCGTCTTCTATACCCACGAGCGGGTGGGGAAAGACGGCAAATTATTCCGTATGTATAAATTCCGCTCTATGGTCGTCAACGCCGACGACCACAAGGAAGCGCTGCGCCAGATGAATGAAGCATCGGGCCCCATCTTCAAGATCAAGAACGACCCGCGGCTCACGCGCATTGGCCGTTTCATCCGCCGGCTCAGCCTGGACGAACTGCCTCAGTTATGGAACATTTTGAGAGGGGAGATGAGCTTCGTAGGCCCACGCCCGCCATTGCCCGAGGAAGTGTGCGAGTATCAGGATTGGCACATGAGGCGACTGGAGGTCAAAGGCGGGCTGACCGGGCTGTGGCAGGTGAGCGGGCGCAGCGACCTGACGTTCGATGAGCAGTGCTTGCTGGACATCTACTACATCGAAAACTGGTCGCTGGCCATGGATGTGCGGCTCATCCTACAAACAATCCCCCACCTGTTGTCGGGTCGCGGCGCTTATTAACCCCACTCAGACGAAGAGGGAGCCGCCAACGCAGGCGAACTGCGTTCTACATCGGATCGTCGGGAACGGTCGGTTGGTCGAGGCGAACCACCTCGCCATGCACGTTGATCACGATTCGGAACCCCAGCATGCCCAACATATTGCGCGCCTGTTCAGGAATACCCTGTTCAATGATTTGTTCCGCGCTCACGTTGCGCATCTGCGCATCAAGGGCCGCCTTGGTAAAGATGTCGTCCTTGCCCATCAACCGCATCGCCTCGGACACAGCCAGGTCTTTGTTGTCAGCCAGCTGATCTAAAAAGATTTGCAGAACCTGCCGATCCACCTGCTCCGACTCGACATGGCGCATGAAACCATCGTCGTCGATGACATAGAACGACTCATCGCCGACTAGCTTACTCACAACCGGTTTTTCATTCTCATCGTAAACCAGTCCGTCGAAAAGGGCCTGTCTTGCCACGGTTATCCTTTCACTTCGCCACTTCTTTACAGGGTCTAATACTTCCTCCCCATCGTAACGCAATGGCCAAAGCATACCATAAAATATATCTAAAAAAAGTGCGGGGCATCACGCTGTTTCCCTTTCCTGTGGTAGAATAGGAAGCTAGCTTTTCCCGGAAAGTTTACTACTCATTCCAGGATTGAGGGAGACCAATGCCACAGTTTGAACTCGTTTCCGATTTTCAGCCAACCGGCGACCAACCGCAAGCGGTTGCCAGTCTGATAGAGGGCGTCGAAAAGGATTATCGCTTCCAGACCCTGCTGGGGGCCACGGGCACGGGCAAGACGTACACCATCGCTAACGTCATCCAGCAGGTGCAGAAACCCACGCTGATCATCGCGCATAACAAGACATTGGCAGCCCAGTTGTACAGCGAGTTCAAAGAGTTCTTCCCCAAGAACGCGGTCTCCTACTTTGTCAGTTACTACGATTACTATCAGCCGGAAGCATACGTGCCGCGGCACGACCTTTACATCGAAAAAGAAACGCAGATCAACGACGAAATCGACCGCTTGCGGCTGCAGGCCACGTCTAACCTCATGAGCCGCGATGACGTGATCATCGTCGCTTCGGTCTCCTGCATCTATGGCCTGGGCAATCCAACCGATTGGGGTAAGGTGTCTGTGAACCTGGGGCGCGGGGAACGGTACCGGCGCAACACGGTGCTGCGTCACCTGGTCGAAATTCAGTACGAACGCAACGATCTGGAGCTGCGGCGCGGCGCGTTTCGCGTGCGCGGCGACACGTTGCAGATTATGCCCGCCTACGCTGAAACGGCGTACATGGTTGAGTTTTGGGGAGACGAGATCGAGCGCATCACGGAAATTGAACCGTTGACCGGCGAGGTGCTGGCCGAGCACTTCAGCGTGGAGATCTTCCCCGCCAAGCAATTTATTACCGACGAACAGAAGCTGGCGCAGGCCATCAACGACATCGAGGCAGAGCTGAACGAACGCCTGGCTTATTTCAAAGAGCAGAAGATGTACCTGGAAGCGCAGCGTCTGGAGCAACGGACCCAGTACGATCTGGAGATGCTGCGCGAAATTGGCTATACGACGGGCATCGAGAATTACAGCCGCCATCTGGACCAGCGTTCCGCCGGCGAACCGCCGTGGACCCTGCTGGACTACTTCCCGCGCGACTTTCTGATGGTCATCGACGAGAGTCACATGACCATCCCCCAGATCCGGGGCATGTTCGGCGGCGACCGCAGCCGCAAACAGACGCTGGTAGAATTTGGCTTCCGCCTGCCCAGCGCGCTGGACAACCGCCCGCTCAACTTCGACGAGTTTGAACAGCGGGTGAACCAGGTCATCTTTACCACGGCGACGCCAGGCCCCTACGAAGAAGAACATTCGGAGCAAATCGTACAGCAGGTAATCCGGCCTACCGGCGTGGTGGATCCGGAAGTGGAGGTGCGGCCCGTGCGCGGACAGGTCGACGACCTGCTGGGCGAGATCAGACAGCGCGTGGAACGGGGCCAGCGTGTCCTGGTGACCACCCTCACCAAGCGCATGGCCGAAGACCTCAGCGACTATCTTCTGGAAATGGGTATCAAGGTCCACTATCTGCACTCTGAAATACATACCATCGAGCGCACGGAGATTCTGCGCGATCTGCGCATGGGCGTATTCGACGTGGTCGTAGGTATCAACCTCTTGCGCGAGGGCCTCGATTTGCCCGAAGTTTCGCTGGTAGCCATTCTTGACGCCGACAAGGAAGGGTTCCTGCGCTCCGAAACTGCCCTGATCCAGACCATCGGCCGCGCCGCCCGCCATATTGAGGGCAAGGTCATCATGTACGCCAATCGCATCACCGACTCCATGCAGAGGGCCATCGACGTCACCAACGAGCGCCGCGAAATCCAGATAGCCTACAATGAGGAGCACGGCATCGAGCCGCGCAGCATTATCAAATCGGTGCGCGACCTGACCGACGACATTGTGCGCCATCAGGAAGCAGAACGGGAGCTGGCGTTGGCCGAGGAACAGGCGGTCTACACCACGGCCCGCGACATGCCCAAGGCGGAGCTGGACCGTCTGATCAAAGAACTGGAAAAACAGATGAAGGCCGCCGCGCAGGCCCTGGAGTTCGAAAAGGCCGCCGTCTTGCGCGATCAGATACATGAAATGCGCCAGACAATGGCTCTCAAAGACGCCGGCGCCCAGGATGTACCCGAGTGGGAGCGCATGCGTCGCCTGGACGAAGCTGGCATTGAATATGGCGCAGATTGAGTGTTGCATAACCAACCTCCGGGAGGCTCATTGAAGCGCCCGGAAGGCGAGAGACGGCGCGCAAGCCTCCCGGAGGTTCACGGATTTTCTATGGAAACGATATTGACACAGGAGCAGGATGAGCTTCTGAAGCGCACGAGAGATGTACTCGGTCGCCTGCGAGAAGTGCTGGCCGATGTGAACGCCACGGAGGCAGACCGCGAGGCGCTGTCAGAGTCTATCCGGCAGGTAGACCACTTCTTCCTCCTGGTGGTCGCCGGGGAGTTTAACAGTGGAAAATCCGCTTTTATCAACGCCCTTATTGGGCAGTCACTGTTGCAGGAAGGCGTGACGCCCACAACCAGCCAGATTCACGTCCTCAGGCACGGGGAAGAGGTTACCAGAGAGCCTGTAGATCAGGGCACCTGGTCACACACGGCGCCCGTGGAGCTTCTCAAACACATCAACATCGTCGATACGCCGGGCACGAACGCCATCCTACGCGAGCACGAGGCGCTGACGGCGGAGTTCATTCCACGCAGCGACCTGGTCCTTTTCGTCACCTCCGCCGACCGTCCCTTCACGGAGAGCGAGCGGCTCTTTCTGAAGCAGATTCAGGAGTGGGGTAAGAAGATCGTTCTGATCATTAATAAGATCGACATTCTGCCCGAGGAGCAGGACCTGACCAAGGTCGTAGAGTTTGTGCGCGATGCGGGCCAGCGCCTGCTGGGCGACATTGCCGCCGTCTTTCCCGTCTCGGCGCGGCTGGCCAAGCAGGCCAAGGCGGGACAGCCACAGCTCTGGGAGCAGAGCCGTTTTGAGCCGCTGGAATCGTACATACACAACACACTGGACGACGAGGGCCGCTTCCGCCTCAAGCTTCTCAACCCCCTGGGTGTCGGCAAGCGCCTCGTGAACCGCTATCTAAGCGTCACCGAAGACAACCTGGCCCTGCTGCAAGATGACGCCACGCTGCTGGACGACATTCAGCGACAGACGACGTACTACAACGAAGATATGCAACGCAACTTCAAGGCGCGGCTGGGCGAAATCGACAACATCCTGTTCGAAATGGAGAAGCGCGGCAACGAGTACTTCGACGAGACGATTCGCTTCGGGCGCATTCCGGACCTGATTCGCACCAAACATATCCAGCACGAGTTCGAACAGGAAGTGGTAGCCGACACGCCGCGCCAGTTGGAAAATCGCATCGGCGAGCTGGTCGATTGGATGGTAGAGCAGGATCTGCGCCAGTGGACGTCGGTGGCCGAACACCTATCCCGCCGCCGCGAGGATCACGCCGGGCGCATCGTGGGCCAGTCGGGACCCCGCGAGGGAACCCTGGCGTACGACCGCCAGCGCCTGATCGACTCTATCGGCCACGCCACGAAAAAGGCGATTGAGAGCTTTGATAAGGAGCGGGAAGCGGAAGAGATCGCCGAAGCGGCGCGCAACGCCGTGGTGAACACCGGTCTGGCGGGCGTCGGCGTGGGTCTGGGAGTGGCCATCGCCGCCGCCGTGCAGCTGGTATGGGTCGATGTCACGGGCATTCTGGCTGCTGTGGGCGCGGCAACGCTGGGTCTGCTCATCCTGCCCGCGCGGCGGCGCAGCGCCAAGCAGGAGTTGGGGCAAAAGCTGGCCGACCTACGCCAGAAACTAATGTCCAACCTCACGGAGCAGTTCGAGCGCGAGATGCGCCGCAGCGCCCAGCGCGTGGAAGACACTGTGGCCCCCTTTGCCCGCTTCGTGCGCGCCGAACAGGAGAAGCTGGAGGCGGAACGGGACGAACTTGTGGAGTTGGAAGCGCACATCACCGGCCTGCGTCGCCAACTGGATCTGCCGGAGGAGTAGGACGGCGCTGTGGCCAACGAAGTGGTGGTATACAAGCTAGACGAGCGGGGAGAAGAGGTCTGGCGCTACTCGGGGACGGTGCTGGAGCGGCGCGACCACTGCATTCAACTGGAGGCCACTTTCGACCGTGACGCCGTAGACCTGGGGCCCGTCATCTTTGAGCACGGCGACCGCTTTATTGAAACTTACTATAGCGACCGCTGGTACAACGTCTTTGCCGTGTACCGTCACAGCAACGGGGCGTTCAAAGGCTGGTACTGCAACATCTGTCGCCCGGCGACAATTGAAGATCACGCCGTGCGCAGCGCCGACCTGGCCCTCGACGTCTGGGTCAATCCCGCCGGTTCGACCACGCTCATCGACAAGGAGGAGTTCGCCGCCCTGGACCTCTCGCCAGACGAGCGCCGCCAGAGTCGCCAGGCGCTGGAGACGCTGTTACAACTGGCCGAGGCCGGCCGGCTGCCCGGTTAAGGACAGGTCCGGCCGGCGTCTAGTTCACTGTATTGCCAGTTAGATCGCGCCCAGCAGCGCGCCGCCAAGGCCGAATACGCTGCCCAGGATAGCCCAGAGGATAATATAGGCGATGAAGCCGACAATGATCGTCAGCAGAGCATTGGTGTTGTCCAGGTCCAGGCCCTGGCGCACGGCAATGAAGCCAGCAATGAGCGACCAGATGGCGCCTATGAGCGTGCCGATGCAGGGGATGATGCCTAACACCTGTGGCGCGTAGGCAAAGCCGATCACTCGCAACATTTCATCCAGCGTAGCCTGTCCCTTGAACAGGAAGGTGCCCACGAAGTAGGTCACCGCCGACCACACAATCCAGCCGCCAAACGTCGCCAACAATGAGCCGAAGAAACTAGAAATGAAGCTGCTATCGCCGATGGCAGCACCTATACCACCCCCTATGGCGCTGATTAGGGCTACGATCAGGACGACCATCGCCGCCTGAGACGTAGCAGTAGTATCGTGTTCTATTTCCTCGAACGTTGCGGCATCTAGCTTAAGAACGCCAATGATTCTGTCCAGCATCTCATACTCCTTTGCTCAGATTATGAATGGAAACAACAATCTCTGTCGTGAGGACACAATTTCGCGTTGCCTGTGGCGGCGCGTCTCAGCCACGGGCAGGGAGATGGCGACTCCGGCGGCGGCGACGATAGTACAACACAAGTACGACGATGGTTACAATCGCTATCAGCGCCAGCAATGGCAACAACACGGACAGGATCGACACCACAACGGCGACCAGATCTTCCAGCAGGCTGACCAGCCAGTTGCCCGTGCCCGCAGTGCCCGCCGTGATCACCGGACGCGCCACGCCTTTGGTGGCGTGTACCCCACCCGCCAGAATCAGGCCGGCGATCAGCGCTAGAAGCGGGCTGATGTCGGTAACCACGTTGGCGTTGGCCGCGAAAAGCAGCGCGCCGGCGGCCGGTCGCACCACCGTCTGGATTACGTCGTTAGCCGTATCCACAGCCGGGATCTTGTCCACCGTCATCTCTATGCCCAGGAGAATGACCAGCACAGCGATGACCAGCCAGTGGCCCAGCAGACTATAGGGCTCCGACAACTGCAACAGCGGTTGCTCCAGCGGCAGGCGCGAAGCCAGCGCCACGACCAGAAGCGGAATGTAGGCGTTCAGGCCGGCGCTGCTGGAAAGGCCAAAGGCAGCTCCAATACCGCCAAGCGCCGAAATGATATCCACGTCGACTTCCTCCTCGTCATCCGGCCCCTCGCGGAGCGCGGGTAACCTGGCTTAAAGACCGGGAAAACCGGTCAACGTTCCTGTCAATTGATAGCGCACGAAGCTGATGGCGGCGATTTGTGCTAACGCCAGCAGCAACGCTATGGTCAGCGGCGCCAGCGCCTGGCGCCAATTCTGGACCTGCCCTTCGCGACGTATCACGATCAGAAGCAGGATGCCATTTAGCATTGTCAGGATGGCCACCACACCGGCGGCGCTTACAATAGACAATACGTAAAGTAGGGGAGATTGGTTGCTCAAGACCAACAACACCGTGAGCGCTGCCAGCAGAATCAGGCCGCCCAGTTCGCGCCCCGATGCCAGCACCGGCCGGTATACGGGCTCCCGCCACAACGTCTGTGCCAGGGACGGCACGGCAAACAGACCCATTGCCAGCCCTGTCCCCATGCCCGTCGTCAACCGCAGCCAGTTTTGCGGCGTATAGAGATGGGGCGCGTCGGGAAAAAAGTGGCTGTAAGAGTTCAACCCATCAACGCCCATGAGTCCTACGAATCCCACCAGCACAAGCGACAGGCGTAATGAGGGGAAATCGGACCATCGCCCTCGCCCTGAGAGCAGGAGGGCGCCCGCAGCCAGCATGATCCCAAGGTACATGCCCGTACAGCGCGCGCAGAGGGGCATCTGTCGACCTTCAAAGAGAAAGGAGTGAGCCGTCAGGCGGTGACAAACGGTATAACCGGCGTAATCCATAACGCCCAATACGTGGTCATGCGCCAGTCGTTCGGGGTTGGTCGCGCTGTAAAAGCCCAGCAAGAGCAGTGATCCCAACACGACCAGGAGGGCGCGCCAGGGCCGCCGCCCGGCCCTACTCAGAAAGTCTGTCCTGGTGCGCTTATTGGAAGTTTCGTAACCGGTCATACCTTCTCGTGTTACATAAACTGCAAGTCGAAACAAAGAGTTGTCTGTACCTTACCAGATATTACATGATTATAACGGCTGTGTGCTAAAGTTACCCATGATACAGGGTGGGGCCAGGGACCTGGCGACTCAGCACCATTCCACGCAAGACCGCACGCTGATCGGCATGCACCTGCGCTTCACTCCTTGACGCTGAACTGGCCCAATGCTAGGATCAGCGAATCGGGTTGACCGGGTGATCGCGTCTGGAACAACGCTTCCAGATGAGGAAAGTCCGCACTCCGCAGAGCACGGTGCCGGCTAACAGCCGGGCGGACTGCTTCTCCACCAGGGAGCAGTCTGACGGCAAGTGCAACAGAGAGGTAGATTGCCCGCATTGCACTATCCGGTGTAGCGCGTGGCGAGGGTGAAACGGTGGTGTAAGAGACCACCGGCAGCGGCAGTAATGTCGTTGGCCAGGCAAACCCCACCGGGAGCAAGGCCAAGCAGGATGCAGTTTTCCTTCTGGGAGGAAGGAAACACGGGGCTGCTCGTCCCGTCTTAAGTCCAGGTAGGCCGCTTGAGGTTGTTAGCAATAGCAACCCTAGATAGATGATCACCACCCGAAAGGGTACAGAATGCGGCTTACAGGTCAACCCTAAACAAACTGCAGCAGAACAGACGATCTGTTCTGGCTGCTCTGTGCCGTTTAGCGATCTTTTTGTTACTCTGGCTGGGTACTCCTATGATACGTGTGTTGTTTCTTTGTTTAGGAAATATTTGTCGTTCACCTATGGCCGAAGCGGTGTTTGACCGGATGGTAGAGGAGGCAGGGCTGAGCGAGCAGATAGAGATCGACTCTGCAGGCACCGGTTCCTGGCACGTGGGCGAAATGGCACACCGTGGCACGCGGCGCGTGCTGCAGCAGCACGGCATCGACTACACGGGTCGCGCGCGCCAGATTAAGAAGGCCGATCTCCAGCCGAACACTTACATTGTGGCCATGTCGCAGAGCAACGTCGATGAACTGGAGCGGCGCTTTGGCCACCAGGACAACGTTTACCAGCTATTGGATTTTGCCGATGGGGTGGACGTCAGGGACGTTCCTGATCCATACTACACAGGCAACTTTGAGTACGTTTACCAGCTTGTCGAAGAAGGCTGTCGCGGCTTGCTCGACTTTCTCCGCGAGCAGCACGACCTATAAGACAGTGCATCCAACCACATAGTGGGCCAGCGAATCTGGAGATACGCGGCAGAGAACATTCGTTAGCACAACAGGAGGATTAGATGGATCGAGAAGTCATTGTAGTGGGCGCTGGACCGGGCGGAGCCACAGCAGCTATGGCCCTTGCACAGAAGGGGTATGATGTGCTGTTGTTGGATAGGCAAAAGTTCCCCCGTGACAAGGTTTGCGGCGATGCCGTCCCTGCAGGAGCCCTTGACCTGCTCTACTCCCTGGGTATGGAGGAAAAGATCCAGGAAGCAGGCTTTTACTACGTTGATAAAATCCGTCTCGTCTCGCCCAAAGGGTTCGTCATGGACGCCGACCTGGAAGAGGAACATCACAAATCGCGTTCCGCCGTCGTGCCGCGGCTGCAGTTCGACGCCCTGCTCCAGGAACACGCCGTAGACTCGGGCGCTACATTCATGGAAGCTCACGTCAAGGAACCGATCCTGGAAGATGGACGCGTCGTCGGCGTACGCGCGCGTATGAACGGCCACGTGGAGGAAATCCGTAGCAAGGTAGTCGTGGCTGCCGACGGCGTCACTTCGGCCATTGCCCGCGCTATTCGCCCCGATGAACACGTCGATGGCCACCGCGCGGTGGCATTGCGCGCCTATATCGAGGACATTGAGGAGCTTCCCCACCAGGTTGAGTTTTACCTATACGAAGATATCCTCCCCGGTTACGCCTGGATATTCCCCATCGGCGAAAACCGCGCCAATATCGGCCTGGGCATGCGCCTGGATAAGTTCCGCGAACATAATTACAACCTGAAGAAAATGTTGCAGGACTTCATGGAGATGCCGGAGATAAAGAAGCGGCTGAAAAACGGCGGCGAGGTTCACGACGTCGCCACCTGGCAGCTTAACTTCGGGTCGCAGAAGAACGTGCAGCGCGCCTACGACGGAGCCGTGTTGGTAGGCGACGCTGCCGGCTTCATTAATCCGCTGACGGGCGGCGGCATCAGTAATGCCCTGACCTCGGCGCGGTTCGCGGTGGAAACAGTGCACCAGGCGTTCTTACAGGAAGATTTTTCGCGAAGAGTGCTCAGCGCCTACGAGGATTTCTGCGACGAACAGCTATGGCCGACCATGCGCCGGTCCTACTGGCTGCAGCGCACAATGGAATTCTTGCCCTTTGTCATGGACTGGATCTGCAGGCGCGCGCAGCATAACAGCCAGTTCGCCAGGACGTTCATGACCAAGCTGTAAGCGGCCCTAGGACAACGGGCCACCCAATCCAGACCCTACCACATTTCGCGCCAGTCGCGGCTACGGTCGCGCTTGCGCCGGCCTCGCTGCTTCTTCTCCTGTAACCGCCGCTCGTTGGCAGCAGCGCTGGGGCGCGTCGGGCGCCGCCGCTTTGGTTTCTTCAGCGCCCGAGCCATCACCTCCTGAAAGCGCTCCAACACCAGCTGCCGGTTGCGATGCTGGCTGCGCGAGTCCTGGGCGGCGAGCTGCAGAATCCCTTCCTGGTCAATGCGTGAATCCAGGCACTTCAAAATGCGCCGCCGCTGCGCTTCGGTCAGGCTGGGCGAGTTGGCCACGTCGAAGAAGAGCGTGACCCGCGTTGCTGCACGGTTGGCGTGTTGGCCACCTGGTCCTCCGCTGGGCGAGAAGGAAAAGGTCAGCTCCCAGGATGGAATGGTCACGTCGTCGTTGATCACAATGTCGTTCTCTGTACTCATACTATCCATTATAGGATAGTGTCCTCGATAAGACATAAGAGCGCGGTTGACGACCCACTTTGAACCCAGTAAACTCCGCAGAATGCAGCTCAGCGAAAACTCCCAGACGGACAAACCCACCGATTCGGGGCCGAAAGGCTACGCACACATCTTCTTCATGGATGGCGTTGGTCTGGGCAATGACGACCCTGCTGTAAATCCCTTTGTCCGCGCCCACCTTCCTCATCTGACCGGCCTTCTGGGTGAAGGCTGGTACCTGGAGCGAGACGTTCGCAGCAGGGAACGGGCCACCCTGGTACCCACAGACGCCAGCATGGGCGTCTCCGGCAGGCCACAGAGCGCCACGGGGCAGGCCACGATACTGACCGGCCGTAACGTGCCGCGCCTGCTGGGCCGCCACTACGGGCCGAAACCGAACAGCGCCATCGCCGAGGTTGTGCGCGCGGGCTCCCTCTTCCAGGAAGTCGTCGATGCTGGAGGCACGGCGGCGCTGATCACGCCTTACCCCCACCAATATTTCGAAGCGATTGACAGCGGACGGCGTCTGTTATCCGCTGTGCCCCTGGCTGCCACCAGCGCCGGGCTGTCCCTGATGACGGCGGATGATTTGCAGCAAGGTCACGCCGTCAGCCCCAGCTTCACCGGTGAGGCCTGGCGCAGCCATCTTGGTTACGAAAACATCCCGCAACTGACATTAGAGGCCGCCGGTCGCCGCATCGCTGCCATCGCCAGGCGCTACAACTTCAGCTTCTTCGAGCACTGGCCCAGCGATCGCCTTGGTCATCGGGGTACGCTGGAAGAGGCAGTACGACATCTTGAGAGAATTGACGCGGCCCTTGGCGGCCTCTTTGACGCCTGGGATGATAGCGGGCTGCTGATCATCACCAGCGACCATGGTAACATTGAAAACAAGGGTTACCGCCAGCACACACAAAATCCGGTGCCAACCATTCTCATGGGGCCCGGACACGCCACGTTGGCCAACCTGATCGACAACCTGACCGATATTGCCCGGGTCGTGCGCCGCCATCTGGCGCTTGACCGCCAGGACACAGCGGCGGAGAGCTAACCGGCGGGCCGGTCGTCTCTCCGCCCCTGAATATTGAGGAAAGCATGCCTATCTCATCTGAAGAATTCCGTAACGCTCTGCGACACTTCCCCGCCGGCGTGACTATCGTGACTATTAAAAGCGGCGAGACCATTCATGGTCTCACCGTCTCAGCCTTCGCCTCCGTTTCGCCGGAGCCGCCGCTGATTATGGTCGCCATCGATCACCGCCACAGCGCATACGAATTACTGGAGGAAGAAGGCGCGGTCTTCGCCGTGAACATTCTGCACCAGGATCAAGTTGAGCTTTCCAATCGTTTCGCCTGGCTGAAAGACGAAGATCGCTTCGACAAGGGTGACTGGCGCACCGCGGCTACCGGCGCACCGGTTCTGGCCGACGCGCTGGCCTGGCTGGATTGCACCATCGACAGCCGTCACGTGGCCGGCACGCACAGTATCTACATAGGCGAAGTGCAGGCCAGCGCCACACCGCGCGCGGAGGAAGCGCCGCTCATTTATTGGAATCGCGGCTATCGCAATCTACTGCGACGAGAAGTGTATCCGCCGGCAGCGGAACAGGAGTAAAGATCGTGGTGGGTACGAGCCATCAGTGTCCAAATCGAGGGAACGGGCCATGCGCAGAGTGATCGCCTTTCTGACTCTGCGCTGCCCGCACTGCTTTCGCGGCAAGATTTTCAGCGGCCTGTGGCAAATGCGCGAAAAGTGCGCCGTGTGTCACATCCAGTTTGAGCGAGAGCAGGGCTACTTCATGAACGCCATCTTCTTTGGCTACATTCTGGGCATTGTAGCTATCCTACCTCTCAACGTCCTGCTTTATATCCGGGAAGCGCCTCCCGTCTTGTTTCTGGTGAGCACGTTGCTGTCTCTTGCTCTGCTCTCACCCCTCATCTTCCGCTACTCGCGGGCCATGTGGATGCACATCGACGAAATGCTGGACCCTCGGCCGGACCCCGCGTCCCCAGAACAGTAGGGGCAATCTGGTAAATTGCCCTACCCAACCCTACACCTGTCCGTCCATCAACACAGCCTCAATGCGCTCGATAGCCCAGTCGATTTCGTCCCTGGTAATGGTCAGCGGCGGGGCAAAGCGCAAAACGTTCTTGTGCGTCTCCTTGGCCAGAATGCCCCTGTCGCGCAGGGCCTCGGCGTAGGGCCGGGCCGGCGCATGTAGCTCAACGCCGATGAGCAACCCTTTGCCGCGCACTTCCTTAATCTGCTCGCTCTCGATTCGGCGCAAGCGGCCCATGAAGTAGGCGCCCAACTCCTGCGAGCGTTGCACCAGCTTCTCTTCCACAATCACGCTCAGCGCGCTGCGGGCAATCGCGGCGCCCAGTGGATTTCCGCCGAAGGTGCTGCCGTGATCCCCGGGCCGCATCAGCCCCAACACCTCCCGGTCGGTCAATACTGCTGAGACGGGATAGAAGCCGCCGCTCAGCGCTTTGCCCAGAATCAGCACGTCAGGGCGCACACCTTCATGCTCCGAGGCCAGCAGTTTACCCGTACGGCCCAGCCCTGTCTGAATCTCGTCGGCCATGAACAACACTTTGTTCTCACGACAGAGGGTCGCTGCATCGCGCAGATACCCTTCGGGCGGCACGATCACGCCACCCTCACCCTGAATCGGTTCCACCAAAAAAGCGACCGTGTTGGGCGTAATCGCTGCCTCCAACGCCTGCAAATCGCCGTAGGGCACGTCGACGAAACCCGGTGTGAACGGACCGAAGTCTTCCCGGTACTGCGGCTCGCTAGAGAAGCCGACGATGGTTGTCGTCCGGCCGTGGAAATTCCCCTGGCAAACAATGATTTCAGCCTGATCATGGGCCACCTTCTTGACCTGATAGCCCCACTTTCGCGCCGCCTTGATCGCCGTCTCCACCGCTTCGGCGCCGGTGTTCATGGGCAACGCCATTTCATATCCAGTCAGCTCGCAAAGCTCCTTCAGAAAGGGGCCGAGCTGGCTGTTACGAAAAGCGCGTGACGTCAACGTCACCCGCTCCATCTGCTCCTGCGCCGCCTTCACGATCCTGGGATGGCAATGACCCTGATTGATGGCCGAATAGGCGCTCAGGCAATCCAGGTAGCGGTTACCTTCCACATCGTAAACCCATACTCCTTCTGCACGGTCGATGACCACGTCCAGAGGGTGATAATTATTCGCACCGTATTTCTCGGCGAGTTCAATATAGTATTGGCTATCCATTACATCTTCTCCTGGAACGCGCTATGCTCAATGCTGTCAGTTATGAGAAATGAGGGCACCCCCAAAAGCATCACACCTGTTACGTGTAGCCGGTCCAAAAGAGGAGAATGAATGTGGGGCGTGGGAGCATGGGATATCTCTCCGCTCAGGTTACCATTGCACTTATATTCTAACTCACCGGGCCGAATTTTTCACCAAGGTGGGTCTGTCCCGCCTCCGATTGCATCCAGGCCAGAAAGGCGCGTAATTGGCCCGTTGGTTCTTCCCTGGAAACGAAGTAGAGCGGCGTGGTAAGCGGGTATTCCTGCGCGGCGGTCGTTTGCGGTGAAGGCGCCACACCGTTGATCGACAGGGGAACGACCTCGCCGCTAACGGCGCTCATCATGGTGTAGCCGGCAGCGCCCGGCGTCTGAGCCACAGCCTCAAGCAGCGCCTCATCGTCGCTTGCCACCAGAGTATGGATACTGAGGCGTTGTTCGGCCATGACCCGGCGATTGAAGACAATGCGCGCGTCGGCGCCCTGCTCGCGTCCCACGGTCTGCACGGAGAGGTCGGCGCCGCCGGCGTCGGCCCAATTGCCGATCTGACCGCTGAAGATACTCTGAACCTGGGCCAGATCGAGGCCCTGAACGCCGTTCGCCGGATGGGTGACGACAACCACCCCATCCAGCGCGACGGGATTGAACCAATCCTGGTTACCGTCGATGATGTGATGCACGAAGATGGCGTCCAGCTCGCCCGCGGCGAGATCGTCAAACAGCGTGCGATTGTTGCCCACGACGAAGTTGACGTGCGCCTGCTCGTTGTGTGCGGCATAAGGGTCCTCAACAAGCGCAATCATTGCCGCCGCGCTGCTACTGACGCCCACGTTGAGGATGGCGGGCGTTGGCCTGGGGGTCAGGGTGGGCGCCAGCGTCGCGTCGCCGCAGCCGGACGAAAGCACAACGAACAGGAAGAGGCAACCAAAATAGACCACTGCCTTGGCCCTGAATCGCCGCATGTGGATCCGCCTCATACCCAACCTACCAATGCCAGCAACAGGTAGACAGAACCGGCAACGGCGCAGTAGGCCACGAAAACATAAAGGCTGTGCTGTTTCAGCCACGTCAGCAGAAAGTGTATGCAGAGATAGCCGGTCAGTGCTGCAGCAATGAACGTTGCTATAAAAACAGGAAGTTGCGAATCAAGAGTAGCCGGCTCCAGTTTGAAAAGCTCCATCATTCCCGCCCCCAGGATCGCCGGCACACCCAGCAAGAAGCTGAACCGGGCTGCCGTCTCGCGGTCAAGGCCGCGCCACAGAGCCGCTGTGATGGTGCTGCCGCTGCGCGAAATGCCGGGGAACAAGGCAAACATCTGAAACGTACCCACTAGCAACGCGTCTACGGCCCCGAGCTCCCTGATCCTCTTGTGCTGCGATTGGTGGCGCCGGCGCACCAGGCGCTCGCCCGCGTAGAGCAAGAGCGCCGTAACCAGGAGAAAACCGGCGGCAAACACGGGACGGGCGAAGATACTTTCAAAGAGATCCCCCAGTAACAATCCGGCGAGGGCGGCGGGCACTGAGCCAAGCACAATGTACCAGCCCAGGCGGGCGTCGCGCGTGCCCAGCGGCTCACCACGCCGCAAACCATCCAGCACCGCGACCAGCACATCCCACAGATCGCGAAAGAAGTAGACGAGGACGGCCAACAGGGTGCCCTGGTGAGCGATGGCGATCAGGCTCAGTCCCGGATTCGACATATCGAGCAACATCGGCAGCAAAATCGTGTGGCCGGAGCTAGAAATGGGTAAAAACTCGGTTGCACCCTGAACGATGCCTATAAAAATTGCTTCGAGAATTGACATAGAGATTCCTTTGTTCGATGGCAGTTGCGTTGGGTAGGGGAACAGACATCAGATGAGGGTGGGATCTCCCTTAGCCGCTCTCTCCATAATGGGCGAGATAGGACCGGGCAAAGGCGCCGAACTCCCCGCGCAGAATGGATTGGTGAATGTCACCTGCAAGCGTGATCAGGAAGTTCACATTGTGTGTGCTTAACAAGATGTGGCCCAGGATTTCGTTGGCGCGCACCAGGTGGTTCAGGTAAGCGCGGCTGAAGTGGCGGCAGGCATAGCAGCTACACTCAGGGTCCAGGGGCTCTGGGTCGTCCTTGAAACGGGCATTGCGCAAATTTAGCCGCTCGCCTTTGACCCAGGCCGAGCCGTGACGCGCCAGGCGTGTAGGCAACACACAGTCAAAAATATCCACGCCGCGCATAACACAGTTGACCAGATCCGGGGGCGTCCCCACGCCCATCAGGTAACGAGGCTTGTGCGCGGGAAGCATGGGATCCAGCCACTCCAACACCGCGTGCATCTGCGCTTTTGTCTCGCCCACTGCCAGACCGCCGATGGCGTAGCCCGGAAAGTCCAGGTCGAGTAGGAAGCGGGCGCTGCGTTCTCGCAAGTCACGAAACACACCACCCTGCACGATGCCAAACAGCGCCTGGTCCGGTCGCGTTTTGGCCGCTAGGCAGCGTTCGGCCCAGCGGTGCGTGCGCTCCAGTGACTTCTCCACGTACTCATAATCGGTGGGCGGTGCGCATTCGTCGAATGCCATAATGATATCCGCACCCAGATTCTCCTGGATGGCCACGCTCTTCTCCGGCGTAAAGCGATGATAAGAGCCGTCAATGTGTGACTGGAAGGTCACGCCGTCGGCGTCAATCTCACGCGTATCGCTGAGGCTGAACACCTGAAATCCGCCGCTGTCGGTCAGGATGGGGCCGTTCCAACCCATGAACGTGTGCAGGCCGCCCAGGTCGCGGATGCGCTCGTCACCGGGCCGCAAGTAAAGATGATAGGTGTTGCTGAGGATCAACGTGGCGCCCAACTCCTCAAGGTCTCGCGGCCGTAATGCCTTCACGGTAGCCTGCGTCCCCACCGGCGCAAAGACCGGTGTAGGAATCGTACCGTGCGGTGTATGTAGTTGGCCGGCGCGGGCGCCGCTCTCAGGATCAGTCGCCAAAAGTTCAAATTCAAATGTCATAACGAGCGACGATTATAGAACGAATCGGCGGGGAATGAAAACGGCTTAAAGGGTGGGCGAGTCGACTTTGACGCGCCCGCCCTTTAAGCTGAGCGGTTGCGTTTTGGCCGCGAGCGTTTACAATGTTAGCCATAATGAGTACATCACGCGTCTACGTCAACGAGCTGCGGCAACTGGAGGCTAGCGCCTGGACCGCCTTCCTGAACGAGCGTTCTCCGCTGGAGGATGTGACCGTGCAAGAAGTCCATCACGAGGCCCTGAACAACAACGGGCTCGTGCGTTATCTGCTGACCTTCTCCGGCCACTCCGACCCGGTGCCCTTCGTGGGCAAGAAGACCAACGCCGCCGAAGCGCGATTCTACCAGGAGTTGGGACAGAAGGTGCGTCGTCTGTTACCCCACTGCTGGCTCAGCCACGTGGGCCATGATTGGAGCTGGATTGTGCTGGACGACGTGCCCAATCACTGGCCCGCTCCACGTTGGACCAGCGATGACGTAGAGAAAGCAATCGCTCTTCTGGCTTCCTTCCACGGCGCCTTCTGGCAGCAGGAAGCTCTCCTGTCTGGCTGTAGCTGGCTGTCTCCCTATCTGGGACAGCACGCCGGTCGCACGCCCAGCCCTGGCACCCTGGAGGCGTGGCGTTACTGGGACAGCACCGTGGGCGGCGCGCCGGCCATCAGCTCCCATGCTATCAGCAGCGCCGGACGGCTGGCCCCCGCCTTCATCCGCGCCGCAGCCGGGCTGCAGGTGCTGCGGCAACTTGGTGGGTGGCCCGGTGTAATCACGCGGCGTCACCTGGAAGCAATAGCCGATCTTCTTGACGATCCCCTGCCCATCTTACAGCCGCTGCGAGAGCTGCCTGCCACCCTGCTGCACGGAAACCCCGCCCTGCACCATTGGCACGTGACCCTGTTCAACGACCGCTCCCTGCTGGACTGGGCCAACGTGACTATCGGCCCGCCCGTCTGCGACCTGGTCGCCTTCCTAGAACAGGTGGAGTGGCTGCGCACGGGGCAGAACGGTCAGGCTGAGATGGGAGGGTGGCCTGTTTCTGAAGAGACAATGATCGACAGCTATCTCCTGCGTATGCACGTGGGCCTCTCCCATTTCGACGCGAGAACAATGCGCCAGGCAATCCCCGCTGCGCGCTGTCTGTACGTGCTCACCACCTGGTTACCTCGCTTTGCCGACTGGTTCCACCCGTTCGTGGGCAGCCCGGTGACCTGGCGCAGCCTCATTGAGATGGGTGATGCAGAACTGGAACACGTCGGCTACGGTCGTCTGGCCGGCCTGCGCGACTACCTGGCAGCCTTATTCCCGCGCTTCTGGCATGCCGCGCGTTCGCTGTAATATCTCTCGCAACAAATGACTATCCTCACACGTAAAGCTGGTAGAATATAAACGGACACACGCTCTCTTCTGGAGATCTGGCTTGACTCTTCTGCTGCAATCTATCAGCTTCGGCATCGCCGTCTTTTTTATTCTTCTGGGCCTGGTGGGGGTGATCATTCCTCTGATGCCTGGCTCGCTGCTCATCTGGCTCTCGGTGGTGGTCTATGCTGTGGCTGAACGCGCCAACGGCTTTGCCGCTATCGATCCCATCACCCTGATAGTAATTACGCTCATCTCTCTGGTCACCGGCCTGTCCGACCTCTGGCTGCCGCTGCTGGGCGCCCGGGTGTCGGGCTCCTCCGGGCGCGCCCTGGTTTTTGGCGTCGTGGGCGGGATTCTGGGCACCTTCATATTGCCCCTATTGGGCAGTATTGCGGGATATGCCCTGGGCATCCTGCTCGGCGAGTACCAGAAGTACGGCGACTGGGAGAAAGCGTTGAAGGCAGGGGCAGGCGGCCTGGCCGGCTGGGGTATTGCCACGGCCCTACAATTGGGGGGCGGATTATTGATCCTGATCATCTTCGTCTGGCAGGTTCTCGCCTATCAGGGACAACTTGGTTTTTAAGGAGAGAAGGACGCGTGGAATTACCAATTACGGTTGAGGATTTGCGCACGCTGGGACTGGCCGTCGCCATCTGGATTGGCGTCTGCGTCACGCTGGCTCTGGTGTTCGTTCTACTTATCGTCCACAGGCTGCGTCGCCTAAACGTGCCTCCCGGCGCCGGATTCGGCGAAACGTTACTTTATACCCCCCTCCTGCTGGTGCTGGCCGTCGACCTCCTGGATCTGGGTCTGGACGTATTGGCTGCGCCCATCACCTGGGTGCTCCTGGATCGAATCGGCCTGAAGGCGCTACGCAACGTCTCGGCAGTGGAAGCGCTGATACCGTTCACAGGACCGATTCCCACGCTAACCGCGGCCTGGGTGTGGGTGCGGCTCTTTGGTCCCCACCTTGGCCCTCTGCAGCAAGGTGAGAAGCGTCGCGGTCGCTAGATCGCACCCGCCGGAACACAGATCCCATTCTTACAATCGGTCGTTACCATGGGCTGACTGATACGCGAAAGAGATCGGAGAGAGTTTGTTCAAGATGCACACCCACCCGCATCACCATCATGATGACAGCAGCCACGACATTAAGATTGCCTTCTTCCTCAATCTCGGTTTTGTACTGATTGAGATAGTCGGCGGCCTGCTGACAAATAGCATGGCCATCCTCTCTGATGCCCTGCACGATCTCGGCGATAGCATCTCTCTAGGCCTCTCCTGGTGGCTCAACCGCTACTCGGAACGGGGCGAGAACGAGCGCTACTCCTACGGCTACCGCCGCTTCTCCCTGCTCGGCGCCCTCCTCAACACACTTATCCTGATCGTCGGCTCGGTCATTATTTTGATGGAGGCGATTCCTCGCCTCCTGGAACCACAGCCGGCCCACGCGCCGGGCATGATGTTGCTGGCCCTGGTGGGTATCGGCGTCAATGGCTTAGCCGTTTACCGGCTGCGCGGTGGGCGCTCGCTCAACGTGCGCGCCGTATCGCTGCACCTCATGGAGGATGTGCTGGGCTGGGTCGCCATCTTTGTCGTGGGCGCCATACTGCTCTTCGCCGACCTGCCCATCCTCGACCCCATCCTATCCATCCTCATCACCGCCTACGTGCTTTTTAACGTCTTGCGCAATATGCGCGCCACGGCGACCCTCTTTCTGCAGGGCGTGCCCGAAGACGTGGACATTCGGCGCCTGAAAGAACAAATTCTCGGTTTTCCCGAGGTGCGTTCCACCCATCACACTCACGCCTGGTCCCTTGACGGCGCTCAACACGTCCTGACAACGCACATTGTCGTGGACGATGACGCCAGCAAAGAGGACATCGTGCGCGTGAAGTGCGCCGTGCGCGAGCTGATTGAAGATACGGATTTCGTACACGTCACCGTCGAGGTGGAGTATGAGGATGAGTCCTGCAGCATGTGGCGCCCGCGCGCGCCGCTAACGGCAGCGGACGGCGGACCACAGACAGCAGACCGCTGACAACCTTCCCCTGGTCCTTCTCGGACCTTCTTCCGCGGCTCTCCATGCGACCACCGTCCACGATCTCGCTTTTACCACTCCAACGGCTTCGAGAGGATCTCCACCAACAACTGCGCGCTATTCTCCACATCCTCCGCGTGCACCGTCTCGCTCTGAGAGTGCACGTAGCGACAGGGAATTGAAATGACGCCGGCGGCGCTGCCCGGGCCTGCAATCTGCATGGAACGGGCGTCGGTAGAGCCGCCGGTCAGCACTTCCAGTTGGTAGGGGATATCCGCCTCCTGCGCCCGCTGGCGCATGGCGCGCACCAGTCCGGCGTGGGCGATCATACCACTGTCCTTGACCTTAATCGCTGGGCCGGCGCCCAACTCCACAGCCATCGTCTCCGCCTCGGGCGTGTCACCCGTTGTCGTCACGTCGAGGGCAATCCCTACATCTGGCTCCAGAGCGTTGGCGGCAGCCTGCGCCCCGCGCGTTCCCACCTCCTCCTGCACGCTAAAGACAAAATAGACGTCGTGCGGCGTGTTTTCCAACCGCTGCAGCGCCTCAATAGCAATGGCGCAGCCGATGCGATCATCCATGCTCTTGGCCGAGAGCAGCGAGCCCTGGGCCAGGAACGCGCGCGCAAAGCCGGCAGCGTCGCCAACCTGCACCGATGAGTCCCCGCGGCTACTGGCGCCCACGTCGATGTAGTGCTTATCCAGCGGGTGCACCTTACCGCCCGCTTCCAGCTTCTCCGAGTAAATAAGACCCATCGTGCCGTCGGCAAATCGTACGCGGTTACCCATTAGCGTGTGCGGGTAAACGCCGCCGATATTAGTGAAGCGCAAAAACCCTTTCTCCGTAATGTGAGTCACCATCACGCCGATTTCATCCATGTGGGCCGCGATCATCACCTTCAGCCCGCTGCCGTCGCCCTCCCGGCGCGCAATCAGATTGCCCATCGGATCTACGCGCACATCCGTCGCGTGAGACTCTAGCTCGGGGCGAATCAGATCGCGAATCTGGTCTTCAAATCCGGAGGGGCCGTACGCTTCGACGAGTTTCTGTATCAGGTCGTTGTTCATCTTATCCTCTTTGCCCTGTGGCTCTCTATCGGTCCAGCAGGCTGGCATCCAGCGAGCGTAGTGTCGCGTCGGTCAGTCTGACGACGTTGGCATAATCTTGCAGGTTGATCATGGCAGCAGGCGCGTGTATGTAGCGTGCGGGTGTGGCGATGGTGGCAGCCACGACGCCACCGCGCATGCGCTGGATGGCGGCAGTGTTGGTGCCGCCGCCGCCCGGCTGCCGCACCTGGAAGGGAATCTGCCGCTCGTCCGCCGTGTGCATGATATGTCGAACGAGACGCGGGTCCTGGATGGTACCGGCGTCCATCACGTATAGCGACGGGCCGCAGCCCAGGCGCACGTTAGGGCTGACGTCGCGCTTGTTGGGCAGGTCATAGGCCGGCGTGCACTCCAGCACCAGAGCCATGTCCGGTTGCGTGGCATAGGCCGCCACCTGCGCCCCGCGCAGGCCCACTTCCTCCTGCACGGTGAAGGCGGCGTGCAGGTCAAAGGCGTAGCGATCGCCGCGCAGCAACTCCACGAGGGCCGCGCACCCGGCCCGGTTGTCCATGGCCTTGCCCACCGCGATGTGATCCGCTTCCCAATATTCGGTGAGGAAGGTGGCGCGATCGCCGATGTTTACCTTGTTCCTGGCATTCTGTTTCTTCTTGGCGCCAATATCAATGCGCATATTGTCGCTCTTCACGATGCTGTTGCGCTGGCTGCGCTTGAGCAGATGGATGGGCCGGGCGCCGATCACGCCATTCAGCTTCTTGGGGCCGACCTGCACCGTCTTGCCCAGCAGCGTGCGATCGCTGATGCCGCCGACCGTCTGAAAGCGCAGCGTGCCATCGCTGTCAACGCCGGTGACCATCAGGCCTACTTCGTCCATGTGCGCGTCGACCAGAACCCGCAGGTCCGAGTCCCCGTTGCCCGCTTTGAAGGCCAGGAGGTTGCCCATGCTGTCCACGCGCCAGCTATCGACGTGATCCACAATCAGGTCGCGGATCAGCCGACGCACTTCTTTCTCATCGCCGGCAACGCCGCGAGCTTCGCTCAATTGCTGTAGTAATTCGTTCATTGTCTGTCCCGTTCTCGCACCATCGGCGGATAGTTTTACATTAACTCGGCAGCCACGTCGTCCAGGAATCCGGCATCCAGCGTGGCCGAAAATTCGCCCAGGAGGCGGCCCACGCGCTCAATATCGGACAAGGCCAGCGTTTCCACCATCGTGTGCATATAGCGCAAGGGAATGCCAACCAGCCCTGTGGGCACACCGTCGCGGGCTATCTGCAGGCCAAAAGCATCGGTGCCGCTGGCTCTGGTATGCGGATCCGTGTGTACTGTCATCTCCAACGCATCCGCAGCCTCTTTTAGCCTCTTGTATAGGCCCGGATGGACGTTGGGACCCAGCCCCAGGGCCGGCCCCTTGTCCAGCTCGAACGCCCCCGCTTCACGCGCCCCCGGCCCTTTGCCAAAGGTAACATCCACGGCAATTGCCGCATCGGGCCGCTGTGCGTAAGCGGCGGTGAAGGCGCCCAGAAGGCGCGTCTCTTCCTGGGTGGTGGCCACGGCGACGACGTCCCACTCGTGAAGCCGGTCACCGAGGTGCTCCAGAGCCACTGCCACAGCAGCCACCGAAGCGCGGTTGTCCAGCGCCTTGCCCGCAGCACGCTCGTTCAGCAGCTTGCGCAAAGGTTGGTGGAACGAAATAAAGTCGCCGACAGACACCGCCTGTCGCAATTCGTTCAGCGGCAGACCCACATCCACCAATAGCTCATCGTAGTCGTAGCATTTCTTCTGCCGGTCTGAGGGCAACATATGCGGCGGCAGCGCGCCCACAATGCCTCGTAACTCGCGCCGGCCGTGAACCGTGACCGGCTGTCCATAGAGGTGGCGGATGTCTACGCCGCCCACGTTCGTCAGGCGCAAAAAGCCCTGGCCTTGCTCATCGTCAGGATAGGCGTCGATGTCTGCCACCATGAGGGCAATTTCGTCCATGTGCGCAGCAATTAGCAGACGTGGAGGCTCTGATGCCGCGTCCGGGGCCTGTGCCCGTTTCACGGCCAGCAGGTTGCCCATATGATCCACTTCGATCTCATCTACGTAGGGTTCCCAGATGACGCGCACCGCTCCGGCAATGGCTCCCTCCATTCCAGACGGTCCCGCCGTCTCCGTGAGTGTCTGCAGTGTCTTAAAGATATCCATGTCGTTCCTTATGGCTCGCGTGTAATAACAACCGTCGGCAGAGGGCTGATGCCCGAAGTCGGAGTGGCCGTAGGCTCTTCCGCTTCTTCGGTGGCTGTCGCCGTGGGCGTCGCCTCTTCTGTAGGCGTCTCGGTTGGCGTGGGAGTTTCTGTAGGCGCTTCTTCGGTGGCCGTCGGCGTGCCGGTCGCAGTCGCGGTAGGCTCCGGCGTGTCTGTCGCCGTAGGCTCGGGGGACGGTGTATCGGTCGGCGCGTCTGTCGGCGTGGCGAACTGGTCAGGCGTCGCTTCCAGGGTAGCCGTGGGTGGTCCCTGCGTGGCAGTGGCCGACGGCGTGTCGGTTGCCGGCGCTACCGTCACCGTACTGGCGACAGTCACAGCGGGTTCTGCCGTCGGCGTGACCGTTCCAGGTTGCGGCGGCAATGTGGGGACTGTATCGGGCGCCATGCTATAGGCCAAAATTCCCAGACAGTAGCAGGGGATAGTAAGCAAAATAATGGTAATAAGAATGCTATAGGTTCGGCGGCGAGAATCCATTAATCATTCGTGCCTGAGTCTGGGAAAGTAGTATTGCCCCGCATGGGCAGGAAATTCGGGGTGATAATAGTTGACAACGAGGCAAAAGACAAATGAAGGGAAAGAACGTGATCGCCGGTCAAGAGGGCAACCAACCACCACATGTTGTGGTAGTAAAGGGGAATATGGACACAATTAGGGGAAAATCATTGCGATTGCAGGTAGCGCATGTTATAATTTCGCCGTTCGAATAGTCGTTGGGTCGGGGAAGACGGAAAGCAACTGCTAAAGGGAAGTAGTGGCCTCCGTTTATCACCAGGGAAAATAAACTCATGCCACTTGATTCATGGGGACTTTCAGGGGGAGCTCGTTTGTTGTTACCGGAACGTACTATCCTTGGTTACAGCCTTCTCTTGTTATGCTGTCTCGCCGTCATTCTTGTGTTGTGGCAAACGCGACGTCATCTACGCCGTATGACGCGGTTTCAATGGGCAGCTGTCGTAGGCCTATCTCTGGCCTCACTCACAATCAGCCAGCTACTGCCAATTTCCCTGCCGACAGAAGGGCAACTGCCGCCGCTGGGACTCACGCAGGAGCCACAGGCGCTCCTCATCCCCTTTGGCGCAGTTCCTTTCCTGCTTGCCAGCGCCACGCTCAATCCGGCCGCGGCGCTGATCGTTGGGCTGTTCAGTGGACTGGGTCGCGCTCTGTGGCACACTCACCACATCTTTGATCCTTTCTACTTCGCCTTTGCCGCCTGCCTCGCCAGTTGGTGGCTGCGCCAGAATTACCTGGGCCGCATCTACCAGTTCTTGCGCCAGCCCATATTCAGCGGCCCTCTAAGTATGGGCCTGTTGGCGCCCGCTCTTCTGCCTGCCTTCTTTGCCTATGGCGGACGCGAGGCCAGCAGCCTGGCAGCCTTCGATTGGGCCCTCTCGACCACCGCGGCCCAGTTCCTGCCGCTGTTGTTGGAGGGCCTCCTGAGCGGCGGTATCGTGGCGCTCATTCTCATTGGCGTTCCACAATGGCGTTTTAGCCCATCGTCGCTGGAACCGGCTCCCCACTACCGCAGCCTGCGCAGTCGCCTCCTGGTCAACTTCGGCGTTTTTGCCGTTCTGCTTAGCACCGTTCTCGTCGCCGTGGTCTTCACGCTCTCTGTATGGGTCGCTACCCGTCTCTCAGTGTCCCAGATGGCACACGACGCTCGCGCTGTGTCCCAGCAGATCCCCGAATTTCGCAATCAGATGCAGAACCTGCTGCAACAGCACGGGGCTGATCCCGTCCTTGTCAGCGAGGATGAGGAAGCGATGGAAGAGTATCTGGCGCAGCTGGTGCGTACGGCCGGCGCCTTTTACCGCCGGGTCATCGTCGTCGACGCCTCCGGCGCCGTGGACGCTTTCTACCCCAATCGCGATACAGAGGAAGTCATATTAACGGCGCTCGAGCGCCAGGCCATCTCAGACGCCCTGGCCCGCGGCGCGCCTTCGATCACACCGGCCCAGTTCGTCGAAGATGACCAGCCGGCCCTCAGCTTCGTCGTGCCTGTCGAAGGCGAAGATGGCCATCCCGTTGCGGCCCTGGTGGGGCGTGTACCGGGCATTGCCCTCAGCGATCTGGTCGTTGGGCTGCAAGGGACCGTGGGCGAAGGCAGCGGCTTCATCATCGATGAGCGCAACCAGATCATCGCCCATCCGGACCAGGCCACCCTCATGGAAAACTGGTCTCCGCCGGCTATGGCCCGCCGCTCGCTGGCCATGCGGGTGGAAACGCCGGGCACCGCCTATGAAGGGCTACACAGCGGAACCAACGCGCGAGAACTGGTCTATCTCCTGGAAGGCCCAGATCATCCCTGGACAGTGATTATCACCGTGCCCTACCAGGTGGTGCTGCGGCTGGCGCTGCAAATCAGCGGGCCGCTCATCGGCGTGCTGGCCATTGCCATGCTGCTCTTCGGCCTCAATTTGCTCTACCTGGGCCGCGGCATCACCGCGCCCCTGGGCGAACTGGTCCAGGCCTCGCAACAACTGGCGGACGGTCGCTGGAACGTCACGGTGCCCATCCAGGAAAAGGACGAGGTCGGACAGTTGGGCGAGGCGTTCGAGCGCATGCGGCGTTCCATGCAACGCCACTTCAACGAGATGAACCTCATGTTGGAGATCAGCCGCGACATATCTACCAGCATCGACATCCAGGAGGGACTGCCCGTCATCCTGCGCGGCGCCGTGCGTGGCACCGGCGCCGTTGGCGTGCGCGCCACGCTGCGCAACCCCAACGGACGCCACCCGCTACGCTTTGGCGAAGGGCCCGCCGCAGAGGTCATGGCGCCCTATGACCGGGCAATGGCTTTGCTGGTGCAGATCGAAGACGAAATCGCCCTGTCCAGCCCGGAGCAGGTGCGCGTGGGGTTGCGGCTCTCGCCAGAACAAGAACCGCCCGTTCAATCGCTGGTGGCTCTGGCGCTGTACGCCAAGG
Source organism: Candidatus Sulfomarinibacteraceae bacterium (assembly GCA_035464315.1). Lineage (GTDB taxonomy): Bacteria > Chloroflexota > Anaerolineae > Promineifilales > Promineifilaceae > JAAYYY01. The sequence goes on from DATHSI010000114.1 coordinate 58,020, forward strand.
AACATTTCCAGGGGGTCTTGTGGCTCGGCTACCGTGAACCGCACCAGTTCGGCTCATCTGAGCTTGATCTGTTGCGCACGTTCGCCAGCCAGGCCTCCGTCCTCATTGAAAACGCGAGGCTCTTTGCGCAGGTCGAACGGCAGTGGCGCCAGCTGGCTGCCGTGATCTCTAGCACGTCCGACGCGGTGATAGTTACCGACCCCACGGAACGAATTCTGCTGCTGAATCCGGCCATGATAAACACCTTTGACCTGCGCGAGAGCGAAGTGTTACACCGGCCGGTGACCGATGTCATCGACAACGACAATCTGGTACAGGCGCTGACCGAGCGCGAAGACCGCGTGCGAAACCTGGAAATCCAGGTAGAGGATGGCCGCATTCTGTACGCCAGCGTTTCCACCATCAGGAGCAACGATGGCCAGGCTTTGGGGCGCGTGGCCGTGCTACACGACATTACCCACCTGAAAGAGCTGGACGAGATGAAATCGGAGTTTGTGTCAACCGTTTCACACGATCTCCGTGGTCCGCTCACCTTCATGCGCGGTTACCTGACGATGTTGCCCATGGTTGGCGACGTCAACGAGAAACAACAGGAGTATCTGGAAAAGATCCTGAGCGGCGTGCAGCAGATGTCAACCCTGATCGAGAATCTGCTGGACCTGGGCCGCATTGAGGCCGGCGTATTCCTCATGCAGGACCGGATTAAGGCCAAAGAGATGCTGCAAAGCGTAGCAGACGAGATGACGGCTCTGGCGGCGACGGCGGGTCTGCGGCTGAACGTGACCGTGGCGCCCCGCACACCGGCCGTCTACGGCGACGCTTCCTGGATCCGGCGCGCTGTGGCTAATCTCGTGAGCAACGCCATTAAGTACGCGCCCAACAGTGGCGTGGTAACCTTGCACGCCGAACGGGACGGCGATGAAGTTGTCTTCTCGGTTGAGGACCACGGGCCGGGTATTGCACGACAGGATCAGATCCGCCTCTTCGAGAAATTCTATCAAGTGAAGTCCAAAGGGCGCAACGCGTCCAAAGGGTCGGGTCTGGGGCTGGCCATCGTCAAGTCCATTGTGGAGCGTCATGGTGGTCGAGTGTGGTGCCTCAGCCGCCCCGGACGCGGCAGCACCTTCTACTTCTCCCTGCCACTGGGCAAATCAGCGCCCGATTCTGGGCCAACAGCCTAGCTGGTTCAACACTTGCTCCAACTGTGGGGATAGGGGCGCCTGCAAGGTCATCTCGTGGTCGTCGGCGGGCCGCCTGAAGGTCAACGACGCGGCATGCAGAAAATGGCGGTCCAGATCCAGCCGCTGTTTGCGCCGGCCGTAAACGGTATCGCCCACAATGGGGTAACCGGCGAATGCCAGATGCACGCGAATCTGGTGAGTGCGTCCCGTGCGCGGGTAACACTCGACCAGCGAGAAATCACCGCACGTCTCCAGCAGATGGTACTCCGTCTGCGCCCGTCGCGAGGAGTAGGACGAGCCGGGGGGAATGACAGCCATGCGCTGCCGGTGTTGCGGGTCGCGCCCAATCGGGGCATCGACGAGGGCCTCCGGCGGCTGGATGTGACCTTCCACCAGCGCCAGATACCGTTTCTCTACCGAACGACGCTTGAACTGGCGCTGTAAGTGGCGCAGCGCGTGATCATTTTTGGCTACCAGGATGATGCCCGATGTCTCTTTATCCAGCCGGTGAACAATTCCCGGCCGGCGCTCGCCGCCTACCCCTTCCAGATCAGGGCAATATCCCAGAACAGCGTTGACCAGCGTTCCCTGGCTGTGGCCCGGTGCGGGGTGCACCACGATGCCCGCCGGCTTATTGATGGCCAGCATGTCGTCGTCTTCGTAGATGATGTCCAGGGGGATTTGTTGCGCCAGCAGATCCGTCTCGGCCACTTCCGGCAGCGTGGCCTGCACGCGCTCGCCCCCTTCCAGACGCAGGCTGGGTTTGATCCGCTGGCCATCAATGGTGACCAACCCCTCCTGTATTAGCTGTTGCCACTGCGTGCGTGACAGGTCCGAATGTGCTTCTGCCAGTGCTTTATCAACCCGCTCGCCCGCCGCGTTCAGAATTAGCTCAAGTTGCCTGCTCATTTTGTCGGGAGCTTTGTAGGCGCGCCGAAACCGGCGGCTGCACGTTGTCGTCGTGCCCCGTCTCAGCCTCGCGCTCGTGCCTCAATTGCTCCTCCCGCTGTTCTCTGAACATGAGGATGCCCAGAATGACCACGCCGGCCACGATAGAAGCGTCGGCCACATTAAACACGGGCCAGGGACCAAAGTCGAGAAAATCGGTGACGTGGCCCAGCCGCAAACGATCGACCAGGTTGCCCGTTGCGCCGCCCAATTGCAGCCCCAGGGCCAGCCGCAACAATCTCTGGCTCCCGGAAAGCTGATAATTATAAACGATGATGACCCCGACCACGATGATGGCGATCACAGTGAAGATCAGACTACCGCCGGGAAAAAGGCCAAAGGCAGCGCCTGTGTTGCTGACATGCGTGATGCGAAAGACGCCGGCCAGCTCGGGAATAGGCGCCCACGTGCTGTTCAGTGGAAGCCACTGTTCAATGAACAGTTTCGTTATGTGATCGACGATGATGATCGCGCCGGCCACAAAAAAGAGCAGCAGCTTCTGGCGGCCGCCGGCCGGATCCTGGTCAGGTTGAGGCTCTTCGAAATAGTTTTCGCTCACAGAGATATCCCGTCAGTTCAAAGTTATGCCAGGAAGTGCGGACGCTTCCTCACTCCCGAAAAAGATTGTACCAAGATGCAAATGTTTGAACCAACTTTCTACGACTTCCGCTAACATTGCTCAAATTGCCTGGTAGCCACCACCACCGTGGCCGCGCTGCGCCGCAACGAAATATGATGGACTTCCAGATCGAAGCCCAGGTCCGCCATCGACTTCCGGAAAGCGCGCAACAACGACGATTGTTCCGGCCAGTATCGCTCGTCGTCCACGGCGAATGTCCCCTGGCGCTGCCCCGTAATCACAAAGAGCCAGTCGATGAAACGATGTAAGAGGCTGGTGCCGGTCAGATGGCCTTCGGGAACGATGACAAACCGACCACCGGGACGCAACACGCGATGGACGTTGACCATCGTCGCCCGCTCGGCGATGAAGGCCGTGGGAAACGTAGAGAGAACGGTGTCGAACGATTGCCGGGGGAAAGGCAACTGTTGCACCTTGCCCCGCGCCAGCGCTGGCGCGACGCGCTCCCGTCGTAGGCGGCGCCGCGCCAGGCGGCCCATCGTTTCCGAGACGTCGAGCCCGGCCACCTCATAGCCATCCTGCGCCAGCGCCAACAGCATGTGACCAGGACCGTGGGCAATCTCCAACACCCGCGGGCCCGCCACAAAAGGTAGCGCCGCAAGTTGCCAGCGACGCCATTCGCCGAGAGAAACAAGCCAGCTCACAACATCGTAAGTCCAGGCCAATTCGTTGTACAGCAGGCGAAATCCCACCCTGACCAACCATTGCCACAGGCGTTCGTGAATTCTCATTCCTGTCAGATCCTTGCTGCTTTCTGTTGGTCTATTATTATGACCGCTTTGCCGGCGAAAGGAAACGCCGCGCCGGGCGGTTCCGGCGCGCGTTTGGTTGCCTCACAAAATGAAGTATCATTAACGACAATCCACAGACAACAACGCAAAAGGAACGTTGATTTGAATTTGGAAGAGGTCTTACGTTTTATCGGCGTCACGGGCCTGCCCGGAGCAGGAAAGGGCGCTTTCATCGACCTGCTAAATCCACTCCTTGCCGAAAAAGGGGTCAAAACCCAATATTACAGCCTTTCGGACGAACTGCGCGCCGAAGCGCGACGTCGCGGACGCACCATTGAAAGACCGGTGCTGCGCACCATTGCCAACCAGCTACGGCTGGAACATGGTAGCGGCGTCCTGTCGCTGTTGGTGGTGAGCAAGTTGCGTCAGGATCTGGCCCACATCGACCGTGACTCAGCTCTGATCGTAATTATTGATGCCATTCGCAACCCTGAAGAGGTCACTGTGTTGCGCCGGGAGTTGGGCGCGGCGTTCTCTTTGGTGGGCGTAGAAGCGCCCCTTGAAATCCTTGTGGACCGCATCGCTGCCCGCGCGCGCTTCGACGAACCGGACGAATTTGTGCAGCAACGTGAAGCAGCGCGCAAGATGATCCTGGGCGAATCGGGCGAGGGAGAACCATCGCACGGGCACAACATTGCCCGGTGTATCGATATGGCCGACTATCACATCGACAACTCACAATCATTAGAGGAACTTGCAGGGCAGACGCGCCAGTTCATTGAAGACGCGATTCCACTGCCCACCAGAAACGAATAGATCTCTCCGGCCTGACAAACTTACTCACAAAGGAGGCGCCAATGACGATCAAGCGTATTGCCATTACCACCGGCGGCGGGGACGCGCCGGGTCTGAACGCCGTCATCCGCGCCGCCGTGCTGGCGGCGCTCAAGCGCGGCTGGGAGTCTGTCGGCATCCGCGACGGCTACGAGGGCCTGCTCGATCCTGAGACCTATGGCGACAGGGGCGTCATGCCCCTCACGAGAGACAGCGTGCGCGGCATCACACACCTGGGCGGTACCATACTGGGCACCACCAACAGAGGCAATCCGCTTAGCTATTCTGTGATCGGGGAAGACGGTGTTGTGCGCCAGATGGACCGCAGTCAGGCGCTGGTAGACGCCATTCACGATGCAGGCGCAGACGCCCTCATCGCCATTGGGGGCGATGGTTCCATGAAGATCGCTCACGCGCTGGCCCAAAAAGGGTTACGCGTCATCGGCGTGCCCAAAACAATTGACAACGACCTGGCAGGCACGACCGTCACCTTCGGTTTTAACACCGCGGCTTCGTTTGCCACCAAGGCCATTGACCGCCTGCACTCGACGGCTGAGGCGCACCGGCGGGTGATGGTCGTGGAGGTCATGGGGCGTTACGCCGGTTGGATCGCGCTCTACGCCGGTGTAGCGGGCACCGCCGACGCTATCCTTATCCCCGAAATCCCGTACGACATCAACCAGGTCGCGGACAAAATCAAGGAGCGCAATGACGCTGGCTACAACTTTTCAATCGTCGTCGTGGCCGAAGGGGCACATCCCATTGGCGGAGACGTGACCGTGCAGGAACGGGACAAGGGCGGTGGGGAGCGGCTGGGAGGCGTCGGCGAAAAGCTGGGCGCGGCGTTAGAAGCGTTGACAGGTCAGGAAACACGAGTCGTGGTCCTGGGACATCTTCAGCGCGGCGGCAGCCCCACCACGCGCGACCGTCTATTGGCGCTGCGTTTTGGCGCCGCAGCCGTGCGAGCGCTCGAGGAGGGACAAGAAGGGATTATGGTCGCCCTGGATCCGCCGACCGTCCGCTACGTGCCCCTGGAACAGGCGACCAGACGGATGAAAACGGTGCCTCTGGATCACGATCTGGTGCTGACCGCGCGTGATATGGGCATCACCTTTGGCGCTAAGACGGTGGGCGATTGACCGCCGGTTCCTGCACGCCCTGCCCGTTGCCGGTATCGTCGGCAGCGCCGGTCGTCCACTGCATCGTGTACAGGTTGTAGTAGCGACCCTTCTGCGCCAGCAGCTCCTCGTGAGCGCCCATCTCCACAATACGCCCCCCGTCCAACACGACGATCTTGTCGGCGTTGACGATGGTGCTCAGCCGGTGGGCAATCACAAAGCTGGTGCGGTTCTCCATCAGGCGATCCAACGCCTTCTGGATCTGCTTTTCCGTCGCCGTGTCCACGCTGCTCGTCGCCTCATCCAGTATCAGAATGCGCGGATCGGCCAGCAGAGCGCGGGCAAACGAAACCATCTGCCGCTGCCCCACACTGAGATTGACGCCGTTTTCACCGACTTCAGTCTCGTAGCCCTGCGAAGCGCGCATAATAAACTCGTGCGCGCCAACTGCCTTGGCAGCGTCAACAATCTCCTCGTCCGTCGCCTCCAGCCGCCCGTAGCGAATATTGTCGGCAATGGTGCCGGAGAAGAGGAAGGTGTCTTGTAGCACAATGCCTAACTGCCGGCGCAGGCTGGCGCGCGTTACCGAGCGCACTTCATGGCCATCAATGCGCAACTCGCCACGGTCAATGTCGAAGAAGCGGGCGATGAGGCGAATGATAGTGCTCTTGCCGGCGCCCGTTTCACCTACCAGGGCGATGCGTTGGCCCGGCTCTACCTGCAGGCTGATATCCTCCAGAACCAGCTCCTCGTCATCGTAGCTGAAGTAGATGTGGTCAAACTCCACCCGCCCTTCGACAGCCGGCAGCACCTGAGCGTCCTCTGCGTCAACCAGGTCAGGATCGTTGTCCAGCAAGTTGAAAATGCGCTCGCTGGCAGCCATCGTCGCCTGGAACGTGTTATAGCGCTGCGCCAATTCGCGAATAGGTTCGAAGAAGCGCTCTACGTAGAGGACGAAGGCCACCAGCGTACCGGCTGTGAGCGCCTGGCCCAGGACCAAATACCCGCCCACACCCACGACCAGCGCCGTCGCCAGGGAGCCCATAAAATCTACGCCGGGGAAGAAAATGGCCGCCAGGCGCGACGCTTCGATGTTGGCATCGTAGTACGATTGGTTCAGGTCGTCGAAGTGGCGCGAGTTGTACCTTTCCCGCGTGAAGCTCTTTGTCACACGGATGCCGGTCAGAGACTCGTTCAGGTAGCCGTTAATCAGCGAATGTCGTTGCCGTGTGGCGCGGTACGCTTCGCGCACCCGGCTGCGCCAGTAATTGGTGAGCATGATCATCAGCGGCAGGACGGCAAAGGTGACCAGGGCCAGTTGCCAGTTCATGACCATCATGGCCACGACAATACCCAGAAGCGTAAACGTGGCGCGCGCCAGCCCGGTCAGCGACCAGGAGACAAAGTCCTGCAAAACACCAACATCGCTGATCAGGCGGCTCATCAGACGCCCGATGCTGTAATTGTTATAAAAGGTGAGAGAGAGGGTGTGCAGGTGTCTGAAAAGCTGGCTGCGGATATCGGTGACGATGCGCGTACCCACAAAAGCCATAATGGCGATGCGCGCGCGATTGGTGAGCCATTCGCCGGTGGCTGCCAGGATCAGCGTTACCGTCCAGAGGCGCAAAACGTGCATCGATGTGGGCGAGTCGGCGCCAAGCATCTGCAGAAGCGCGATGGTTGCACGCTGCACGGCGTCCATCTCGCCGCTTCGTATGCCGTAGTCGATGGCCCGGCCGATGATCCAGGGCAGCGAGACGCCCAACAGAGAGCTGATGGCCATCAGAATGAGAGCGGCAATCAGCATTCCCTTGTAGGGCAACGTATATCTCAGCAGGCGGCGAACCAGCTTTGAATCATACGCTTTCCCTAACGCCTCGTCCTCGTCGGGCAGCAGATCCTGTATCTTTTCCTCGCGCGCCCTGCGCTCCTGCTCCTCCAGGCTCAGGCCGAGATCCAGATCTCTATCGCGCGATCCTTTTTTCCCGTTCTCTCGTTTACTGCGACTACTCATCTATTAACTTCCTGACACGCTATGGCGCGGTCGGGGCCTGCGCGCGTCACATTGCCATTCGTTGTTGTAACGCCAGAAACTCTTCCTGATCCCTCAACTGCAAATCGTAGATGCGGCGGTATAGGCCACCTTGCTGCAAGAGATAGTCGTGTGTGCCGCGCTCCACGATGCGCCCGCGATCCAGAACCAGGATGCGGTCGGCGTTCTTCAGTGTGACCAGGCGCTGGGCAACGATAAACGTTGTGCGTCCTTCCATCAGCTCGGCCAACGCCTGCTGGATCAGGTACTCTGTTTCTGTGTCGACGTTGCTCAAGGAGTCGTCGAGAATCAAAACGCGTGGGTCGGTCAGAAGGGCGCGGGCGATGGCCACCCGCTGTTTCTGTCCGCCGCTGAGCGTGACGCCTCGCTCGCCGACGCGTGTCTCATACCCCTCGGGAAAACTAAGAATAAACTCGTGAGCGCGGGCGGCGCGGGCCGCTGCTTCAATCTCCTCCCGGCTGGCATGGGGACGACCATAAGCGATATTCTCGGCAATAGTACTGCTAAACAGGAACGACTCCTGCATCACCGTTCCGATTTGCCGTCGCAGGCTCTCCTGCGTCAGAGAGCGAATGTCTTGCCCATCGATCAGAATGCGCCCGCCGCTCACCTCGTAAAAACGGGGAATGAGGTTGATGATCGTCGTCTTGCCTGACCCCGTAGGCCCGATCAAAGCGATGGTTTCGCCCGGTTCCGCACGAAACGAGACGCCCTGTAGGACCTGCTCGCCGCTCTGATAAGAAAAGCTGACGTTGTCGAAAATGACTTCGCCGCGAACGTCCCGAAGTTCGATAGCGTCTGCACGATCTTCGATCTCATCAGGCGTGTCGATAATCTCGAAGGCGCGACCGGCGCTGGCACCCGCTGTGGCTGCCAGGTTCACCAGGAAGCCCAGGCGCTGAACCGGCCCATTGAGCATCAAGACGTAGGAGAGCATGGCGAACAGAGTACCCACCGTCAGTTCGCCCTCCAGGGCCAATGGCCCGCCAAACCATAGCAGCAGAAAGATACTGACCGCCAGCAAGAAGTTGAAGAAGGGCCAGTTGTTGGCCCAGGTCTGGATCAACGTATAGCGCCGATCGAACCACTCTTCGTTGTCAATATCGAACTTCTCCAGCTCGTGCGGCTCGCGGGCAAACGCCTTGACCACGCGAATGCCAGTCAGGCTTTCCTGCATGGTAGAAGATAGCGCGCCCATCTGTTCCTGGATCTCCTTAAAGCGCGGGCGCACAATGTTGCCAAAGCGCACGGTGGCAAAAATGAGCAGCGGCACCGGCAGAAGCGCCAACATCGCCAGCGATCTGTCCTCCAGGAGCATGGCCACGACAACGCCTGCCAGCAGCAGCACCACGGCAAGCAGATCCATGAGCCCAATGCCCACAAACCGTTCTGTCTCGGTGATATCGTTCGTGACCCGGCTCATGATATCGCCGGTCTGGGTTCGATCGTGGAAAGAGAAAGGAAGCGCCTGCATCCGCTGATAAAATTCATTGCGGATGTCGTAGGAAAAACGATAGGACAACCACAAGCCGTAGAAGCGTTGGCCGAACCCGGCCAACCCCCGGCCAACTGCGATGAGCAAGATGACGCCGCCGGAAATAAACAGCGCCGCCGGCTCTCCGGCCGCCAGCCCCTGATCGATGGCGTTCTTAATGATCTGAGGCACAAACAGATTCAGGAGGGTGACAACCAGCATGGAGACGTACCCTATTAGAACCTGCTTCCAGTACGGTTTGAGGTATCCCAACAGGCGGGTATATACCTCGAAGCGATTCACAATTCCTCCTGTCAAACAGTAGCAAAGCTATAGGATCTCAGATGAATCATATATTTACATTAGAACCTTACGTCAGTTACACACGGCTGGCAAAAAAAGGTGGGTGGAGTACACTTAAGGCGGCAAGCCTTCCTTTTACTGAGTAACATCGAAAACATTACAGTGAAAAAGGGAGTGAATATGGAATACCGGCGATTGGGACAATCAGGGCTGAAGGTGAGCGCCCTTTCCTTCGGCTCCTGGGTAACATTCAGCAATCAGTTAGACGTACAACGGGCCCGCGAGGCCATGTCCGTGGCCTACGATTATGGCGTCAACTTCTTCGATAACGCTGAAGCCTACGCCTACGGCGAATCAGAACGGATTATGGGCGAGGTTCTGCAAGAGCTGAACTGGCCTCGCAATAGTTACATCGTGTCCAGCAAAGTCTTTTGGGGCTCACAGCGCGATCCACGGCCCACGCAGGTGGGATTGAGTCGCAAGCACGTTGTGGAGGCGTGCCACCAGGCGCTGCGGCGGCTGAAGATCGATTATCTGGACCTTTACTTCTGCCACCGCCCCGACTACGATACGCCAATTGAAGAGACGGTTCGGGCTATGACGGACCTCATACGGCAAGGCAAAGTACTCTACTGGGGAACATCGGAGTGGACCGCACGCCAGCTGACGGAGGCCTTCGAAGTCGCCCACCGTCACCATCTTCAGCCCCCGACCATGGAACAGCCACAGTACAATATGTTCCACCGGCGGCGGGTCGAAGTGGAATACACGCCGCTTTACGAGCAATATGGCCTGGGCACCACCATCTGGTCGCCCCTCGCTTCCGGCATCCTGACAGGCAAGTACAACGATGGCATTCCTGAGGACTCTCGCGTTAACCTGGAAGGGTACAGCTGGTTGCGCAATAGGCTGGAAAGCGAAGAGGGACAGGAAGAGTTGCGAAAAGTGCGCGAGTTAAGCGCGCTGGCCAACGAGCTGGACACGACGATGGCCCGGCTGGCGATTGCCTGGTGCCTGAAGAACGAAAACGTGAGCACCGTTATCACCGGCGCCTCCCGCGTGGAGCAGATCCACGACAATATGAAGGCGCTGGAAACGGCGGAACAACTCACAGACGACTTGATGGCGCAGATTGAAAGCGTTTTGGACAATAAACCGGAGCCGCCCCAACCGTATCTTTAAATAGACAGTAGGCCCGTTGCCAAAGCCAGGACTGCCTGTCACAACGGGATATTATCGGTGGTCGCCGGGCGACGCCTGGCGACCATCACACCAGGAGACAATGAGCAATAATAACGTCCTGCCTATTACGGGCCTGGTCCCCGGAGAGGTTCCCGCATCGGTGCTTGTCTGCGGCGATCCGGCCCGCGCTACTAAAACGGCTGCCTTCTTTGAAGATGCCCAGGTGCTGGGCGAGCAGCGAGAGTACCATGTTTATCGCGGTCGCTTTGGCCAGTTGCCGGTAGCGGTTTGTTCGCACGGCGTGGGTGCGGCGGGAGCCGCCATCGCCTTCGAGGAGCTGATTGCCGCCGGCGCCAGCCGCCTGATCCGCATCGGCACCTGCGGCGGCCTGCATCCAGAGGTGCAGGACGGCGACCTGGTTGTGGCCGCGGCTGCCGTCAACAGCACGGGCTATGGGCGCCAGGTGGCGCCGGCAGGCTATCCCGCCGCGGCCGATTGGCGCGTGACGGGCGCGCTGGCCGCGGGCGCCGCCGGCGCCGGCAGGCGCACTCACACAGGCATTGTCCTCACCAACGACCATTTTTACGGTGGGGTGGATACGCCGGAAACGCCCCACTATCCCACACTGATCGCGGCCAACGTTCTGGCAGTAGAAATGGAGTGCGCTGCTCTGTTCCTTGTAGGCAGCCTGCGCGGGGTGCAGACAGGCGCCATCCTGGCCGTGGACGGCAACGTGGGTCAGACAGGGGAATCGATGGAGGAGTACGATCCGCATCGCGACGTGGTAGCCGAAGCGGTCAGGGACGAGATCGAAATTGCGCTGCGCGCGCTGCAGCGGCTGGCAAACGAGGCCGAGGCGAGCGATGGATAAGCAGACGCTGCGCCGGAGACGGAAAGCCATTCGCCAGCTGCTGGACGAAAGGAAGGCCGAGGACGCCATGGCCGCGTACTACGCCTTCTACCATCCTGATGAGCGCACCAGCCTTTACCTCTATCCCGACCAGGCCGAAAAACCGCGAGGATATCTGGCGGCCTCGCGCACGGGCATCGACCTCTTTCGACCGTTGCTCACTCTACGCCTGCCGGATGACGATCCGCAGGGCGCGGCCGATCTCATTTACGACGCTTTGGAACCGGGCGCGTCCGTATTCATCCACAGCGCGGCTGAGGATGGCCCCCTCCTCTCCGCGCTGTTCGACGTACACAGCGAGCAGCGCCTGCTTCTCTACCGTCTGGATCGCAGCCGCTTCGAGCCGATCGTCAACGTGCTGGTCATGCGTTCGGACACGCCTGACGGCAAACCGCGCTTCATCATTCGACCCACACACGCCGAAAGCGGCGGTGAAATAGGCGCGTCGGCCAGCCTGAACTGGCAAACGCGCTACTTTGCCGAGGTGACTGTCTATACCAATCCGCAATATCGCCAGCGCGGATGGGGGCGCAGCGTTGTGGCGGCTCTGGCTGATGAGTTGTTACACAATGGCCAGCTTCCTCTGTACGAAGTATCAGAACAGAATGAGGCCTCGATCAACCTTGCGGAGAGCGTCGGCTTTGTGCACAGCGGCGTGCACACACTGCTGTTGGAAGCCACCTTGCGTGAGAGGCCCGGCTAAACACAACAATCCCTTAATAGGCCGTGTCCCGCCTCTCCTCGCGCTCATCTTTGACCAGCAAACTGATCACGCCACTGACAATGCTGATCACCAGCGCGCCCCAAAAAGTGGGCCAGAAACCCTCGACGACCAGGCCCAGGCCAAACATGTTGGAGAGCCACGCCGTAATTGAAAGCATGACGGCGTTGATGATCAGGATGAAGAGCCCCATGGTCAGCACAATGAGCGGACAGGTCAGGAGCATGATGATAGGACGCACGAGGGCGTTCACCAGACCGAAGATGAGCGCAATGAGCAGTAGAGAGAGCCCTGTTTCTCCCACGTGCTCCAGCCCCGGCACGATCTGAACAGCCACCCAAAGGGCAATGGCATTCACCACCCAGCGAATCAATATACGCGACATAGCACCTCCTTATACTGTGGTCTGAAATGGTCCTTTACGCCTATTTACGAATTCGTAGCTGCCCTCTACAATCGACCCCACTCGGTTAGCGTGTCGTCACGCCCGCGCTTGCCGGAGAAGCACCTTCAGCAGGACAAACCGCTGTTAAGCATCTGCAAAAGGCAACCACCGAGTACATCGCAACAGCGTAAGGTACCACAGACATTATATGGCACGAGCCAAGAAAATCCTCATCGTAGACGACGAACGCTCGCTCGTACAACTTTGCCAGATCATCCTCGAGGCTGCCGGTTTTGAAGTGCGCGGCGCCTATAACGGCTATCAGGCGCTGAACATGATCACGGAAGAGGTTCCGGATCTGATCCTGTTGGACGTGATGATGCCGGGCATCGACGGCATTGAAGTGTGCAAACGCATCCGTTCCGAGCACGAACGCTACCCGCGCATCGTGATGTACACGGCCGATGAGCGCGATGCGACGCTCGACAACAGCATCGAAGCCGGGGCCAACGCCGTGCTGACCAAAGAAACTCCCGTCTACGATATCCCCGCCAAGATCGCCAACTATCTGGTCCCTACGGGATCGCTGCAATAGCAACCTCCCCGCTTTTCCAGCCAGTCGGGTTATAGTCGCCTCCCCCGTCGATTCTCCGCTTCGGGCGAGTATAGCGCAGATTCGTGGAAAGCGTCTTGTAGTGAGCGCTTCAGCGCCCGGCGGAGCCGCTAAAGCGGCAATTACGAACCCAGCCCCCACATTTTTGCGTTATGCGCCTTCGGTTGGTGACATTGACAGAGCCGCTTGCTATGCTATAGTCCCACAGATTGGGCGACAAGTTTTTCGGAAAGGCGATACAATGCAGCACACCATGATGGATGTTGGCAAGCAGCAGGCGGACCGCAGCGCCGTTATCAGAAATGAACTTGAGTGGCACGAACAAGAGGCGCAGCGACGCGACGCCCTGGACCGCTTTCTCTATGATCCGCCCGCCTTTGACGAGGTTGTGCAACCGGCCATAGCCTTCCTGCAGGCGCGAGACGGTGAGCGCGTGCTGGATATCGGGTGCGGGGAAGGCAAAGAGACGCTCGAACTCGTCTCTCGCGGCCTCTGCGTGATCAGCGTGGACCTCTCACACCGCCAGCTTTGCCGCGCGCGGGAGCGGGTGCAAGAAGCGACGGGGACCGCCACTGTGCACTTTGTACAGGCCAGCGCCGAGGCGCTGCCCTTTGCCGCCAACCAGTTTCCCATCATCTACGGAAAGGCGATCCTACACCACCTTGACTTCGACTACTTTTTCGCCGAGATGGACAGGATCACGACACCTGAGAGCCGGGCCACATTCGCCGAACCGATGGCTCATCATCCTCTGTTCTGGCTCTTTCGGCGCCTCACGCCCCGCTTGCGTACGTCAGACGAGCGGCCGGCGATCCTGACCGACATGGAGAACTTTGCCCGGCGTTTTACGCGGTACCAGGTCAGAACTTTCTTCCTGCTGGCCCCCCTGGCTTACGTTTTCCGCCTTACGCCGGCCACCGAAGGTCTGTTTCGCAAAGCGCATGCCCTGCTGCAAAAAATAGACCGGGGCCTGTTCCGGCGCGCGCGCTTCCTGCAGCGCTTCGCCTGGTACAGTCTGATTCTGTTGGAAAGACGCCGGTAACGGGCTATGGAATGAGCGCCGGCTACCCTTCCCCGGAGCCGGCGGCCCACAAGGCCTCGTCTTCCGCACGCGCCACGGCTCTGCCTTGCTCCACGTCGACGCGCGTCAGCAAAAAACCACCTATGACGAAGAACAGGACCAGGCTCAACACGGCCGGCCGGCTGCTATCAAAGATAGCGACCGCAGCGGCGAACAGCAACGGGCCCAGGAACGACGCGAACTTCTCCATGATGCTGAACAGGCCGAAAAATTCTCCGCTCTTGGACGCCGGCGACAGGCTGGCATAGAGGCTGCGGCTGAGCCCCTGGCTGCCGCCCTGCACGACGGCCACCAACCAGGCCAGAAACCAGAACTCGATCACCGCGTTGAGAAAATACCCCCACACAGCGATGACGCCGTAAACGACCAAGGCCAGGAAAATGGTGCGCTTCGTGTCCAGAGCGCCGGCTAACCCGGCAAAGAGCGCCGGTCCCAGGACAAATGAGAGGGCAAGACCGACCAGTTGTACGAGCAATAATAGGCCGATCACGAGCCCTAGATTACTCTCCGGGTAAAGCGGCAGCACCTCCACCTGGGCCACATTAATCAGCGTCCCCCCGCTCTGGGGATTGCGTTCGCCACTGTTGACGACCGTCACCGTATGCTCGCCACTCTCCACGGGAGGCAAGGTGCGGCGCACCCCATAGCGCGTGGTGGCGCTGTAGGCGTCAATGGTCACGGCTTCCCCATCCTCCAGCAGTGGCTCGCCGTCGAGCAATATTCGCCAGATTCCTTCCTGCGGCCCTACGCGATAAGTAAGGACCGTCTGGCGACCGTTGAAACGCAGGCCATAGGCCGCGCCCGGCGCGTCCGCCTCCAGATTAGTAAGCGGCTCACCCTCACCCACCAGCTCCGGGGCCACAGCCGTCGTCTCCC
>DATHSI010000115.1:0-2598 GCA_035464315.1 Candidatus Sulfomarinibacteraceae bacterium
TCGGTAGGCCCCAGGGCGTCGAGCATCTTGCGATACTTGATCTGCTTCAGGATAGATTTGTTGAACAGTTTAACCGGCCAGGGTGTTTCCATCATTCTACTCGCGTCCTTTGTTACAGAGTGAGTCCGGGCATGGCCTTAATCGTGGCTTTCACGTCGTCGATTTCCGCCTGCTCGCGCTCGGCGCTCCATCCCGCTTCCTGGGCCATGGTTCGAGCGCAAAGGGCCAGACAGGATTCGTCGAGGGTGTCATCCACGTGCAGCTCGGTGCGGCGAAAGACGACATCGCCCAGGCGCTGGGCCATCTCTTCGTTGACGGCGTAACGCGTCTGTGCCCGCAGCAGCGCGCCGTAATCGGTCCGCTCGCCGCTCGCCGTTGCTCTACTGTCCAGGTAATCCAGTAGCTGCGGGTAGGCGCTACCGTAATTGTACAGTAAGGATTGCAAATGCTGAGGCGGCAGGCCCGGCCTATTCCTCTTCATCTCTCCAGTCATAAACTTCTCAAACCCGTTAATATCGCCGCCGTGCAGTGGTGTCTTGTCGGAGCAGGTGGGTACCGGCGAGCGTCCGATCATGTGGAAAACGCGGGTGACGACTTTTTCGGCCACATCGCGCGCGGTTGTGTATTTGACGCCCAGTACGGAAAGGAGTCCGGGCAGGCCGGCCTCGGCGTGATCGCGAATCTGGTAATGCCCCGCGCGCTTAACGCTTCCTGTTTCTTCGTTTACGTTACTTGCCGGCAGCAGGCCGCAATAAGCGTAAGAGACGTCGTCCAGCGTCAGTTTCGCCGGCGGGTAGATGGCGTTGACCTGCTCCAGCACTTCCCGAACGTCGTCAATGGTGACGGTCATGTTGTCCGGATGTTGTTCGTAGAGCGTGTACGTGGTGCCAATGATAGAGCGACCGTGCCAGGGCGTGATGAAGAAGAGACGATTCTCCTCCGGCACGCCCGGGTCACCGTTTCGACTGGATAACCCGGCTGCGGTGTGGGCGAAGATCTCTCTGGTAGCGATGCTGACACCTTTGGCCAGGCGGATGCCTAACTGCACGTCTTCGCGCTCTATGCCAAACGAGCGCAACAGAGCATCTATCCAGGGGCCGGTGGCGTTCACCACGAGGCGACCCTGAATCTCAAGCGCGTTGCCTGATAGCTGGTCAACCGCGTGCACGCCGGCGACCTGGCCCTCTTCCCACACCAGGCCCGTGGCCTTGACGTAATTGGCAACCCGGGCGCCGCGCTCTGCGGCGGAGCGCACGAAGGCCAGTGTCAGCCGCTCTGAATTATACATCTGCGCATCGTACCACACAGCGCCGCCTGTCAGGCCACTGGCGTCGATTCCGGGCAGCAGTTCCAGGCACTCGTCCCGGGAAACCACTTTGCCTGCGGGGATTTGTTTCTGGGGATCATCGAGTTTGTTGCGATCAAAGCTGATGAGGTCGTTCAGGAACAGGGCCATGGCCATCATTTCTCGCCCTTTCATCAGATGGCCGTAGGTGGGCATGATGCAAGGCAGTGGATGCACGAGGTGTGGCGCGATGCGCATGAGATTAGTGCGCTCGCGAATGGACTCGCGCATGCGTTTCAGGTCGGCGTGCTGCAGATAGCGCAGACCGCCGTGAACGACCTTGTGGCTGTTGGCAGACGTGGCGTGGCCGAAATCTTTTTGCTCGATGAGGGCCACGGATAGGCCGCGCAAGGTGGCATCCCAGGCGATACACGCGCCATAAATGCCGCCGCCTAAGACGACCACGTCGTATTGTTTTCGTGTTAGCTCTTCTAGATCTCGATTCATGAAATGCACGCGGATAGGTGCAAGGTTCGTGCCTGGCTATTGGGTGATGACGTGCTCCCTTATGAGAGAGCAGAGCGCGTTTTACTCTTTGCGACGCTTGGGTTTAGCTCGTCAACCTCGGTGGAAACGTTGAATGAGGCGTAAGCTTCCTCCAATTTTGCCAGATAACTATCCATGGAATATGTCTCGCTGGCGAACGCATAGGCGTTTTCGGCCAGACGCCGGCGCAGCTCTGCGCTGGAGATTAGCTGCTGTAGCCCGTCGCGTACACACTGTGGCGTCGGATCTACAAGCACGGCCATGTCGTCGGTGAGTAGCTGGGTGTGGGCATAGATGTTCGTGGCCAGTGTTGGTTTGCCGGCGTACAGGTAAGAGTAGATCTTCAACGGGATGGAAAGGCCTTCGGTCCGCGGTGACGCCAACACGTCGGCGATGTGCAGGTAGAGCAGGGAGTCCATAAGCGGCACAGTGCCTGTGAAAATAACGTGGCCGGACAAGCCCATTGCCTCTACCTCAGCCTGCCGCTGGACGATCTGTCCGGGATTGCCACCGACCAGAAGAATGGCCAGCGCGGGGGTTTCCTCGATCAACTCCTGGGCGGCCTGCAGCAACAGGTCTATGCCCTGGTACTGTTCGAAATTACCAGTGTAAGCGACGACAAAGCGGTCCTCATCCAGGCCCAGATCGCAGCGCAACTGCTGCGCCTTGCTCTCGTCCACGGGCAGGTTGTTGTGTACGGCCGTGTTCTCCACGCGAATGTGGTTGGTCGCCGGATAATTTTCTTTGACGTAATCTTCAAGATCTAC
>DATHSI010000116.1:0-31755 GCA_035464315.1 Candidatus Sulfomarinibacteraceae bacterium
AGCGGAGCGCCGTCGCCGGAATCTTGTGGTGCGAGCTCTGAACGCAACAACGGAGCCACTGCCAGCGTCGCAAAGGCAGCTTCGGCGAGCACACCGGCCATCAGCGCCAGCGAGCCGATGATTACGCCGGGCAGTCCGCTCCACAGAGCCAGGCCAATGGCGGTACTCGCCGAGGCCAGAAGGCGTACGACGGTGCCCCAGCCGACGTAGCGCGTATAGTCAAAGTGGATCAATACACCCTGAAGAAAGCGGCGCCAGGCGATGGCAGCCGTCCACAAGGTCATGATCTGCATGCCAGGCCGCACCCAGTACGCTATCTCAAGCGGCGTGCCCATCCAGGTGACGACAACAAGGTCGAAGAGAGGGGTGAAAGCCAGAGCCGCCGCTACCAGGGTTAGCACAATGGACCAGTGGATCGTGTAGCGACGGACCATGAGATAGGATTGCCGGTCGCGCACCAGGGCCGTGGAGGTGGATAGCAGATTGATGATGGGACTCTCGATGGTTACAGAGAGGCTGACGACGATGCCCTGAGCCGCCAGCATGATGACCTCGTCGGGCAGCCGGTTGATTACGGCTGAGATCGTGGGTCCTTCGGTTGTCATTAATAGCCAGCTGGCAAACAGGGGTAGCCAGAACCAGAAGATGTCGCGTTGTCGCATAAGCCGGCGCAGTGTGCGCGCACACCGCGTTGAGTGCTTGAGATAGGTACAAAACTGCCCTGTGATTGTCCACAATGCCACTCCTTTTGCAAGGTAACAGCCACAGCGCTTAGCGGCTCCTCGCCGGCAGCGGTGTGGCGAGAACGACGGGCAAGGCTGTCTGATTGCGGGTATACTGGAGTGGGCATGACCACAGGGGGATGAATCGCCAGTGGTGCTTAGCCCGCGAGACTTCCACAGTCAAGCAATGGAGGGAACGATGCGCAGACAAGTTTCGCTAATAACCGGTTGCGCCGGTGAAATTGGGCAGGCGCTGATCGCCGAATTGGGCCAGCGTCCCGGTATCGAGCTGTTAACCCTTGACCTCAAGCCGCTCCCGCCGTCTCTTGCGGGCCTCTCCCATCACATCATAGGCGATATCCTTGACGATGGCTTATTGGGGCGGCTGGTAACCGAGTATGAAATCCATGTGATTTACCATCTGGCGGCGCTGCTTTCTACGCGAGGCGAATTTACGCCCGAACTGGCCCACCGCGTGAACGTGGAAGGCACATTGCGATTGCTGAAGCTAGCCGCCGAACAGTCGGAGTGGCAGGGTAACCCCGTCTGCTTTGTATTCCCCAGTTCAATTGCCGTGTATGGCGTGCCCGATCTGGATACGAAGGAACGGGATAATCGGCTGCGCGAATGGGACTGGAACCATCCGACCACGATGTATGGGTGTAACAAGCTGTATGGTGAGATGTTGGGAACTTACTATAGCAAGCATTACCGGCAACTTGCAGCAGACAGACCGGTGATGCTTGACTTCCGCGCAGTGCGATTTCCGGGTCTGATCAGCGCCTTCACCGTACCCAGTGGGGGCACCAGCGACTATGGCCCAGAAATGATTCACGCTGCGGCCCAGGCAAAACCATATACTTGTTTTGTGCGGCCTGATACGCGAATACCATTTATGGCTATGCCCGATGCCGTGGATGCCTTGCTGAACATCGCCAGCGCCGATATAAGTGCGCTGTCACGGGAGGTATACAATGTGACCAGCTTCAGTCTCTCGGCAGCCGAGTTTCGCGACCGGGTACTTGATGCCTTTCCGGACGCCGAAATCACCTTCGAGCCCGACGTTAAACGGCAGGCAATCGTCGATAGCTGGCCCGCCGATCTGAACGACAACGCCGCGCGTCGAGACTGGGGCTGGCGCCCGGATTATGACGTTGACCGTGCTTTTGCCGAATATCTGATTCCAAACATCCGGGAACGCTACACGGACTAGGACGGTAGAGCAACAGTTAGAGTTGCTGCTGCGACTTCCCGCTCTACCGCCTTACTCCTTACTCGTTTTCGAGGGATAGCGTATACATTCCGGCGCCTTCTCCGGAGAAATCAGAGAGGCGGATGAAGTAGATGGTACCCTCCGCTATGTCGGAAGGGGTCATATAGGAGAGCGTTTCCTGCTCGCCGCTGAAGCCTTCGTCAGCCTCCGCCAGGATGTTGTCCTCCAGATCGAGAACGGTGAGCACGACGTCGGTATTAGCGTCAGGCACGGCCTGCACATGCATCGTCTCATCGGGGTTGAGGCGAATGGCGTATTCGATGGCGGCTGACGATCCGAAACGGCCATCGACTGCATCCCCGAAGAATAGTTCAAAAATGACCGATGGCGGGCCTGTCATGGTGATAGTATAAGTTCCGCTCGCTCCCTCGAACCCCAGGACCTTGAAGAAGTAATTACCCGTCTCAGGCACAATGAAAGCGACGTCTTCTCGCCCGAACGACAGATCGATTTGGTCTTCCAGTTCGTCACTGTCATCGTTCCAGATCTCGACCACAACATCAAGCTCGCCATCCGGTTGCACAGCCGCGTAGACAGTATCTCCCGCTGCTGCCGTGAAGGGGAAATCATGACCGCTTTCCGAGTTCTCCGGTAGCGATGCCGCGGCTGATATGGTCGTGCCCGGGTCGTCGCCTGACAATCCGCCGGGCGACAGGGAGAGTGTGAAGTCACCGGCGGCGCCGGCGAAGCCGCGGACGCGAATACGGTAGTCCCTGTTTGCCTCGGCGGTAAATGCAACCTGTTCGCGCCCGTACGAACTGTCCTCCTGCACAAGCACGTTGCCGTCAGGACCAATAATCTCTACGACGACATCAAGCTCGTCCTCGGGCTGCACAATGACGGTCACGCTGGATGTGTCTGTGCCGTGCGTATAGGCGTAATCGCTTACCTGATTCTGAGCTACTGTCCCGTCTACGGTCTCATCAAGAGCGATGCGCGGCATAGAACCGCCGGCGCCAACCTCTGTCAGCCTCAATTCGTATTCGCCGGAGGCACGTGCAAAACCGCTGACCACGACCAGGTACTCGTCGCTGGCCGGTAGCGTCAGGTTGCGGATTTCCTCAGTTCCGAAGGCGTCGTCGACCGGTCCGCGCTCCAGTATCGAATTTCCAGAACGAGCGATGACGTCAACTGTGACGTCAAGTTGCTCGGTAAGTGGCGTTACGGAGACGTCCAGCGTTTCTCCTTCGACGCCAATAAACGACCAGGATGAACTCTGGCCTTCCTCAATCGTGCCGCGAACGACCTCGCCGTATTGGACTGAGCCTTCCGGCGTCTGAACCATAGGCGTGGTAAGGGCCTGAAGCCGAATGGATTCGGCGATTGCTTGCAGGGTCGGGCTGAATTGCTCAGCGTGTTCCGCCAGCGTTACCCCAACAGCGACCACGAGTCTGTCGCCCTGTCGCACGAGCGTATACTGGAACGTCATCACCTGGCTCGTCTCTTCATCCACCGCTTCCACAGTTGCAACGGCGGCTTCCTGCCCGTTGATGGTCGTTGGCGATGGTCCTTCAACGCTCTGTTCGGCAGCGCCAAATTCGAATGTGTCTATGACCTCGGCGAGCACCTCAGTCACTTCCTGGCCCTCGAACTCATCCGTCGAGCTCAACATGATGATAACGCCCGCACCTTCCCGATCAAATTGCTCAGATTGGAGAAGTTCGTCGGACGAGGCAATAGTAATCAAGTCGCTGCCTGCGTCGATGGCCCACGTTTCAGGATACTCGAACAAAAGGCCAGTCGCCTCATCATTGTATGTCGTCAGGTTTTCTACCGTCGATGTGGCTTCGACGGGCGGCGGCGTGTCTACTTCCACAGGGATCTGAGTTGGCGCAGCAACGGTAGGGGTTGCGGCTTCAGAGAAGATGTTGCAGGCGAGAGCCGGCAACAGCATTAAAATGAGCAGGAGGATCAGTGTGCGCGACCGCGTGGCCATTTCGGGGTTCTCCTTATTGAGCGGCTTAGAGCGTTTCCAGGTATCGTTGCAGCTCCCACTCTGTGACCTGCATACGATACTCGTCCCACTCCGCGCGCTTGGCTTCGATGAAGATGCGCGCAGTGTGTTCTCCAAGCGCTTCCAGAATAACGGCGTCGTCTTCTAATTCGTCTATTGCTTCATCCAGCGAACCGGGAAGCTGCCCAATGCTCAATTCTTGCAGGCGCTTCTCGTCGAAGTCGTAGACGTCTTCCTCGACTGGTTTGGCGGGTTCCATATCTCGCTCTATGCCGTCCAGGCCGGCAGCCAGCATGGCAGCAAATGCCAGGTACGGGTTGCAGCTAGTATCCGGGAAGCGCAGCTCGGCGCGGGTAGATTGCTCTCGACCGGGAGAGTAATTTGGAATGCGGATCAGAGCCGCCCTGTTGGTGCGCGCCCAACAAATGTAGACCGGGGCTTCGTATCCGGGCACCAGTCGCTTGTAGCTGTTCACGGTGGGCGCCACGACGGCGCTCAGCGCACGCGCGTGGTGTAGCTGACCGGCAACAAACTGGTAAGCCGTTTGCGACAGGCGATAGGCATCATCCTCGGCAAAGAAAGCATTCGTGCCCTCAAGGAACAGGCTCTGGTGTGTGTGCATCCCGCTACCGTTTTGCCCAAAGAACGGCTTGGGCATAAAACTGGCGTACAGTCCGTACTCCGTGGCGATGGCCTTGACGGCCTGCTTAAAAGTGATGGCGTTGTCCGCCGCTGTCAGAGCGTCAGCATACCGGAAGTCAATTTCGTGCTGGCCCGGCGCAACCTCGTGGTGTTCCATTTCTACTTCAATTTCCATGGCCTGCAGAGCATCTACAATGTCTGAGCGCACGGCAGCAGCCAGGTCACGGGGTGAGAAGTCGAAGTAGCCGGCAACGTCATGGGGCACGGGCCGCAGCGTTTCGTTGCGCTTCTGGAGAAGGAAGAATTCCAGTTCTGGCCCGCAATTGTACGTATAACCCATTTCCTCGGCTCGGGCCACGGCTCGTCGCAGGATGTATCTGGGGTCGCCGGGGAAAGGCTCCCCGTCGGGCCGATAAATGTCACAGATCAGTCGTGCGGTGCGGCGGGCGGGTGACTTCCAGGGCAACACCTGGTAGGTATTGGGATCGGGGCGCAATACCATGTCGCTTTCATGGATGCGTGCAAACCCTTGAATGGACGAACCGTCGAACCAGCTGCCCCTGACTAATATCTCCTCTAGGCGGTGCGTGGGGAAGCTCACGCTCTTGATCGCTCCATTAATGTCGGTAAATTGCAGATTTATGAATTTTACGTCATCCTGCTCGACTCGGTTGAGGACTGACTGCTGGTGGGGTGTGAGGGCCATTTCATCTCCTTAAGCTGACGAATTCGCTGTGCTAATCCTTTGAATTATAATGGCATCCCCAGGAAACCAAAATAATGGGTACTGTTGCGCCCGAGGCGGCGCATTCTATGTCCTGGGCTAGAATTTAACCGTATGGAAGACAGACAAAAGTTAACCCGTTTTGCCTGGCTATCAATCGCCACAGCCGTGGTGACCATTGCCTTAAAGACCACAGCCTACCTGATCACAGGCTCCGTTGGATTGTTCTCCGATGCGCTGGAATCGGGGGTCAATCTTCTGGGCGCCATCGCCACACTCGTGGCCCTGACCGTTGCCGCGCGACCGCCGGATGAAGAACACGCATATGGGCACGCAAAGGCCGAGTATTTCTCAGGGGGCCTGGAAGGCGGACTTATCGTCATCGCCGCGGCGATGATCCTCGCATCCGCCGTGGAGCGACTAATCCACCCCCAGCCGCTGCAGCAGTTGAATCTTGGACTGGCTGTGTCCCTGGTTGCCGCTGCCTTAAACCTGGTCGTGGCCCTGGTGCTGCTGCGCGCCGGGCGAGAGTATGAGTCAACATCACTGAAAGCGGACGCCCGCCACCTGCTCACGGATGTAATGACGTCGGCGGGCGTACTCCTGGGCATAGGGGCGGTATTGATTACGGGTTGGCAGACGCTGGATCCCATCATCGCCATACTGGTTGCGCTGCAGATTTTGCGCTCGGGCACGGGCCTCGTGCGTGACTCTGTGCGCGGATTGATGGACACTGCGCTCCCGGATGAGGAACAAGAGCGGATCATGTCTATCCTGGAAGCGCACACGGGCGACGGCGTGACCTACCACGCCTTACGGACACGCCGTTCCGGCGCGCAGCGCTTCGTCTCTGTGCACATTCAGGTGCCTGGTAGGTGGAGTGTACAGAAAGGGCACCGGCTCCTGGAAAAGATTGAGGGGGAGGTGCGACAGGCGCTCCCTCGCGTTGCGGTGTTTACTCACCTGGAGCCCGCCGAGGATCCCGTATCGTGGCAGGACATTTCCCTTCACCGCGGCGACGGTCCACATGCGCCTGCGAATGACGTTGACAGGGAGCGCTAATCGCCAGCTGATCTTTGGCGGCGCGACAGCTCCTTCTGATCGGGTTGCCGCCAGCCGACCAGAATGCCTGCAACACCGCCCAGGCCTGTGGTCACCACAGCAGCCAGGCTTCCCAGGTTAGAGAGCCATTCTGTGCCCGGAAGGTCCAGCGCGAAGTAATTGTACAGCAACAAACCACCGACGAAGCCGAAGCCGACAAGGCGCACCAGAAGGTGGGGGTCTCCGTTGCCCGTGAGGCGCGTGATGAACACGGCAGCCAAAGCGGTTAGCGACAGACCACCGATCACCCCCAGCAGCATAAACAGGTCAGGGAGAAAAATTTCTATGCGCGGCTCTGGCGGCGGCGGAACCGGGGTGGGCGTAACCGTGGGGGTGGGCGATGGCGTGGGGCTGGGGCTGGGGGTCGACGTTGGGAATCGTGTGTTTGTCGGTAATGGCGTCGGGGCTGGGGTTAACGTAACCAGCACGACGCGCACGTTGTCGCCGATGGCGACATCCACCTGCTGTGAGTTTGTTGCCTCTCCTGCCGCCGCTGTAATACGAAACTGCCCGGTCCGCGCCTCCAACACGTAATCTATCTCGGCGACTCCATTCTGCGTCGGTCGCTCGCCGATGACGCTGGTGAATCCCTGCAACCGATCCTGTTGGATGAATTGCACCGGAGTGCCGTCGGGAACCGGCTGGCCATTATGATCGTAAATAACACCGGTGCGCAGGCGTAGCGTGTCGCCGACAACCAGTTCCATAGGCTCTTCGCTGGGAGGGGCTTCTGGCGAGCCATCACGAAGTAGAAAAAGATCGATCACCTGTGCGGGATCAGGCTGAGTCACTTCAAAGAGATGGTAGTCGACACTGCTGATGTCGACGGGTGAGGCACCGCGCAGCGATGCTTCCTGGAACAGCACGCGGGCTGAGGCGTCGATGAACGCGCTCTGCTTGCTGAACACGCCGTAATAGGCGGTGAGCTTGCTGACTTCGGTGGTGTCCAGATAGTAGGGCGCGTCGTAAGAGAAGACCAGTGTGCGCGTGTTGCGTACGATGTCCGGTCGCTCGGCGAGGAGCCGTTTCAGGGCATAGGAATCGGCGATATTGGGGGTCACATCGAGCGTGACAAATATGATCCACTCCGCGCTTTGCAGTGCGGATTGAACCTGGAATTCGGGTGAATAATCGATCG
The DNA here is from genome assembly GCA_035464315.1 of Candidatus Sulfomarinibacteraceae bacterium. Classification (GTDB taxonomy): domain Bacteria; phylum Chloroflexota; class Anaerolineae; order Promineifilales; family Promineifilaceae; genus JAAYYY01. The sequence goes on from DATHSI010000116.1 coordinate 7,555, forward strand.
TCGGTGTGGCTTCCGGGCTTTCGCCTGGCTCAGGCGTCTCTTCCGTAAGCTCGGGCTCTGGCGTGGGCGGCGGCACAGGTCCAGGGCCGGCGTCAAGAAACTCGGTGAGATCGCCGAAGGAAAAGCTTGTGATATGTTCGGCGGTGATCTGGTCGCTCCCTTCCGGTCCATAAAGCGCCATTATGCGCTCTTCGAGACTGGTCTGCGAGATATACGGTTGGGGCGTGCAATCACTACACTGTTGCCCCTGGCGCACGTCCGTAAAGATTACAATCTGGTCACCGGGACCCGGTGGGCGGGGAAGGCGTTCCTGAAGCTCGCCCTGGCTTGGAGAAATGAGCGTAATTGCATCCTGGGCCAGGTTGAGTATCGCGCCTTCGCGCTGCCGTAACTGCTCGTCGAGAAGGGCGGGATCAATCTGGACGTTCTCCGGGCTGAAATCGCCATCATACAGGCGCAGCTTCAACTCCAGAACGCGAAGTACTGCTTCGTCCGTTCGCTGCTGAAAGGCGGGATCAGTCAGATAACGTTCCTGAAACCAGGTAATGGTGTCCAGGAGATTGGCCAGCTGGCTGTCGAAATCGTCGGCCTCAAAAGCAAACTTGTCGACATAAAGGAGATCGTTGCCCGCCAACAGCGCGTCTTTGGCCACGTGACGATGGGGGAATTCCTGCCCGGAATTGTCATAGAAGCGCTGGACGGCGCGAACGCCGAGCGCGTCAGACACCAGAATACCACCCTCCTGGCGCCAGGCGCTAAATTCTGGCAAGGACATCAACGTTTGTAGGGCGGGTGGATCGAAGCTGACCGGCGCCGTTGTGTCGCGCAGATTACCCTGAAATCCTTGGTAGCGGATGTGTGTCACGAGCAGGCCATCGGTGACGCTGCCCAGTCCCGGTTCACCGTCAGTGACGGCAAAGAACGGCGCCAACTCCACTTGCTTCAGTTGTTCTAACGATTTGCGTACCGTTGATACCTCTTCGTCGAGAGGCCGGTCGCTGCTGCCGCGCCCTGGGAAATGGCGGGCCACAAGCGCCACGCGCCCATCTGCTCCATCGTGGACGCCAGTCGTGTAGGCCCGGCCCATTAAACCGACCCAATATGGGTCGCCGCCGAACGTGCGCACGCCCAGGTCGCTGGGACTACTGGGGTTAGGCTGTTCCAGGACGTCCAGGGATGGGCCCAGGAGCATATTGATGCCCAAGGCAGCCATCTCGCGACCGGAGATGCGACCAACTTCTTCGGCGTACGACGGTTGCCACGTTGCGCCAACGGCCATCGAGCTAGGTAGTTCCGTCACGCCACCTCGTATCTGGCTGAAAGGTGGCCCGTCCCCTTCCTGCTGTGTCGCAATCAGCAACGGTATGGGAGTTCCCGGTTCCGCCGCTTCAGTCTCTGCATTCGCCGGGTCGGCAGCAGCATCACCGTCTTCGCCCGAGATAGTGTCTGTGACGACGGCTGCTTCCCCGACGAGGGCTATCTCCTGAAGGCGGTTGGTCAACGCTGCTACCTGCAGTGGTGTCTCCTCGCCGCCTCCCTGAATGTTGTCATTCTCTGCAAGCAATACAACCCCGCCCACTTTGTGGCGCAGCACCAGATCGGTAATTGCGTCGCCGGCCCCGGTGGACGTGCCGCGAAAAGTGACCAGGAATAGCTGTCCCACCTTTTCTGTTACGGTAAGCTCGTCCAGGAGAGCCTGAGCCTGGGCTCTATAGTCTCTGACTTCACCATCAGCCTGTACACCATCCTGCGCCTGCGTGAAGGCGCCCGGAGAGAGCAACATAGATAGTAAATATAGAAAAATAATGATGACTCTAGGAGACTTGGCCATTCAGAATCCACTACAAGATGGCGTGCACTTTGTTGTTGTATCCCAGAGCGGCATAATCGCTCTCGGATATAAGTGGAGTATACTGAGTGGCTACTGTAGGGACAAGCGATATTAGGTGTCGTTGAGGGTTGGGGTGGGCGCAATTGCGTTCGCTATCTCCTACTGTTAGAATTCGAAGGCGCAAGATCTGACTGTCTTCAGGTGAGTCAATGGTAAACAATGTACGTAGCGTTCTCGTAATCGTTCTGTTATTCTTGCTGGCTGGCGTGGCCTTTGTTGCCGGTTACGTGGCCAATGACTACCTCGAGCAGCGAGTGGGAATAGCAGCAGCGGCTAACGAGCGCGGCGAATTCTCAACGTTCTGGGAAGCGTGGAGCTGGGTGGAAAAAAGCTATTTCGGTGAAGTTCCACCGATGAAACAGGTCACCTATGGTGCTATTCGCGGCGCCCTCGGCGAGCTGGGCGATCCCTACACTGTTTTTATCGAGCCCACTGCGCGAGAGCAGGAGCGTGAGTCGCTGCGCGGCAATTTTGGCGGCATAGGCGCGCATATCAGCCGGAATGACGCGGGCGAGGTGATACTAGAACCGATTCCCGACAATCCGGCAGAGGACGCCGGCGTTCGCAGTGGCGACATGTTGCTGGCTGTGGACGGGGTTCCTGTGGATGATTCCCATAGCGTCGAAGAAATCGCCAATCGGATTCGCGGCGAGAAAGGCACAACGGTCGTGCTCACCGTCATTCACCCCGGCGACAGCACACCGGTAGATATTGAGGTTCAACGCGGCGACATTTTGATTCCGTCGGTGAGCTATGAGATTTTGTCCGATTATCCGACCATTGGCTACCTTCAGCTAAGCCGTTTTAGTGGCGAGAGCAGCGCGGAAGTTGCCGGGGCGCTAGATAGCCTGCGACGAAGTGGCGCACAGAGCCTGATCCTTGATTTGCGGCACAATGGCGGTGGCTTGCTCGACGCGGCTGTTGACGTGGCTGACCACTTTCTCGATGGCGGATTGATTATGCGCCAGAAGAGTAAAGGAGAAGGTGAGCGCTCGTATGAAGCCAACCCGGGCGGTCTTGCGGTCGAAATGCCGCTTGTCGTACTGATCGATGGCGGCACTGCCAGTTCAAGCGAAATTCTGGCCGGAGCTTTACAGGATCACGAACGAGCTATCCTCATCGGCAGCAAGACATTCGGTAAAGGCTCCGTACAACTTGTCTATGATTTGAGCGATGGTTCTTCAGTACACATTACATCATCACGCTGGCTGACGCCTGACGGGCATGAAATAGACCAGCAGGGCCTGCAGCCGGATATCTCTGTGGAGGTTTCACAGGAGGCAACTGATGATGGTCAAGATGTGACACTTGACAGAGCCGTCGAGTATTTACGGAATGGGATAGCTGATGGCCAATAAGACTCGCGTAATTATACTTTTTCTCGTTCTTAGTTTTGTCGGGCTGTTTCTTTGTATGGGCATGGCTGCTGGAGCCTACTGGTTTGGGCTGCGCACGGCAAGCGTACAGCCTTCCTCTACAAGTGTAAGTGAGATCGTGGTAGAGGGAACCGTGGACGTGACGGAACCGCCCACACCAGAGGAAGCCGCCGCAGAGAGAGATAGCTTTGAAGTGACAGATGACAGTCGCCCGAGTGAAGCGGTAGAGGCTGAGGAGAGCAATACATCGGAACCGGGCTCGTCGGAGACGGGTGAAAACACGCGTCCCGCACGTACTGGCGAGTTCACCGAGGAAGATTTGGAGCTACTCTGGGAAGTGTGGGGCATTCTTGAAGAGGAATTTGACGGAGAGCTTCCTGATGATGAGACGCTTACCTACGCCGCCATTCGCGGTATTCTGAACGCGCTTGATGACGATTTCACACGCTTTGCGCCGCCGGATGTCGCGGAACGGATGCGAGAGGATCTGGAAGGCAGCTTTGAGGGCATTGGGGCCTTTGTGCGTGAGAATGAGCAGGGCATGACGGAAATCGTGCGCCCGATGGACGGACAGCCTGCCGCTCAGGCAGGGCTCCGCGCCGGCGACATCGTCGTTGCTGTGGATGGCGAGTCGATGGTTGGTAGAGGCCTGGACGAAGTGATTGCGCTCATTCGCGGGCCACAAGGGACTGAGGTAACGCTTGAGGTGCGGCGCGAAGGCAATGATGAGCCGCTGGAATTCACGATTACACGCCAGCGCATCGTCATTCCCATCATCGAGTCTGAGATGTTGGACGACGATATCGCCTATGTGCGGCTGACGAGCTTCAACAGAAATGCCAACAGCCAGCTCAATGAAGCGTTGCAAGAACTGTTGGATCAGAATCCCAGAGGTCTGATACTCGACCTACGCGATAATCCAGGCGGCTATTTGGACCAGTCCGTTGCTGTGGCCGACATCTTTCTTGAGGAAGGTGTGATTCTCTATGATCGCAGTTCGACCATGGGTACAGACGAGGTTTATCACAGTGGCGCTGGTGATCTTGCCGAAGAGATCCCATTAGCGGTGCTGGTTAATGTCGGAAGCGCCAGCGCGTCGGAAATCGTCGCCGGCGCTATACAGGACCACGGGCGAGGCGTCGTCATCGGAGAGACTACGTTTGGCAAAGGCTCAGTGCAACAGAGCCACGTCCTGTCCGATGGCTCCGAGCTGCGCGTGACGATTGCCCGCTGGTACACACCGGACAATCAGAGTATTGATGGTCAGGGAATCACACCTGATATTGAGATTCCCACACCGGAGGATCTGGGTGATGAGAACGACGCCCAGTTAAATCGCGCGGTAGAATATCTTTTGACCGGCGAGTAGAGAAATGAGAAGGTCGGCTGCATTCCGACCTTAAATCGTACGAAACAACGATGGCTAAGAATCGAGAGAACGGAATTGAAATTGTAGCGCGGAACCGGCGCGCCAGTCACGACTATCATCTGCTGGACCGTTTTGAGGCCGGGCTGGTGCTCAGCGGCACTGAGATCAAGTCAGTGCGCGATCATAAGGTGAGCCTGCAGCGGGCCTATGTTCAGCCGCGTGGCGACGAATTATGGCTCATTGACGCCAACATTGCGCCGTATGAACACGGCAACCGCGAGAATCATGAGCAGACGCGACCGCGCAAGCTGCTTCTGCACCGGCGCGAAATCAACAAGATCCTGGATGCCTTGCAAACGAAAGGTATGACCATGGTGCCCACCAAATTGTATCTGAAAAATGGCTGGGCCAAGGTGGAAGTGGCGCTGGCGCGCGGCAAGAAGCTATATGACAAGCGGGCTACGATTGCCAAGCGAGATGCTGAACGGCAGGTCGAGCGCGCCCTGCGTGAGAAGTACGGTTTCTAATTGTGGTCGGAACACGGATCTGTAAGAAAGGAGCCCGGTCAGTGATATGAAAGGTTTGCTAATGGCAGCGTCGGCTTTTATGTTTCTTGGCGTTGCCGCGGGGGCGTTCGGCGCCCATGGGCTGGCATCCTACTTCGAACAATATCCCCGATTCGAACGGACTTACGAGACCGCGGTTCGCTATCACATGTTCCATGCGCTGGCGCTGTTTGTCGCTGCCTGGATGTTGCAAACGTGGCCCGACGGCTGGGCGGGATGGGCAGGTTATCTGTTCATTGCGGGCATCGTCATTTTCTCCGGCAGCCTTTATCTACTGGTCTTCACACGTGTAGGCTGGTTGGGCGCGATCACGCCGCTCGGTGGAGTAGCCTTTCTGGCTGGCTGGTTTCTGTTGTTTCTTACCGCCTGGCGGGCCATTTAGCCCGATACCGGCGGGGAAAGTCGTTGCCATAGCGCAGTCCCATTGCTATAATGTGACCGAAAGCAGAATAGTTAAAATGACTATCCAGAGATAAGTAAGCCGGTTTTGGCTTCCGCAGAGAGTTAGCGGTTGCTGCGAGCTAACAGCCACCTGGCCGAAATCCACTCTGGGGCAAAGCGTTTGCCGTGAAATTTGCAAGAACAAATGCTTCGCCACGTTTTCTGCCGAGAAAGTTGTGACGATTTAGCAGCACAAGGCAGAACGGGTGCGCCCGTTAACGCGTTGAAGAGTCCCCTGCGCCGGCGTCGCCGGCTGTGGTGGGAGAATCCAGGTGGCACCACGGGCCCTCTCGTCCTGGCGACGAGGGGGTTTTTTGTATCTGGCGTTCACGGGACACAGGGATTTGGACAGTCGCCGAAGAGAGGAAGCGAAGATAGCACGGTAAGGAGTTGCACATGCTCGACATTGATCTGATACGCGAACGACCTGAATGGGTCAAGGAACAGGTAGCCAAACTGAATGACACGGCGCCCATCGACGACATTTTGGCTCTGGATGCGCAGAGAAGGGAGATTATCCAGGAGGTGGAATCGTTGCGCCAGCAGCGGAATCAATCCTCAAAGCAGATCGGGCGCTGGATGGGTGAATTGCGCCGGCTGGAGAGTGAGCTTGAGGGCGCCGACGAATCGCGAGATACGCTGGAGGAAGAGGCAACGGCGCTGCGCGAGAAGGTTGAGGCGGCGAAGGTGGAAACGCGAGATATTGGCGAACGCATCGGTGAACTGGATGAGGAATTGCGCCGCGTGGAACAGGAGCGAGATGAAAAGATGCTGTGGGTGCCTAATATGCCGCACGAAAGCGTGCCCGTGGCGCCCGACGACAGCCACAACATCGCTTATGAGCCCGAGGGCGCCCCGCACCCTGCGTTTGATTTTACGCCAAAACCCCACTGGGATCTGGGCCCCGAGCTAGACATCATCGACTTCGAGCGGGGCGTCAAGCTGAGCGGGAGCCGCTTCTATCTGTTGCGTGGATGGGGCGCGCGGCTACAACGGGCTCTGATCCAGTTCATGCTCGACTATCATGTCAATGAACACGGCTACACCGAAATCTACCCGCCGTTCATGGTGCGCTCGGAGTGCTTCGTCGGCGCGGCACAGCTACCAAAGTTTGCTGAGAACATCTACCGTGACGCCGAAGAGGATTTCATGTGGTTGGCCACGGCCGAAATTGCGCTGACCAACATTCACCGCGATGAGATCCTGGATGAAGAACAACTGCCGCTGAAGTATGTGGCCTATACACCTTGCTTCCGGCGCGAGAAGATGAGCGCGGGCCGGGACGTGCGCGGAATCAAGCGCGGTCACCAATTCGACAAAGTAGAAATGTACCGCTTCACGCGTCCCGAGAACAGCTACGATGCATTTGAAGAACTGATCCAGGACGCTGCAGATATTGCCGAGGCGCTGGAACTGCCCTATCGTCGTGTTGAGATGGTCACCGGTGACCTGGGCTTCGCCGCGGCGCGGAAATTTGATCTCGAAGTGTGGGCTGCCGGGTCAGAGGAGTGGCTAGAGGTCAGCTCCATCAGTAACGACGAAGCATTCCAGGCACGGCGAGCGAATGTGCGCTACCGGCCAAAAGGCGGCGGCAAGCCACGGCATGTACACACGCTGAATGCCAGCGGGCTGGCCTTGCCGCGGGTAATGATCGCTCTCATGGAGAATAATCAGCAAGAAGACGGCAGTATCAGGGTGCCCAAGATACTTCGCCCGTACCTTGGCGGCGTGGAGCTGATCACGGGCGCTCAAGAAGCGGTGCGGACGACAGAGTAACCCGGGTGATTACTCACGACTCCGGCGCCGAGTTGCGTTCACGATGCACCTCAGAGTATAGGTCAAGTATGCGCGCAGTAATCCTGGGCCAGGCATACTGTCGCGCATATGCTTGCGCGTTATGGCCTAGCGCCTGGCGACAGGAGTGGTCACTCAGCAGGCGATAGATGCGGTCGGCGAGGGCTTCCGGGTCGCGACTGGGAACATGATAGCCTGTGCGGTTGTCCTGCACCAGAAAGGCCAGACCGCCCACTTCGGAGGCGATTACGGGCGTCCCGGTGGCCATCGCCTCTAAGGCCACGAGGCCGAAGCTCTCGTAGTGTGAGGGCATGACGACCATCTCCGCTGCGGCGTAGTAATAGGGCAGGATTTCCTGATCCTTGGAGCCCAGGAAGGTCACCAGATCGCGTATCCCGAGATTTTCGCGTAGTGATTGTAGACGAGCCATCTCATCATCGGGATCATCGCTCCAAGGATCACCACCAATAATCGCCACACACACGTTCTCGATTGCCGTCGGCCGTCGTTTCTGGATCAGAGCGATGGCGCGCAGGAGCGTGTCGATCCCTTTTAGGGGTTCGATCCGTCCGGCAAAGATGATGTTGCGGTCGGCCGGGGGAATGCCGACACGACGTTTTGCTTCCTCTTTGGGGATAGGGTGGAATCGTTCCAGGTCTACCCCCGGCGGTATGGTGACCACCTTTTCCATATTGGCCCCATAAAGCCAGTTTAGCTGTGCTTCTTCAGCGGGTGTGGAAACGACGATGCGGTCGGCGAAACTCAGGACGTGCGTTTCGCCGTTTATCCGCTCCGGACTCGCCTGTTGGTCCTCGTTTAGCGCAATGCGGTTCTTCATATGTCCCAGGGTGTGGAACATGTGCACGATGGGTATCTGAGGGGACCATCCGGCGCGCAATTGCTCCGCTACCAGACCTGACAGCCAGTAGTGACTGTGGATCAAATCATAAGTCGCGGCTTCTTTCACTTTGAAGGACAGAACACCTTGCACAAACTCGTCCAGGTGTTCACTGATGCTGACCACGGGAATGGGTTCTTCTGGCCCCGCCGGAACGTGAATGACGCGGGCTAAATCGCCCAGGTCGTGACACACGCGTGGCTGGCAGTCATCTTGAGAGCGCGTGAATACATCGACCTGGATGCCGCAGTTTCCCAACGCCCGGCTTAATTCGCGGACGTATACGTTCATTCCCCCCGTCTTCTTTCCTCCCAGCATGGCCAGGGGGCATGTGTGCACGCTGAGCATGGCGACCCGTCGCACGCCGTGCTCAGGAGCCGGATAAGGTTGAGGCGCGTTCAGTGGTAGACCTTCCATCATCAAGAGCGACTCATTTGTACGCGGTGGATAGTGGTGTCCTCCGCGCCGAAGCGATACTTGTACTGTTCATCACCGCGTAAGAAATCGAACTCTTTTCTGCCGGTCTCGATAGCCATTTCGATAGCATCGGCCGTCAGGACGACGCCCGGGCTCAGACGGCCAAACTGCGCGATGTTCAACCCTGAGTTATAGACCCAGATGCGACCATCATAGTCAAAATTGAAAAGCCCGGCGATTTTCTCGCCGCGCAGTTCCAAGAAAAGGAGCTGTAAGGAGCCGGCTGCCAGGGCGGCCTCGCCAACCTCATGAAAGACGGCGCGACGCCCTTCGTTGAGCCAATCCTCTTTCTCCGTTGTGCTCATCTGCAACAGTTCCAGGAAGACATCGACTTCTTTGTGAACGTTGTCGTCTGGCCCCACCATCGCTAGCTCGGCGGAGGCGGCCCGCGCGCGACGCCGCTTGCGGCGTATCTCATGACGCTGCTTCTTGTCCAGCGCCATCAGGTAATCATCGAAAGTTTCGGGTAGGGAGAGTACGGGGCAAACGTCCTGCACGCTTACATTGAATTGGTAACCGCGCTGCGAAGCTATCTGCGCCAGTATTGTGCGCGTCGGCGACACATCCGGTACGTTGCATAGGTTGAGGCGCTCCCAGGGGGGGAAGTTGGGGCCTTCCAGGGTGTCGAACACTGTTTGCCAGGCCCATTCAGCATCCGAGGTCGGAACGATCAGGTCAAGGTAATCGGTCTCTTCAACACAGCCATTAAAGTACAACGTGCCCTCGTACAGGTAGAAACAGGCAACGGCACACAGACCGCCGCCTTTGCTATCGCGCACGACGATGGTGTGTAGGTCGCCAGGGCCGAGGTGGTTCCACCAGCTCTGCTGGTAGGCCAATTGTTGGAAAGGGGTGTTGGTCATGGCCCGCGCCACTAAAGAGTCCCACTCTTCACCCAGCGTGGAAAAGACCTCTGCCCCCTCTATCAATTCGACATGCACTGCATACTCCTTTCAGCCATTCACGTCATTTCCTATCCTTCGCCAGCATAGCACTTCAGAAGTAGATTTCTGTTAGTGTGGTTACTTGCCGTGATCACTGGCCGCGATTACTCGCGCCGTTCGTACACGTGGTGGCGCACGGCGGCCGCAATTGCGGCGGGATCCGCCTTTTGGCGCGCCTTACCCGTTTCGATGGCCGTGCGCGCCACTGCTTCAGCCACGGCAGGCGCGACACTGAAATCGGTGCCTTTGGGGATGATCCAATCCGGGCGCAACTGTTTGTCCTCCACCAGCGAGGCAATGGCCTGGGCGGCGGCGATCTTCATCTCGTCTGTGATGTTACGTACGCGAGTGTCCAGCGCGCCGCGGAAGATGCCGGGAAAGGCCAGGGAGTTGTTGACCTGGTTGGGTAAATCGCTGCGCCCGGTAGCAACGATTGCTGCCCCCGCCTCCAGCGCTTCCTCAGGCATGATCTCGGGTATTGGATTGGCCAGGGCGAAGATGATTGCATCCTCTGCCATCGTTTTTACCATCTCACCACTCAACACCCGCGGCGCCGAAAGGCCGATAAAGACGTCACGACCCTGGACTGCGCGGGCGAGATCCCCCTTGATGCGTTCGCTGTTGGTGACCTCGGCCATCTCATCCTTGATCCAGTTCATGCCCTCTTTGCGACCCTTGTAGATTATGCCTCGCGTGTCTAGCATCAGTACGTCCTGCACACCCATGGCCATCAGCAATTTGGTCACGGCCACGCCTGAGGCGCCTGTACCGTTGACCACGAGGGAAAGCTCCTCCGGTTTCTTTCCCGTCAGCCGGCAGGCGTTCAGAATGCCGGCAAGCACGACAACGGCTGTGCCGTGCTGATCGTCGTGAAAGATGGGGATGTCGGTCCGTTCGCGCAACTCGCGCTCGATGTAGAAGCAGCGGGGCGCGCTGATGTCTTCCAGGTTAATGCCGCCAAAGGTGGGCTCAAGCCGTTGCACGATGTCGATGATCTGATCGGGATCCTGCGTTGCCAGACAGATGGGGAATGCCTCGACACCGGCGAACGTGTGGAACAAGATCGCTTTTCCTTCCATCACGGGAAGCGCCGCTCGTCCGCCAATGTTACCCAGACCCAATACGGCGCTGCCATCGCTGACCACGCCGACCAGATTGCCACGCACCGTGAGCTCAAAGCTTTCGGACGGCACGTCCTTGATCAGCCGCGTCGCTTCCAGGGCGCCCGGCACCAGATAGAACTCCTCGAGAATATAGTTGTCCTTTACCGGGATATTGCTGTTGATCTCTAACAAGCCCTGGTAGCGATCGTGCAGCTCCAGTGATTCTTCTGCGTAATCCAGGTCGATTCGGCCGCTGGGCGATGGCACAGGTAAACGGCCCTCGTAAACGAAGGCGCGCGTACGCTCGGCAGTGGCCTCCGGTGTGGCTTCGCGCCGTTTGGCCAGATCGGCGTCCAGCGTGGCGCGGGCCACGGCAGCGGCGACATACGGCGCAACCCGATAGTCGATCAGATGTGGGTAGATGTAGTCAGGGTGTAATTCATCCTCGGTCACAAAACTGGCGATAGCCTCTGCAGCCGCCATTTGTGCTGCCAGACAGAAACTCTCGGCGCGCACATCCAACAATCCGCGGAAGATGCCGGGGACGACGGCCGCAATGTCCATCTGGTTAGGGTAGGTGGAGTGGGCCGTGGCCACGACGGCGGCGCCGGCAGCGCGCGCCTCCTGCGGCGTTATCTCAATGGGCGAGCCGAAGGTGAACAGGATGGGGTCGTGGGCCATGGTCTGGATCTGTTTTGCCGTCAGGCTCGTGCCCGATGCGTATCCGACGTACGCGTCTGCGCCTTGCAGAACGTCTCCAAGCGTACCTTTTTCGTAGTCGGGGTTACTGAGTTTGGCGATTTCCCACTTGGCCCAGTTCATTCCGGTGGGACGATATTTGTAGAGCGCTCCGTCCCGGTCACACACGATGACCTGGCGGGCGCCGCAATGGTGCAGGAGCTGCGCTGTGCCCAGCCCGGCGGCGCCGGCGCCATTGATGATAACGCGCATGTCGGCAATCTCTTTGCCCACAAGGCGGGCTGCGTTCATCAGGCCGGCGAGAACGCCGATAGCTACCCCTTCCCGGTGGTTGTTGACCACAGGAATAAAGAGCGAGCGTTCCAGGATGTTGGTGATCGCCAACTCCTTGGGTGAGGCGACGTCTTCAATGCTGATTCCACCAAAGGTGGGACTGATATTCAAAACGGTGTCTACAAACTCTTCTGTTGTGTGCGCGGCGATGGCAAGCGGCAGGGCATCGACGCCGGCGAAGGTCTTCATAATGACCGCCTTGCTCTCCAGCACAGGCAGAATCGCTTCTGGACCAACGTCGCCCATACCGAAGGCGGAGGAACCATCGGAGACAATGGCCACCGTGTTTCCGCGACAGGTGACGTCGAAGGACCGTTCGGGGCGGCGGGAAATTTCAAGACAGGGCTCGGCCACCCCCGGGGTATAGACCAGGCTCAAAGCCTGGCTATCTCGTACGTGTACTTTGCTGCGAACTGTAATCAGGCCCTTGTAACGGCGCCGGTACTGCATGGCGCGCGATTCGCCTGATGAATCCTTTGTGTCTATCATCTCTGTTTGCTCCCATAACGCTCACTCTACACTCGATCCACTTTGTTGGCCTGAGGCGTGAGTACACGCTCATCGCCTACTCGCCTGGTAATTCTCTTCTGATCGAGGTGTTCCAGCAGAGCGATAGCATATTTGCGACTGGTATTCAATAAATCACGAATTTGCGCGGCATTTACCGCGTCATGTGTTTGTAAGAAGTCGATAATTTCCTCCACCAGATGCTGATACTGGTCTTTCGTGTAGACAACATCGTCATTAAGCTGATATAACCCACCAAGAAAGAGCAAGGCTTCATAGACTTCTGTGCCTATGGCTTCGCGGCACTCTTTCACACTGGGTGAGTTAACGCCCGCTTGCTCAAAACGGGCCATAAGGTCCTCGATAGCCTTCTGCTGTGCGCCGGAGAATTCGATTTCATGACCGGCAATATGTACAACCGTGCCGGTTTCCTCGATCCCTTCCTCCTCTGCAAGGTCGATAAAGCGATTAAATACAGCGGTCGGAACCGATGTGGACAAATGCAGACGGTTGCGCAACTCCTCGCGCGGCATCCCCTGCCGCAGAGGGTGCGTTTCATGATACGCTTCGAGAACATTTCGCGCGCGATCCACCAATTGTTGCCAACGGGCGCGGGAGAGGGCGTGCTGCTCCAGCCGCAGGACATCGCCGGCGTCCGCCAGTTGTTGCCACGCCTCACGCGCCGTTTCTTCAGCCATGCCGGATTGTTGAATCAACTCCGACAATTGCACTGGCTCCAGCCGGCGCAGTTTTTGCAGCAATAGCTCGGCCGGGCTGCCCTCGGCCAGTGTTCGTAAACGCTCCATAACTTCGGGGCGGAATCGACGGTGGCGGCGACCCGGTTGGGCGTCCAGGATCTTTCCACCGCCCAGAGTAGCCGGTGGGGAAGGCCGCCGCAAAATGAAGCGATCGCCGCGTAGCATAGCCACGGGCTGCTGTAGGGCAAGTTGCAACCAGCCTTCTTCTCCCGGCGCGATTGCTTTCGCACCCAGTACACGGGCGCGGGCCATAACTTCAGCGGCGCCCGTAAATAGTTTTACTTCCGTGTTATGTTTTAATGGGGTTGTGGCCTGCTCGAGGTGCCGGTAACTCACGTCGATCATCAACGTGCCGCGGAGCACACCGGGCGCTGCCAGCACGTCACCTCGATTAAGTTCATCGGCGTCAACGCCGGACACGTTTACAGCAACGCGGCTGCCGGGACGGACCACGTCACGCCCAGTTTTATGCGTCTGCAGTCCCCTGATGCGACCCTGCAGGCCAGCGGGCTGAATTTCGACTGCGTCGCCGGTACGCAAGCTCCCATCGACGAGCGTGCCGGTTACAATGGTTCCAAAACCGCTGAGGGTGAAGACACGATCTATTGGCAAGCGCGGCCGATTCTTGTCTGATCGGGGTTGCGCGGATCGGAGTCGTTCTCCTAACGCCGCGCGCAGTTCCTCGATACCCTCGCCGGTGCGAGCCGACACAGGAATGATAGGGGCGTCGTCCAATATGGTGCCCGCCAGCGTTTCTGATAGGTCTAGAATGACGAGTTCCAGCCAATCGGCGTCTTCGATGATGTCTGTTTTGGTTAAGGCTACGACTCCGCCCGGCACGTCTAGCAGGTCCAAGATAGCCAGGTGTTCCACCGTCTGCGGCATGACGCCCTCGTCCGCGGCCACGACAAACAGGGCCAGATCGATGCCTCCCACGCCGGCCAGCATGTTCTCAATGAAGTCCCGGTGGCCTGGCACGTCGACGACGCCGACTTCTTCCACACTGCCCTCGACCTCTAGCTGAAACCAGGCGAAGCCCAGGTCGATGGTCATTTCGCGCTCTTTTTCTTCCGCGAGCCGGTCAGGATCGATGCCGGTTAAGGCTCGGACCAGTGTTGATTTACCGTGGTCGACGTGTCCTGCCGTCCCAATAACGTGCATAGAATTTAGCCGCTACACTGCGTTAGAGCATGATTGCCGACTAGATCTCCTCGTCGCGCACCGGTACGAGCGCGGGCTGGCGGCGGCGGTTGGGGTCGTGCGCCAGCGTCTTCTCAATTTCCTCCTGCCAGATCCTGGGGAATTGCTTCAGAGCATCTGCCTGTGCCGTCTGAACGCGCCACATCTTTTCCGTCTCTTGCTCTAGCTCATCAATGCGCTCGTCCATGGCCATCATTTGCTCGCGGATCTTTCTCTCCTGGCGGTCAGCGCTCGACAGACGCTGGTCTATATCGACCTCGAAGTTCTTCCACTTCTTATCGCGGTCAAGAACGAAATTGTCCCATTTGCTGTGCATACGATTGATCTCAACCCGCGCCAGTTCGGACGTTTCCCGTTGTTGCTGCTCAATCTGTCGTTGCCACTCTGCCAACGTCTGTACCGCCATCTTCGCTTCTTTGTATTGGTCGGAGAACGTGACCCACTGTTGCTGGTATCCGTCCATCGTGTCCTGGTGCTGTTCCAGCGTGCGCTCCCAGTTGTTGAGCCGCTGATTTCGCTCATATTCGCCTAACTGGATTTGCTCCGCCCAACTCTTAATTTCCTGTCTCAGGTCAGCCTGCGCCGCCGTCAGTGCCTCCAAATTATTCTCGAGCTTGCCAAGCTTATCGCTCATGATGTCGAAGCGGTTTTCTAGAGGCTCCCAACGCTTGTTAATCTCAACCAGCTTGGTCTGTATTTCGTTGATGTTACGGCTGTTCTGTCCCTCGGCCTTTTCCAGATAGGAAAGGTCGTTCGACCAGTTTTCGATGCGATTTTCCATGTTCGGGATGCGATTTTGCAGCACGCCGATGAGGTTCGCCAGCCGCGCTTCCTCAGCCTGTCGCAGTTCCATTTCGTTCTGGAGGCGGTTAATTGTGGGCAGCTCGCGCTTTATCTCACCGATTTCACGCGCATTGCCTTCCTGTTCCACACGGCGCAGGCGTTCCATCTCCTCTTCGGAGCGAATGCGGCGCTCGTCGTACTGTTCAATGAGGCTGACGATTTCGTCCTTGAACTGTGCCAACTGCGTGTCTAGTTGCGGCAGGCGCGACACCTGTGAAGAAACGCTGGTCAGGCGCTCTTCGAGTTCCTTGATGCGACTTTCGCGGTTTTCAATCTCCCGCTCCTGCAAGGCCACTTTCTTCTCCAACTCGGCAATGCGCCGTGTGGACTTGCGACGCTCTTCGTCTATCCACTCCAGTCGATTATGAATTTCTTCCAGGTCGGGCAATCGCGATGAGTTATTTTTCGCCATAGTTCCTATTCTCCTCAGTTCGATCCTGAACCGGTTCGCATTATAGACCGCTTACCCCCAATCGTAAAACCAGAGACCAGTGTTGTGACGCGCTGTCGTGTTTACGCTACGCGCATAAGGCAATACAATCTGGGCATGCATATCGGAATTGACGCCAGGTTGCCATACTATCAGATGGGTGGCATTAGTCGCTACATCCTGCACCTATTGCCTGCATTGGCCGACCTTGACACTGATAATAATTATACCGTTTTCCACAGCCGTAAGGATAGCAGGAGCTACCTGCCTGCCGCAGAGAATTTCCGGGGGCGAAACCTATGGACTCCCTGTCACCACCGGTTGGAGCGCTGGCTGCTGGGCGCCGAACTCCTGCCCAGGCGCCTGGACGTCATGCACAGCCCCGATTTCATACCACCGGCAACCGGCGCCAGTCACCGCGTGATCACGGTCCACGACCTGGGCTTTCTCCATTATCCGCAGTATCTGACAGAGGAGAGCCGTCGCTACTACAGCGAGCAAATCAGTTGGGCCGTGAAAGAGGCCGACCAGATCGCCGTAGATAGTGAGTATACGCGGCAAGATTTGCTGGCACAGTTACAGGTATCTCCCCAGAAAGTACATACCATTCACCTGGCTGCCAGCCCTACCTTTCTGAAGTCTCATGACCCGGAGACGATCAGCCGTACATTAAAATCTCTTAATCTTCCCTCCGGTTTTATCCTCTTTGTGGGCACGCTGGAGCCGCGAAAGAATATTCCCACCCTCTTGCACGCCTACCGGGATCTGTGCCGGGCAAGCGCCATCGACACGCCGTTAGTCCTTGTGGGTAGCCACGGCTGGTTGTACGAAGAAATCTTCGAGACTATAGAGCAATTGCGGCTAAACGGGCGTGTGCGCCATCTATCCCGCATATCTGACGAGCAACTCGCGCATCTTTACCATTCTGCCGGCCTTCTGGCCTTGCCTTCATATTACGAAGGGTTTGGCCTACCGCCATTGGAGGCGATGCACTGTGGTTGCCCCGTTGTGGTCAGCAACAGGGCCTCGCTGCCGGAGATCGTGGGGCAAGACGGCGTAACGCTAGATGCTGACGATGTCGAATCCTGGGCAGCGACTATGGAACGTGTGCTCTGTGACAGCGATTACAGAGCAAGGTTGGTGGCTGCCGGACGCCAACAGGCGCGCCGCTTTTCCTGGCGCAAGACGGCTAAAGCCACCCTGGAACTGTATGAATCATTCTGAAACGAAAGACCTGACCATCCTTCTGCTGACGCCTCAATTGCCGTATCCTCCCCACCAGGGAACCAGTTTGCGCAACTATCACCTCATCAGGGGCCTGGCGAGGCGGCATGAGGTGCATCTACTGAGCTTCCAGGACGCGAACCACCCAGATCCCGGCGGCGCCATACAGCGGCTTGAGGTGTTATGCGCATCGGTGACGACGGCGCCTGCGCCGCGCAGAACGGCCCGCGAGCGGCTGCGCCGTCTCATTATCGATTCGCGCCCGGACATGGCCCACCGGCTGCAGAGCGCCGCGTTCGACGACGCCTTGCGCTCGCTCCTGCGAGCACGTCCCTACGACGTAGCGCAGGTCGAAGGCATTGAACTGGCGGCGGCGATGCCCTTGATACGAAACGAACAGCCGGCGTGCCGGATTGTCTTTGACGATCATAATGCGGAAGCAGAACTCCAGTACCGGGCGTTCTTGACCGATGTGCGCCGACCGGCGCGCTGGCCCCTTGCGCTCTACTCTCTGGTACAGTGGCGCCGGCTGCGAAGGTACGAGAAATGGGCCGCGCAAAGCGCGGACGCGGTAACCGTCGTCAGCCACTCTGATAAGCTGCACTTGGAGAATCTGGCCTCTTCACTTGAGCCAACGGTCATACCCAACTGCATCGACATCACCGAATACGGTAAAAAACTATCACCGGACGTGACGATCCCGAAATATGACGTTGTGTTCAGCGGTAAGATGGATTATAGGCCCAACGTCGACGCCATGCTGTGGTTTGGCGACGCCATCTGGCCGCACATTCGCCGGGAGAAACCGGATGCAACATGGGCCATCGTCGGCCAGAAACCACACCGGCGCCTCGAGCCTCTGGCGAAGCTGCCTGGAGTAACGATAACAGGTTTTGTGCCCGACGTTCAGCCCTATCTCACCGGCGCCGGCGTATACGTTATGCCCTTCCGGATGGGGAGCGGCACGCGGTTGAAGCTGATTGAAGCAATGGCCTGTGGCAAAGCGATCGTAAGCACGCATACTGGCGCAGAAGGGTTTCCGGTTAACGCCGGCGAACAACTACTCCTGGCTGATGACCCCGACCACTTTGCTGAGGCCGTGCTGGCGTTGTTGTCTGACGGCGGCAGACGAGAGGCGCTAGGCGCTGCTGCACGCGAATTTGCTGCAGCCTACGATTGGCGCAGGATCGTTCCCCGCCTGGATGAGGTGTATGGCACGATTGTGTCTCATTTGCCTTGTACTACGCCATGCGACTGAGATGGCTATTAATGGCAGTAATGTCCTGTTGTAGCAGGGCGCGCTCCGGGTAGTCGGGCACGTTCTGCACGTCCTTTTGTAGCGCTTCCAGAGCCTCGGCGTGTTTCTGCATTTCCTGGTAAGCGGCGTGGGCAGCCTCTTCGTGGCCCAATTGCTGCAGAGAACGCGCCAGATAATAATGCGCCAGTAGCTCTAGCTGTGGGTTCTCCAGCCCCAGGCGCGTGGCAAGTTCAAGCCGGGGCGCGGCGTCTGCGTAACGTTCCAGCCGATAGTGGGCGCTAGCCAGATGATAGTGATTGACGCCTTCGCGCCCTTTGACACGTACTGCCTCAGAGAAGGCTTCCTCCGCTTCCTCAAAACGTCCCTGTGCATACAAGATCTGGCCCACGGTCAGGTGGTTGATGTCACTCTCACTGTTGAGTTGCGTGGCGCGTCGCGCGCTTTCCTCCGCTGCTTCCAGGCGAGACATGCCGAAAAGAATCAAGGCTCGCAGGTAGTGAGACTCCCAGCGCTCCGGTTTAGCTGCGATCGATTCCTCGGCGCGCGACAACGCTTCTTCCAGCGCGCCGCGACGATAGAGGCGCACAGCGCTGTGCAAATGAGGCGGCAACAACAGGAAGCGCAGGCCCTCCATCACCAGATAACCAACCACGAAGCCCAACGCCGTAAACAGTAGTTGATTAGTCAACAAATAGGCAACCAGCGCTGCCAGCAACGGAACTGCAAACAGCAGATTCCAACGTCTATCCATCGAGAATTGCTCTCCGGTGTCCGTTCACTCTAAAGGGATGATCGGTTCTTTGGAACATTGGCTCAAAATTTCGACGCCGTCCGCCGTCAGGGCTACCAGGTCTTCGATGCGCACCCCGCCCCAGCCGGGCACGTAAACGCCCGGTTCCACCGAGGTCACCATCCTTTCCTGCAGCGGCTCGTCCGTTCCCGTCGGCGACAAACGCGGGTCCTCATGTATCTCCAGGCCGACCCCGTGTCCCAGCCCATGTCCGAACTGATCGGCCCGCTCCTGGGCCCCGATGATGTCACGAGCAACCTTGTCCACTTCGGGCCCTGAAAGACCAGGTTTCAAGGCTTCCAGCGCCGCGACCTGCGCGTCTAAAACGAGATTGTAGATTTCCCAGAACGTGTCGTCAGGTGTATCGCCCAGAAAGAAGGTACGCGTCATGTCACTGCGGTAGCCATCTACGACGGCGCCCATATCTATCAGTAACGCTTCTCCGGCCTGTAGGGTGCGCGCGCCTGGCCTGTGATGGGGAAGGGCGGCGTTGGGTCCAGAAGCCACGACCACGGAAAAGGCCAGGCTATCCGCGCCGCTTTCTCGCATCTCTCTTTCCAGCTGCCATGCCAGCTCTCGCTCGGAGAGTCCCGGGCGCGCCAGCTCTGGGACCATTTCCATCACTTGATCGGTGATCGCAGCAGACCTGCGGATCATGTCCACCTCATCTGCGGTCTTGACCGCCCGCAACGGCTCGACCGTCCGCTCTCGGGGTAGCCAGTCGATCTCCTCGACCTCTTTGAGCAAGGCGAAGTCACCAAGCGTAATGTGCTGGCGTTCAAGGGCGACGCGGCAACCGGCTACTGACTGTAGCAATGTCTTGATAGAGTGCAGCCGTTCCATCTTGAACAACTGGAAGTGCGGTGACTGTGACTGGGCCTGTTCCCAATAGCGGAAATCGGTAGCCAGGCAGGCATCCTCCGCGGTGATCAGCAACCAGGCGTTGGAACCGGTGAAATTACTCAACCATCGTCTATTGGCCTCGCCCTTGAGCAGAAGCGCGTCCGCCTCCCACTCATCAAAGAGTGAACGCACCTGGCTGAGGCGCTGCGAATAAGTGTTCATCAAATTGGATTCCTTGCTAACACAAACTCGACCTGAAAGGGAAGTTGAATGAAGATTTTGGCGCCGATTATATCGGTTCTAATACTAATTTCCCAGGATTAACGATATACTGGGGCAGGTCGATGGGCTATACTATAATCCTTAGAAACGTCCATACACCTGCTCTGCTGCACTATGGATCACACGCCAATCAAATTTGCCCACCATTCCCTCCTGAACAGCCTGCCTGATGGCGTGCTGATGGTGGATTCAGAAGGCTTGATCGCCGAAATTAATGCGTCTGGTCAGAGGATGTTGGGCAAGAACGCCGACCAGATGGTCGGGTATCCTCTGATAGATGTGTTGCCCCAGTCGGCTACCCACTGGCGGCGTGCCCGGTCGGGTGAGACGGTGACTTCCGAGCTGCAGGTGGTCGTGGACGGAGCCGAGTGTGTGTACGAGCTGCGCATTTCTCCCATTGAGGATGGGACAGAGTACGATGGCAGCCGCTTGATCACACTCCGCGATATTACCCGTTATAAGAACTCCGAACTCGAACTGAAAGCAAGGCAACAGCTTTTTGAGAATCTGGTTGCTGTCGCCAGAGCGACCTCCGAAGGGGCCACCCTACAGGCGACCCTGCAGAACGCGTTGGATGTAACGACACAGCTGACCGGCGCCGAATACGGCAGTCTGTTTCTTCTCGACAGTCACGGGCGTGTCACACACGGCATTCTGGCCCGGGGAAAAACGCCACCCGGCCCGCGTCGCAAGATTGTGGGTACAGTTATGGATAAGGGGTTGGCGGGCTGGGTGGTGCGGCACCGCAAACCGGCGCTCATTGCCGATACCGTTGAAGATGATCGATGGGTTACCCTGCCCAATCAACCTTACGCCGTGCGTTCTGTGCTCGCGGTACCCATTACCAGCAGGGCCGATGTCCCTGGTGTATTGACGTTGCAGCATTCGCAACCCCACCACTTCTCCGGAGCAGATGAAGAATTGTTGCGCGCCGCATCGGATCAGATGGCGCTGGCTCTGCGCAATGCTCAGATCTACGAAGAGCAGCGCCGTCTGGCCGACCGCCAGATCACACTGTACGAAGTGCTGCGCACCATCGGCCAGCATCTGGAGCCCAACACCGTTATTCACGTTGCCGTAGAGACGGTCCGGCAAATTACGGGCTGGTCGGCCGTGGCTATAGTGGTGCCGACTGTCGATGGCCGGCGCCTTATCGTCGAGGCCGCCGCCGGTACGCTGGCAGACGCTGCCGAAGTTCATATTCCCATTGACGAAGGCAGTTGTGGTCGGGTCTACTCCAATGGAACAACGCTTGTGATCTCTGATGGTATTGAGGCCGGCGCCACACCGAATCTTCCGCAACTCAATAATGCTGTACTCGTGCCGCTGCGCCATGCGCAACAAAGACTGGGCGTGTTCATTGTGCAGAATGGAGAAACGGGCGCCTTCAGCGATGAAGATATCCGGCTTGCCGAATCGCTGGCGGAAGCGGTGGCGATGGCTGTGGCCAACGCGCGCCTCTTTAAAGCAGTAACTGACGAACACAGCCGGCTGCAGGCCCTGATTCAGTCCAGCCGCGATGGCATCATCCTGATTGGCGTCAAGCAGCACATTCTGGTGGTGAACGATCCCGCACTCACCTACCTGAATCTCTACGGAGAGCCGGAGGATTGGATGTATCGCCCGGTGCAGGATGCGCTGGCGGTGCTGCGGCGCAAGGCGCCAGAAATTGTGCGTGCGGCGATCGCTGAGATAAGGCGAGTGGGCGACACGAGCGGGCGTGGAAGCGAAGGGGAATTCGAGATCAATTCACGAACCCTGCGCTGGTTGAACCTGCCGGTGCAAACCGGAGACACGCCTCTCGGTCGTCTGATTGTGCTGGAGGATGTGACCAAGGAACGCGCGCTGCAGCGCATGCGCGACGACCTCACGCACACGATGGTTCACGACCTGCGCAATCCTCTGAATGTCGTCTCTGGTTCGCTAGATATTCTCCGGGAGCAGCTCCAGGATTTGCCCTCTGGCGAAATGGCGCAAACGTTGAAGATTGCCCGGCAGAGCACAAAGCGCATGCTGAATCTGATCAATGGTATCCTGAATATCAGCCGGCTGGAGAGCGGGCGCATGCCGCTTCAACGACGGTCGCTGGACATGGCGGAATTGATTACAGATGTTCTGGACGCCCAGCAACCACTGGCGCGCGAAAAGCGACTGCGCCTGGTTTATGAATCTGATGGGGTGGAACCTACAGTGTGCGCCGATCAAGAACTCCTGGAGCGTGTGATGCAGAACCTTGTGGGCAACGCCATCAAATTCACACCCGCAGAGGGGATCATACGCGTCAGGCTAGATCGCGAAGTGGATGCGCTCCTGGTCACCGTCAGGGATAGCGGGCCGGGCGTGCCCAACGAGATCCGGGATCAGCTATTTAGGAAATTCGTGACGGGGATGCATCGCGAGCGTGGAAGTGGGCTGGGTCTGGCATTCTGTCGTATGGCAGTGGAGGCTCATGGCGGCCAAATCTGGCTGGAAAGTGACGCCGAGGAAGGGGCCACGTTCTGCTTTACGATTCCCGATGCTGCTGGAAATGGCAACGGGCGAGAGGCAACTTCGAAGGAGGACGGTCAGGGGACAACCTGAAGGCGTCCCGATCCTTGGGTCACCGAGCCGATGACATGAGCCATTGGGCACTGCTCACGGAACGGGGCGACGGCGTCTGGCGCCAGGGCGATGAGAAGGCCACCGGATGTCTCAGGTGTCCACAACAAATCCTTAGCCAGGGTGGGAATTTCGCCGGAGAAGGTGACCCATCGCGAGAAAAAATCCAGGTTACGGCCCATCCCCCCGGGAAATGCGCCCGCTTTTCCATAAGCTTCAGCACCCGGCAACCAGCGCAACCTGGATAATTCTAAGGAAAAGTTAACGTCGGCGTGCCGGACCATTTCCTGCCCGTGCCCCAACAGCCCATAACCGGTGATATCCGTCATTCCGCTGGCCTTGTGTGCCAGAGCGGCTTGAGCGACGTCGCGGTTGAGCGTCTTCATACTCTCCACAGCCGCGTTTACGTGCTCTGGTTCTGCGATACCCTGTTTGAGCGCCGTCGTGACCACGCCGGTGCCCAGGGGCTTCGTCAGGAGAAGAACGTCCCCAGGTTGGGCGCCTCCCTTCCGCTTCACAAATCGGGGATCGATGATGCCGGTGACTGCCAACCCATACTTGGGCTCTTTGTCCTCAACACTATGTCCGCCAACGACCACAGCGCCTGCTTCGGCCACTTTCTCCGCGCCGCCGCGGATAATCTGGCGCAGAATGTCCCGATCCAGGTTTGGCGGGAAGGCGACCAGATTCATGGCAAACAGCACTTCACCGCCCATGGCGTAAACATCTGACATGGCGTTGGCAGCCGCCACCGCCCCGAAATCGTAGGGGTCATCGACGACAGGTGGGAAAAAATCGGTCGTCGTGATGATGGCCTGCGACTCGTTCAACCGGTATACGGCAGCGTCGTCCGCCTGATCCAATCCTACCAGGAGGTCGGGAAAGCGGTCTTGTTTGAATAATTCTTGGATTGGCTGCAACACGTGCGCCAGTTCGGCAGGGCCGAGTTTAGACGCTCAACCGGCGCATGATGCCAGCGTGGTCAGCCGGATCTCTTCTCTCGTCATTAACCAATACTCACTATTCACACATGTTTGTTACGGATCGTCTACGCAAAGTATACCGGCGCCCGACGAAGGCGCAATCTGATTGACGGAGCAAAGCGAGACGCTATAATGCGTTCAATGAAACGACCTCATCTCAAGCATTTTGAGGCGCTGGCTCAGCGCCTTTTGGAAGGGAGACCCAGCCTGCGTGGCGGCGAGCAGGCGACAGTACTTGCTGTGGCGACGCACCTGGCCCGCGCGCTGGAGGACAGCCAGCGTCAGGGAGAAACGGCCAATTGCTTTGAAGTTGCTTTGCATCCGGAAACGCTCCAGGCGTTGCGCGACGAAGAACCGATGCTGGAGCAGCGATTGAGTCGTTATCTCCAGAAGCTCGGCCGGCGCAACGGAATTGCGCTGGATGGTGATGTGACGGTTTCTCTGTTGATCGATGAAACGTTTCGCCAGCACCAAGTTGAGGTGGTTGGTAGCCGCTGCTCCGACGGAGGCAACACTACTACCCACGTCCACAACCGTCAAGGTGTGGTGTCACTAGAACAACTAAGAGCGCTGGACGCCTTTCTCATCATCAAT
>DATHSI010000117.1:0-37538 GCA_035464315.1 Candidatus Sulfomarinibacteraceae bacterium
ACCGTTTTGAGATTGGCCGTGCGGAATTCGAGGCTGAGGGCGCCGGCGATCCTCTGGCCATTTGGCGGCTCCACAACCCGGAGCTGCAAGAGGGACGCTCATTGCAATTTGCCCTCCTCTTCAGGACGCCGCCGGGCGCCCAGCAGGTGCAAATGGGAGCCATCGTCTTCGCCGAACCTGACATGAGGTGGCTCACCGGCGAGATCGGCCACTTGTTCGGCGAGCTGCCTGAACGCTTCCGGCGCCTCTTTACACAGCGCGACGAGGAGCGCACCGGCGCCCAACGCCTACCCATCGGCGTCCACGAGAGCTGGAGCCTGCATTTGCCCCGCCGCGAGGAGGCGCGTCCAGAGGCGCAAAGCCAGACGGCGGCGCCGGCGGAGCTGGAGGAGCAAATTGTGCAGGCTTTGCTCGACTGCGCGCCGGCCGATGATCCCGTGGCCTGGGCAGAGCTGGTGGAAGAAATGAACCGGTTTGGCTGGGGCGGGCTGCCTCCGGCGGCAGAGAGCGCCGAGGAACGGGTGCGCGGCACGGTGCGTGCGATGTCGTCGTGGATGACGCCCAGTGGATTTTCCATGCTATCCGAGTTCCTGTTCCACGTACGCAGCCAGACGGAAGGCGACTGCTACGCCCGCCTGTCCGATCTGGCCAACTCCGTGTAATCCAGCCACAGTCGACATCCCAGCGCGTCACACTCTGTCCGCGGTCCGCCGTCAGCCGTCTCCCCAAACCCTTGACACCCCCACCAATCCATGTTACGCTCACCCTTGACTACACTAGACTAGTCTAGTCTAGACACCCTGAATTGCCACCACGGATCCTGTTGCTGTCCCATGATCGAAATTGACAGAAATTCACCAACGCCCATTTTCCGGCAAATTGAAGATTACATTTTGCAGGAAATCCAGAATGGCGATTTAGGACCCGGCGACCGCATCCCCTCGCAGTACGAGCTGGCGCGACAATGCCAGGTCAGCCGGGCTACCGTGCAAAAAGCCCTTGACCGCCTCATCCAGGAAGAAATGCTTTACTACCAGCCGGGCAAGGGCATCTACGTCGCAGAACACGGCGAGCGGCAGCGTCTGCCTGTTTTGCAGAGCGTGGGCCAGAGCCTGCGTTCGTTGGGCTACACCGTGCGCGCCGACCTGCTGTTGGTGGAAGAGATGCCCGCCAGCCACTCCATTGGTCAGGCGCTCCAGTTGCCGGAAAAGACAGAGATGATCCACATCAAGCGACTGCTTTACGTCAATGACGAACCGATCATGCTTCAGGATGTTTACGTGGAAGCCGATCGCTTTCGCGCCATCCACGCCTATGATTTACGCCAGGAATCCCTGATGGAGATCTTGCAGGAGATCGACGACCTGTACCTCGCCGGGTCCACCGTGGCGTTGGGCTCCAACGTGGCCAACTGGGAAGAATCGCGCACGCTCAACGTGCAACCCAGCTCGCCCCTGTTGACCGTTGAAGAGATCGATTTCGACGAAGAACGGCCTTTCCGCTTCAGCCGCAACAAGTTGCGCGGCGACCGCTTTCGCGCCGTCGCCAGCACCCTGCAGGAATTAGAAATCAGCCTGGAGTACGGCCTGCAGCCGGGCACGATCAGCATCGCCCTGCTCTGATAGTGACGAACAGAGCGTAGAACGATTTTCCAAATCGTCCCAACCTAAACACAAGCAATTAGGAGGTCATAATGAGTCGTCAGGAAGAAATATTAGAGGGTCTGTACGAGAACACCCTGTGGGGCCGTGCGGCCCCGGTGGTGGAGCTGACCAACGAAGCGTTGGAACTGGGCCTCACACCCGATGACATGCTGTGGGACGCGCTAATTCCCGCCCTGGAAGAGGTGGGACGCCGCTTTGAAATCGGCGAATTCTTCGTCCCCGAGATGTTGATCGCCGCCCGCGCCATGCAGGGGTCAATGGACATCCTCAAGCCGCTGATGGTCGAGAAGGGCACGGAAACGGTCGGCACCTTTCTCATGCTCACCGTCAAAGGCGACATGCATGATATCGGCAAAAACCTGTGCAACATCATGCTGGAAGGCGCCGGCTTCAAGGTCATCGATCTCGGCGTGAACGTGGCCCCCGCCACCGTCGTTGAACAGGTCCAGGAGCACAAGCCGGACCTCGTCGGATTCTCGGCTTTCCTGACCACGACCATGCCCATGTTTAAGGTGAACATAGAAGCCCTGCAAGAAGCCGACCTGCGCGACCAGGTGCACGTGCTGGTTGGCGGCGCGCCGGTAACGCCGGAGTACGCCGAGAAATCGGGCGCAGACGGCTACGCCAAGGACGCCAGCGAAATCGTGCGCGTCTCCAAGCGCCTGCTGGGCGTGAGCGCCGAGTCCCGCAATCAGGGCTCTGAGGCTATGGCTGCCGCCGTGCAGACGCTGGAAGACGTAGCGCGCAAAGCGCCGTCCAAACCGAAGAAAGGACAGCAGTAGGCCAGCCACATGGAAACGATTCTTTTTAGCGATGCGGGCTCATCCCGCCAGACGGTCGCCATCGGCGACAACCAGCCCTTCGTCATCATCGGCGAGCGCATCAACCCCACGGGCCGCAAGCTCCTGACACAGCAGATGATGGACCTCAATATGGATCTGGTGCGCCGTGACGCCCTGCGCCAAGTAGAAGCCGGCGCGCACATGCTGGACGTCAACGCCGGCGTGCCCGACGACGACGTCGAGCCTGACATTATACGCCTGGCCATCCAGACGGTGCAGGAAGTGGTCGACGTGCCTTTGGCCATCGACTCCTCGGTCATCGAAGCGCTGGAGGCCGGGCTGGAAGTATACCAGGGCAAGGCGCTTGTCAACTCTGTGACCGGCGAAGACGAGCGGTTGGAGGCCATTCTACCGCTGGTCAAGAAGTACGGCGCAGCCGTCGTCGGCGTGGCCAACGACGAACAGGGTATCTCCAACGATCCCCAGATGCGCCTTACCGTGGCGCGCAAGATCGTTAACGCCGCCCAGGACCATGGCATTCCACGCGAAGACGTGGTTATCGACCCCCTGGTGCTCACCGTCAGCGCCGACCACCACGCGGCCCTGGTCACGCTGGAGACCATTCGCCTCATTCGTGAGGAACTGGGCGTGAACATGACCTGCGGCGCCAGCAACATCTCCTTTGGCCTGCCCTGGCGCGTGGAGCTCAACACGTCCTTCCTCTCCATGGCCATCGCCGCCGGGTTGACCTCGGCCATCACCAACCCGCTGGAGCAGGAAATCCGGCGCACGGTGCTGGCCTCCGATCTGCTCATGGGCAACGATCCCTTCTCCGGCAACTTCATCAGCGCCTACCGCTCTGCTGAAGGTAAGGAGGTTTCCCCTGTCGCACCGAACTAACTCAAGCGGTGGCTCCAAAGTCACCATTGAATTCAGACCCCAGGACAAGGTCACCCGCGTTCCGCCGGGCATGACCCTCTTCAATGCGGCCAACTGGATCGGCCTGGCCATCGACAGCACCTGTGGCGGGCGCGGCGCCTGCGGCAAGTGCAAGGTGCGCATTCTCAACGGCGATCTGGCCATCACCGCCGCCGACCGCAAGGCGCTGGACGAGGACGAGCTTGGCGACGGCTGGCGCCTCTCCTGTCGCGCCACGGCCCACGAGGACACGGTGTGCGAAGTGCCGCGCCTGATGGGCAACCCCAAGGCGGCGCTGATGGGCTTCGACCGCCACGTCTTGCTCGACCCCAGCTCCCACAAGCTATTCCTCTCCCTGACGCCCCCCTCGCTGGAAGACCAGCGCAGCGACTATGGTCGCCTGCGAGAGCGGCTCTCGGAGGAAGGGTTCGAAGTCACGGCCTCCCTGGAAACGCTGCGCGCCCTGCCCCACACGCTGCGTGAATCGCAGTGGGAAGTGACCGCCGTGGTCGTGGGCGACGAGCTGATCAGCGTGGAACCGGGCGACACTACAGACCGCAACTACGGCCTGGCCTTTGACGTGGGCACCACCACCGTCGTGGGCATGCTCATGGATCTCAACAGCGGCGCCCCGCTCGCCGTGCGCTCGGCGCTGAACCGTCAGGCGTCCAACGGCGCCGACGTCATCGCCCGCATCAGCTACGGCACGATGAACGAGCGTGGTGTTGAAGAACTGCAGGAGCAGATCGTGAGCACCATGAACGACCTGATCGGCGGCCTGCTGCAAGAAGCCGGCGTCGGCGAGCGCGAGGTGTACGAGCTGACGGTGGCGGGCAACGCCACCATGCTGCACCTTCTGCTGGGCATGGATCCCGAGGCCATCGGCGTCATGCCCTTCATTCCCGTCACAGAAGACCTGATGCAGGTCAGCGCGCGAGAAGTGGGCCTGAACCAGGTCCACCCCCGCGCCTGCGTCAACCTCCTGCCGCACATCGGCGCCTACGTTGGCGCCGACCTGGTGGGCGGCCTGCTGGCGACCGGCCTGGCGCAGAACGAGGGCGTACGCCTGCTGGTCGATGTGGGCACCAACGGCGAAATCATCCTGGGGTCGGCCAAACGCACCATCGCCACCGCCGCGCCCGCCGGCCCCGCCTTCGAAGGCGCCCAGATCAAAGACGGCATGCGCGCCAGCGACGGCGCTATCGAAGCGGTGACCATCAGCCCCGAGGCGATTACGTTGCAGGTCATCGGCGACGCGCCGCCCATCGGCATCTGCGGCTCCGGCCTCCTGGACATCGTGGCCCAGTTACGCCTGGTGGGACTACTCGACGCCTCAGGCCGCTTTGTCAGCGATGATGACGCTCACAGGCTGGTGAGCCCCGCCATCGCCGAACGGCTGCTCACTTATGACAACGGTATGCGCGCCTTTGCCCTGGCCTGGGAAGAGGAAACGGGCAGCGGGCGGCGCATCGTCCTCTCGCAGCGCGACGTGCGCGAGCTGCAATTCGCCAAAGGGGCCATTGCCAGCGGCATCGCCGTGGCCATGGCCGAACTGGGCGTGACAGACGACGACCTGGAAGAAATTTACCTCGCCGGCTCTTTTGGCAACTACATCAACCCCCAGAGCGCGCGCATCATCGGCCTGGTGCCGCCCCTGCCTGTGGAACGCATTAAGGCCGTGGGCAACGCCGCCGGCGAAGGGGCCAAGATCTGCCTGCTCTCCTTCCGCGAGCGCCAGGTAGCCCGCGCCCTGCCCCAACAAATCGAGTATCACGAGCTGTCGGGTCGCGCCGACTTCAACGACTCGTTCATATCCGTCTTACAGTTCCCAGAGCTGACGGACCTGGGCCTGGAACCGACCAGGAAAGAGATGTTACAGGTTTAAAAGTTGCAAGTTTGAAAGTTAGAGGTCGTGAGTTGCGAGTTGGAAAACGAAACCTGCAACTTGCCAACCTGAAACCAAAGGAAAGGAGTTCAACCATGAAAGTTGCCGAACGCACGCGCATGATGTTCACGCGCAGCGGCATTCCTGACCGGGTTCCCGTTCACTCCTGGCTGGGACTGCCCCTGATTCGCGAGTTGAAACCCGAAGACAAAACGATGTACGAGATGCTAGAGTGGTGGATCGACGATCCCATGGGCAGCATCGTCAAGATGCAGCAAGACCTGGGCATGGACCCCATGATCACCACCTACAGCCAGCACATTGGCGAGCACGAAATCTGGCCCCGCATGCTCTTCCCGCGCCCCTACAAAACAGACACCTGGGAAGAGACGTTCGAGCAGACAGCCAGCGGCGATGGTTGGCGCGAATTCGAACACTATATTCGCACCCCCGACGGCGATCTGGATTACAGCTACCGCGTCGAGGACGGCTACGGTACTTCTTCCCAGGATTATCTGCTCAAGGGCGATAATCCCGAAGAGAAACTGAAGGCCATGCGCCACTTCCCCAGCGCCGATCTCTATGATATGAGCGTGCTGCGCAGCATGACGGAGAAAGTGGGCGAAGAGGCCTGGTGGCTGCACCACGTCACCGGCCCCTGGGACCTGGCAGCCGAGATCCGCGGCCTGGTCAACCTCTCCATGGACATCTACGACCGGCCCCAGTTCGTACACGACCTGATGCGCTTCTGCACCGATTGGCTCAAGGTGTTCTACCGCCGCCTGGGCGAGACCGGCATCCACTCCATTTCCATGAACGAGACGTGGGTGGGCGTGGGCCTGGCTCCGAACGTCTACCGCGAGTTCATCAAGGATTACGACGCCGAGTGCATCGACGCCGCGCACGAAGGCGGCTATCTGGTCAGCTTCCACAACTGCGGGCGCGGCACCCAGTTCCTGGAGGACATGGTGGAAACCGGCCCTGACGCCCTGGAAACGATCACCTCCAGCAAAACGTCGGGCGACTTTGACCTGGCCGACGTCAAAGAACGCGTGGGTGACCAGATCTGCCTCTTCGGCGGCTTCAACGAGCACGTCCTCAAGAGCGACGACCCGCAGGAAGTGATCGACGAAGTCAAGCGCTGCATCGACGCCGCAGCCGACGGCGGCGGCTACATCCTGCGCTCCACCGGCCAGATCTTCCACGCCAAGCCGGGCATGATCGAGCTGATGTGCAAGACGGCGCGCGATTACGGGACGTATTAGAGAATGGGGATTGGTTGATTGGAGATTGGTTGATTGGAGCTTTCTGCCGCTGATTCACGGCCCAGAGATGGGCCAGGATAGACGCGGATAAAAAGAAGGTAGCATTTATCTGCCCAGCGCTATCGCGTCACCTGCGGCCAATGTTTTAATCTCCAATCCCTAATCTCCGATCTCCAATCTCCCACCCAAGGAGGACTCAATGCCTACACTCTACGGCCGGCGCTACTCCGTCGAGGAGCTGCGCCGCCGCGTTGGACGCATGAGCCAGTTGGCCGGCATCCGCGCATCGACTCTGAACGACGGTATGGCCCAGGGCGTGCGCGTGCTGGACTTTCATACCGGCAGCGGTCTGCGCTTCAGCGTCTTACCCGACCGCGGCATGGACCTTGGCGCGGCGGAGTGGCGCGGCGTGCCCCTCGTCTGGCACTCGCCCACGGGCCCCATCCACCCCGCCTACTACGAGCAGGAAGGGCTAGGCTGGTTGCGCGGCTTCTACGGAGGGCTGATGGTTACCTGCGGCTTCATGAACGTGGCCGTGGCCAGCGAAGACGAGGGCTTCTTCTACGGCATGCACGGCCGCGCCAGCTACATTCCCGCCGGCAACGTGAGTTATGAAGCGCAGTGGGAAGGGGACCGATACGTGCTGCGCGCGCGGGGCCAGGTGCGCGAGACGCGCGTCTTCGGCGAGAACGTGCTACTCACGCGCACCGTCGAGACGGAGCTGGGCAGCAACACCATCACCATCGAGGACACGGTAGAGAATCAGGGCTTCGAATCCACGCCCTACATGATCCTCTACCACATCAACGCCGGCTTCCCCGTGCTCGACGAGGAGAGCGAATTGCTGCTGAACTCCGAGGTCACGCCGCGCGACGAGGAAGCGGCCAAAGGGCTGGACGTGGCCAAACGCGGCGCGGCTCCCACGCCCGGCTTCCAGGAGCAGGTGCACCAGCACGACGTCACGCCGGGGGCCGACGGCTACGCTACCGCCGCGTTGGTCAACCGTTCCTTCCGCGACGGGGGCATCGGGCTCATGGTCCGCTACCGGCCCCAGGAGCTGCCCTACTTCTGGCAGTGGCGCATGGTGGGCGAAGCGACGTACGTGATGGGGCTGGAGCCGGCCAATTGCCACGTCATGGGCCGTGGCGAGGAGCGACGCCAGGGGCGGTTGCCGTTCCTGGAAGCGGGGGAAACGTGCACCCAGCGCATCCAACTGGGCGTGCTCACCTCATCGCAAGAGATTGACGAAGTTGAACAGACAATTAAAGGAGGGTAATTCGTGTCCGAACAGCCAATAGAAATGAATCTCGACCTTAATTACAAGCCCACCTTACCCGCAAAGACCGATTATAAGATCGGGGCCATTGGCGCCGGCTTTATCATGCGCGACGTTCACCTGATGGCCTACGACAAGGCCGGCTTCGACGTGCAGGCCATCGCCTCGCGAACCCCGGCCCACGCCCGGGCAGTGGCCGAGCAGTGGGGCATCCCCCGCGTGCACGACACCTGGCAGGAGTTGCTGGACGACGAGGGCATCGAAATCCTAGACATCGCCTTTCCTCCCGACCAACAGCTGGGCATCGTGCGCGAGGCTGTAAAGCGCCCGCACATCCAGGGCATCCTGGCCCAGAAGCCGCTGGCTATGAACTACCAGGAAGCCAAAGATATTGTGGATCTGTGCCAGAACGCCGGGAAGAAGCTCGTCGTCAACCAGAATATGCGCTACGACCACTCGATGCGCGCCTTAAAAACGTTGCTGGACAACGGCGTGCTGGGCGAGCCTATTTTTGCCACCATCGAAATGCGCGCCATTCCCCACTGGCAACCTTTCCTCTACGACTACGACCGGCTCACCTTCCTCAACATGAGCATCCACCATCTGGACATTTACCGCTACCTGTTCGGCGATCCACAACGAGTGTTAGCCAGCGCGCGCACCGACCCGCGCACCGAATTTGACCACGAAGACGGCATCACCGTTTACATTTTGGAATACGCCAACGGCCTGCGCGCCAGCGGCTGGGACGACGTGTGGACCGGCCCTGTGCGCGAAGGCTGCCTGGGCGACAACTACATCAAATGGCGCGTGGAGGGCACCGAGGGCATGGCCTACGGCACCATTGGCTGGGTCGATTACCCCGACGGCAGCCCCAGCACCATCAATTTCACCACCGCCCAGCAACCCGGCTACTGGTTCCAGCCGCGCTGGGAAGAGCGCTGGTTCCCCGACGCCTTCATGGGCACCATGGGCGAGCTGATGACCGCCCTCTCCGAGGACACGGAGTCGCCGATGAGTGGCAAAGACAACCTGAACACCATGGCGCTGATCGACGCTTGCTATAAGTCAATAGCCGATGGCTGCGCCGTAGAAATCAAGGAGATGATGGAGGGCTAACTTGCAACCTACAACCTGAAACCTTGAGATCTGAAACCCGCTTCTAACAGGAGGAACCAAAATGAAACTCGGCATTATTAGCTCGGTAGCTCTGGGAACCGAAGTAGACCCCTATTCCGAAGTAATTCACATGATTAAGGACATCGGCTACGATACCGTCGACGTCTATCCTGCCGATGGCGAGATGAACGCAGAGGAGATCGCCGCCGTCAAGCAGGCGCTTTCCGAAACCGGCCTGACGCCCGTCTCCGTGCCCCTGATCCTTTTCGGCCTCTTCGACCCCAACAAATCGGCGCGGGAACACGCCCTGGAAATCGGCAAACGCACCGTGGACCTCGCCAATGAACTGGGCGCGCAAAACGTCCTCCTTGTCAATGGCGAGTACTTCTGGCAACTGGAAACCGGATTCAACAAAGAGTGGATCTGGGGCAACGTGGTCGAAGGTACACGCAAGATCGGCGAGTATGCCCAGGAGAACGGCATCAAGATCGCCATCGAGCTGGAGCCCTTCGATATGTCCCTCATTCGCACCATCGACGGCATGGAGCAGTTTCTGGACGAGGTAGACCTGCCGGACACCGTGCGCGCCAATATGGATTGCTCGCACCTTTACCTGGCCGACACTCCGCCCAGCGCCATTCAGCAGTTGAAGGGGCGCATCGAACACGTCCACTTCTCCGACGCCGAAGACCAGCACGGCGACCTGCCGCCAGGCCGCGGCGGCGCGCCGCTCAAACAGTACCTGGCGGAGCTGGACAAAGCCGGGTTCGACGGCAGCGTGACCATCGAGCTGGAATGGCCGCCCGATCCTTCCAAGGACGGCGTGCGCGCCTGGGCCGCCGAGGCCTACGAGGCCACAAACGAGATGATGCAAGAGTTAGGTATCAGAGACTAATCCGGAACAGAACACGCGGGCTCGCTTCAGCCCGCGTGTCCTTACCGCAACCAATTAGATGGCCGCCAGAGAAAAGACCGTGTTGGTAGCAACAGAAAGAGCAGTTGGCATTGACGCCGGCGAGACCTCCCTGTACGAGGTCCAGACGCACGCCCCTGGACCGCAGGGTAGCCTGCCCCTGGACGAAGAATTCCTGCTCAACTCGCCCAGCGGCGACGTCTTCGGGCTGAGCCAGGACGCGGGTATGGGCTGGGACCCGCGCCGCCTGCGCAACAAAGAGTTTCTCATCCTCAGCACCCAGGGCGGCATCCGCGCCCCCGACGGTTCACCCGTGGCCCTCGGCTACCACACCGGTCACTGGGAAGTGGGCCTGCTGATGCAGGCCGCGGCCGAGGAATTCAAGCAGCTAGAAACCACGCCCTTCGCCGGCTTCGTCACCGATCCCTGCGACGGGCGCACGCAGGGCACGGCGGGCATGATGGACAGCCTGCCCTACCGCAACGACGCCGCGATGGTCTTGCGGCGGCTGATCCGCTCCCTGCCCACGCGACGCGGCGTGATGGGCGTCGCTACCTGCGACAAGGGCCTGCCAGCGATGATGATGGCCCTGGCGGCGCAACACACGTTGCCCGTCATCCTGGTGCCCGGCGGCGTCACCCTGCCGCCCAGCCACGGCGAAGACGCCGGCGCGGTGCAGACGGTGGGCGCGCGCTTCGCCCACGGCGAAATGACGCTGCAAGAGGCAGCCGAACTGGGTTGTCGCGCCTGCGCCTCACCCGGCGGCGGTTGCCAGTTTCTGGGCACCGCCGCCACCAGCCAGGTGGTGGCCGAAGCGCTGGGCCTGTCCTTGCTACACTCCGCCCTGGCCCCCTCGGGACAGCCGATCTGGCTGGACATGGCCCGCCGCTCCGCCCGGGCCCTGGTGCAGCTGGAAGCCGCGGGCCTCACCGCCGGTGACCTGCTCACTCCGGACGCCCTGCACAATGCCATGGTGGCCCACGCGGCCTTTGGCGGCAGCACCAATCTACTGCTGCACATCCCGGCCATCGCCCACCTGGCCGGGTTGCCGCGCCCCACCGTAGCTCAGTGGACGGAGGTCAATCGCACGGTGCCGCGCCTCGTCGACGCCCTGCCCAACGGGCCGGTGGGCCACCCCACCGTGCGCGTATTCCTCGCCGGCGGCGTGCCCGAGGTCATGTTGCACCTGCGCGAGTTGGGCCTGCTGCGCCTGGACGCCCTGACGGCCCACGGGCGACCACTGGGCGAGATGCTGGACGTCTGGGAGCAGAGCGAGCGCCGCCGCCGCCTGCGCCAGCGCCTCGTAGACCAAGACGGCGTGGATCCCGACGACGTGATCATGGACCCGGACACGGCGCGCAGCCGCGGCCTGACCAGCACCGTCTGCTTCCCCACCGGCAACCTCGCGCCCCAGGGCTCCGTGGTCAAGAGCACGGCCATCGATCCCTCGCTGGTGGACGGCGACGGCGTCTATCGCAAAACCGGCCCGGCGCGGGTCTTCAGCAGCGAGCGCGAGGCGATCCGGGCCATCAAGGGGCTCGGCGACAGAACTGTGGCCCCCGGCGACGTCATCGTGCTCATCGGGCGCGGGCCACTGGGCTCAGGCATGGAAGAAACGTACCAGATCACCTCGGCGCTCAAGTTCCTGGAATGGGGCAAAGACGTCGCCCTGGTCACCGACGCCCGCTTCAGCGGCGTCAGCACCGGCCCCTGCATCGGCCACGTAGGCCCCGAGGCTCTCGCCGGCGGGCCGTTGGGCCGCGTGCGCGACGGCGACATGATACAGATCGTCGTCGACCGCGAGCGGCTGGCGGGCAGCGTGGACCTCGTGGGCCACGACGGGCAGCGCTACACTCCCCAGGAAGGCGCGCGCGTGCTGGCGCAACGAGACCCGCACCCCGATCTGGCCCCGGCCGGCAATCTACCCGCGGACACGCGCCTGTGGGCCGCGCTGCAAAATGTCAGCGGCGGCATCTGGGGCGGCTGCGTTTACGACACAGACGAAATCATTCGCCTTCTGGAAGCCGGGCGGGCGGCGCTGGCTCAAGACGGCAATCCTCCCGAAGGTTCCCAGCGTTAAGCCAACCTCCGGGAGGACAGTCTCAAGAAAAGTAGCATAGAAGGAGAGGACGCAACAATGACAGAACGCCATCCTGGTCTCTATCAAATCGAACAGATCTTAGGTCCCCGTTACCTGTACCAATACCTGCTGGTCGGCGAGCTTTCCATGCTCATCGACACCGGCGTGGCCACCTCGCCCGACGAAACGATTTTGCCCTACTTCGAAGAGATCGGTTTCCAGACAGCCGACCTCGATTTCATCACTATTTCCCACGCCGACGTCGATCATTTCGGCGGTAACGCGCGCATGCGCGAGGTTGCGCCCGACGCGCTCGTCGTCAGCCACAAGTTCGACGCGCACTGGGTCAGCAGCCGCGACCGCATCCTGAACGAGCGCTACGGCTGGTACAAACAGTTCGGTATGGATTATCCCGCCGAAACAGAACAGTGGCTGCAGGACGCGCTGGGCCCCGACGTGCGCGTTGACCTGGCACTTAACGGGGGCGAGACGATCATGCTCGACGACGACCGACCCATCCACGTGATCCATCTACCGGGCCACACCGACGGCCACCTGGGCTTCTACGATGAGGCCAACAAGGCTGTGATCATCATCGACGCCATCCTCTGGCGCGGGCTGCTGGATATGGAAGACAACATCATCAGCCCCCCGCCCTACGGCCTGATCCAGCCCTATCTGAACGCCATCGACCGCGTGCTTGGCCTGGACTTCGAACACCTCTACACCGGGCACTACGTCAGTAAATCCGGCGACGAGGCGCGCCAGTGGCTGGAGGAAAGCAAGCAGTACGTCCGAGATGCCCACCAGGCGGTCGCCGAGATTCTACAATCCGCCGACGGCCCCATGACCCTGCCCGAAGTACACGAGCAGGCCGACGAAAAGCTGGGCCCTTACTCTGCCTTCGCCGTGGAACTGGCCATGCCCGTTTTTGCTCACCTGGAACAACTGGTCTTGGAAGGCAAAGCCGAGCGCCTGCAGGGCGAAACCCAGCCCGAGTGGCAGAGCACCACGGCCTTATAAATCCTGTAGATCGATTTTGCAGATCGGTCTACGGCAGGAGGGTATATGCACAACCAAATGACCTCCCGCGAGCGCTTTATCGCCGCCGTGGCGCGGCGGCCCACGGACGTGCTGCCGGTCGCGCCTTTCATGCTGGACCTGGCTGCGGCGCACGCCGGAGTGTCCATCGGCGAATTCGCCATCGATGGGCGCGTCATGGCCCAGGCGCAGCTGGCGCTGCATCGCGAGGTGCAGCAGGACGTCATCTTCGTCGGCCTCGACAATTACTACATCGCCGCGGGTTTCGGCTGCGAGATTGACATCCCCGACGACGAGATTCCACACTTGGGCCGACCCGCGGTGGACAGCCTGGACGACGTCTACAGCCTGTCTGTGCCCGACCCCCATCGAGACGGGCGCATGCCCGTCATGCTGGAGGCCATCCGCGAGGTGCGCGCCGCCCTGGGCGACGAGATCGCCATCCGCACCCCGGGCACCGGCCCCTTCGCCCTGGCCTCCTACTTCATCGGCACACAGCAATTCCTGGTGGAAGTGGGCATGGCCGAGGCCGGGCTGCCGGAAGCCAACGCCGACGCCATCCACCACGCCCTGGATCTGGCAGCCGAGGCCCTCATCGCCTTCGGCAAAGCATGCTGGGATGCGGGCTCCGATCTGCTGCATTGCGGCGACTCGCTGGCCTCCTGCGACATGATTTCGCCCCACACCTACGTCAAATGGGCTTTCCCCTACCAGAAAAAGGTGATTGAGGCCTGGAAAGCGTACGGCGCGCGCACGCTGCTGCACATCTGTGGCAACTCCAGCAAGGTGTTGCAGCATTACGCCGACACGGGCGCAGACATCGTCGAAATCGACCACAAAGTGGATCTGGCCTACGCCAAAGAGGCCATCGGCGACCGCACCTGCATCATGGGCAACGTGGACACCGTCAGCGCCCTTTTGCTGGGTACGCCGGATGACGTGCGGCAGGCATCGCTGGCCTG
The DNA here is from genome assembly GCA_035464315.1 of Candidatus Sulfomarinibacteraceae bacterium. Lineage (GTDB taxonomy): Bacteria > Chloroflexota > Anaerolineae > Promineifilales > Promineifilaceae > JAAYYY01. The sequence goes on from DATHSI010000117.1 coordinate 13,906, forward strand.
CATCGAGAAAGCGGGCCACGACGGCGCCTACGTTCTCGGCTCCGGCTGCATGGTGTCTCGCAATACGCCCGTAGAGAACGTGCGCGCCATGGTCGAAGTCGCCCGCGCCCAGGAAAATCACTCCTGGAGCACGGCGCACGCCTGAGTGAGAAATCGGGTACCTTGCCAGAAAAATTCTCGTGACTCGCGCCAGACACCAAGACATCCGCTTTCTTGGAATTTCTTGAGGTATACAGCCTCAGTGAAGTAAAGGATACACAGTTATGCAAAAATCAGACGTCGCAACACCCACGCAGGCCGGACGGGAAATGGCCGGACCGCGATTGGCCCTGTCTATCGTGCGCGCGCGAGAGTTTGGCATTTTCGCCTTTCTGCTGGTCGCCGTCGTCGTCATCGGCGCGCTGCGCCCCTCTTTTCTGACGAGCAACAACCTGCTCAACATGGGCCGGCAGATGGCGCAGGTCGCCATTATGGGTGTGGCTATGACCTACCTGATCACCGCGCGCGAACTCGACCTGTCCGTGGGCTCAGTGTTCGGTTTCTGCACGCTGACCATGGCCCTTCTGGGCCGTGACTACGGCATGGACCTGTGGTTGGCCCTGGGCATCGTGCTCGTGCTGGCGGTAATCATCGGGCTCATCAACGGGCTGGTGACCACCGTGGGGCGCGTGCCCTCTTTCATCGTCACCCTGGGCATGCTCTCCATTGTGCGCGGCATCACGCTGCTCATCTCGCCCTGGCCTATTTCCGGCCTGCAACACCCCAGCTTCTTTAACGTCCTGGCAGGCCGCATTGCCGGCATCCCCGTGCAAATTTTTTGGATGCTGGGCATCGTAGCCGTCGGCGCTCTCGTCCTCAACCGCACCGTCTTCGGCTACAACATCCGCGCCGTGGGCAGCAACCCATCCGCCGCGCGCCTTGCCGGCATCCGCGTCAACCGCACCAAGCTGATCGCCTTCATCCTCGTCCCGGTCGCCGCCGCCTTTGCCGGCGCGCTCAGCTTCGCCCACCTTACGTCAACGTCGCCCACGGCGGGCGGGGGCCTGGAGCTAACCGTGATCGCCGCCGTCGTCATCGGCGGCACCGCGCTCTTCGGCGGCGATGGCACCGTCATCGGGACTCTGCTGGGCGCCGCGTTGCTCACAGTGATGCGCAACGGGCTGGTGCAATTGGGCGGCGAAGGCCGCCTGCAGGAAGCTTTCCTCGGCGCGATCATCATTATTGCCGTACTGATCCACACCCACCTTGTAAAGAAGCGATGAAACGGAGGAGCGGAGGGAATGATATGTAATGTAATAAACCAGATGGAAAAAAGATCGCTAACATGCCAGTTTAATCAATACATAAGAAGGAGAACCGAGAGGTGGATAAAAGAATTAAGTTACTGGGGCTACTCGTGGTGTTGTTGCTGGTCGTGGTCGCCTGTTCGCCGACGACGGCAGACAACACAGACGATTCGAACGGGGGAGACGAGACAAGCACAGAAAGCACAACCAATGAGAGTAACAGCGGCGGGGACGTGGCAGGCGCAGAGGGATTGCACATCATCTTTGTGACCCACGACCTGGGCGCAGGCATCTTCGCCCCGGTGCGCGGCGGCATGGAAGATGCCTGCGGGCTGATCGGCGCCGAGTGTGAATTCCTTGGCCCGCAGACGTACGATCCCGCGGAACATGTGTCGATTCTGGAAGCATCCATCGCCAGAGGGCCAGACGCCATCGCTACCACACGCCCCGAACCAGGCATCTACAACGACGTCATCCAACAGGCGCGCGACGCCGGCATCCGCGTCGTGGCCTTCAACACCAACGATCCCAACGCCGATGAGGAACTGCCCGTGCCCTTCGTGGGTCAGGACTTCACCAACTACGGCGTCGTCTGGGCCCGCGCGGCAATGGCCGACCTGCCCGACGGCGGCGAAATTGCCGTCACCAACTGCTGCTTTGGCCACTACGCGCTGGAAGAACGTATCCGCTCCTTTGAAGAAACGTTGGAGAATGAAGGCGGCGGCAACTACGTGATCCGCGACGTCATCGACACCGGCGCCGATGAGACCGACGTCTTCGCCGCTATCGAAGCGTACCACCAGGCTAACCCCGACATCGACGCCATCTACGGTGTGGACTATTACAGCCACGTCATCGCCCAGTACATCAACAATAACGACCTGCAGGGCGAGCTGAAGACCGGCGGCTCGGACATGGGTCCGGGCAACATCGAAGGGTTGCAGGAAGGCTACGTCTCTTTCGGTCTGGGCCAGAACCCCTATCTGCAGGGCTTCTACCCGGTGATGATGGTCTACCTCGCCGAGAGCTATGACATCCGCCCCGTTTCCATCGACACGGGAACCGACGTGGTCACGCCTGAAAACATCGACGACTACAACCCCGAGTACCGCTAATCGCCAGCGCAAGATATGGGAAAACTAAGTGACACGGAGTACCACAGAGAGTGAACGGCCGAGAGAACCACGGAGAAAGTCCTTAACCTCCGAGGTTCTCCCCCCAGCCCGGGGGACGGGCCTCACTCCGTGTCACTTAGTTCCCTCAACAAGGTGAGCAAAACATGACGGGGGAAAACGTGTGACAAAAAACGAGCAAAACATCATCCAGTTCGAGAACATCAGCAAATATTTCGGCGGCGTGCGCGCCTTGCACGAGGTCAGCTTCGGCATTCCCCGCGGCGAAATCCACGCCCTGGTCGGCGAAAACGGCGCCGGGAAATCGACCCTCATCCGCATTTGCGGCGGCGTCTTTCCTCCGGACGGGGGCACGATCTATTTTGACGGGCAGGAAACGAGCTTTAGCGCCGTCGAGGAATCGATGCAGACAGGCATCAGCATCGTACACCAGGAGATCCCCATATGCCCCCACCTCACCGCCGCGGAGAACATCTTTCTGGGCCGCAACCTACCGCGCCGCCGCGGCCTGATCGACTGGAAGGAAGTGAACCGGCGCACGCGCGCCCTGTTCGACGAATTGCACGTGGACATCGAGCCCACCGCCCTGGCTTCCAGGCTGTCGGTGGCCGAGCAACAAACGGTGGTCATCGCCCAGGCCCTGTCGCAAGAATCGCGCCTGCTGATCATGGACGAGCCCACCTCGGCTCTGAACAAAGAAGAAACCGAACGGCTCTTCACCATTTTGCGCGGCCTGCGCCGCCAGGGGATCACCATCATCTACGTCTCCCACCGCATGGAAGAGGTATTCGAACTCGCCGATCGCGTGACCGTGTTGCGCGACGGCGAGTACGTGGGCACGCGGCCCGTGCAGGAAGTAGCTCCCGACGACGTGGTGCAAATGATGGTCGGGCGTCAGGTGGACGACTTCTTCCCCAAGGTGTTCCATGAGCCCGATCCGTCGGCGTTGCTCAGCGTGCGCACCCTTTCCGTTCCGGGCATATTCGACGATATTTCCTTCGACCTGCACGGCGGCGAGGTGTTGGGCCTGGTCGGCCTGCAAGGCTCCGGCGCCAGCGACGTCCTACAGGCGCTGTACGGTCAGCACGATAACCTGTCGGGCACGATCATGATCCGCGGCAAAGAGATGCACTTCAAGTCCTCGCTGGACGCGCTCAAGCACGGCATTGCCTACGTGCCCAGCGACCGGCAGAACGACGGCCTGTTCGAGCACATGAACGTGCGCGACAACGGCGGCCTGCTCATGCTGCGCCGCCTGGCGCGCACTCTGGGCTGGATTTCCCTGGGCCGCCTGGGGCAACGGGTCAACGGCCTCGTCGATGAATACAACATCATCACCAGTTCTATCCAGGCCAATATCAACAGCCTTTCCGGCGGCAACCAGCAGAAGGTAGTCATCGCCCGCGCCCTCTCCACGGAGCCGCTCATCGTCCTCTTGAACGATCCCACCCGCGGCATCGACGTGGGCGCCAAGGCCGAAGTACACCACATCCTGAACGAGCTGACCGGGCAGGGCTGCGGCGTAATCTTCGTCTCGTCCGAGATGCCCGAAGTGCTGGAAATGAGCGACCGCCTGCTGGTCATGTACCGCGGCAAGACCCGCGCCCAGCTGGCCCACGACGAAGCGGACCACGAGCGGGTGATGCGCCTGGCGACCGGGGCGGACGTGGCCGAGACGGGCGCGGCAAACGACACAGTGACATCCTGAGAGAGGACAACGATGAGCGAACCAGAGCAGAGGGCAGACGCGGAACGACGGCGGCCCCAGGACCACGAATTCCAGATGCCTTCCATGCGCCTGGATGGACGCGTGGCCCTGGTCACCGGCGGCAGCCGCGGGCTGGGGCTGGGCATGGCCCTGACGCTGGCCCACGCCGGCGCCGACGTGGCCCTCGCCGCGCGCACCGAACAACAATTGCAGCAGGGAGCGCAGCTGATTCGGGAGCAGACCGGGCAGCGCGCCCTGGTGCTGCCCACCGACGTCAGCCAGGTCGCCGCCGTGCGCCAGATGGTGCAGGACACCGCAGCGCAACTGGGCCGGCTGGACATCCTGGTGAACGGCGCCGGCGTCAACATCCGCCAGCCGGCGGACACCTTCAGCGAAGAGGATTGGGACCGCCTCTTCGCCGTCAACCTCAAAGCCGTCTTCTTCGCCTGCCAGGAAGCGGCGCGCCTCATGCGTCGCCAGGGCAAGGGCAAAATCATTAATCTGGGGTCCTTGACCTTCGAACTGGCAGTGCCCAACGTGGCTCTGTACGCGGCGAGCAAAGGAGGCATGCGGCAGCTGACGCGGGCGCTGGCCATCGAGTGGGCCGGCGACGGCATCACCGTCAACGCCATTGCGCCGGGCCGTTTCTGGACAGAAATGACCGACAGGGTATTCTCTGATCCGGACCTTTACGATGCCGCGGTGAGCATGATTCCCCAGAATCGGCCCGGCGTGCCCGCGGACCTGGCCGGGGCCACGCTATTGCTGGCCTCCGACGCATCCGACTACATTACGGGCGAGACAATTGTGGTAGACGGCGGCTGGCTGGTGAACAGCGGCGTCAAGGGATAAGCTAGAACCATGAAGGCACTGCTCTTATCAGACATTGGCCAACTGCGCCTCGTGGATGCGGCGCAACCGGAAATTGATGGTCCACAGGACGTGCTGCTCAAGGTGCGCTCCGTGGGCATCTGCGGCTCCGACCTGCACGGCTATCTGGGCCACAGCGGGCGCCGCCAGCCGCCGCTGATCATGGGCCACGAAGCGGCGGGCGAGGTAGTCGAAGTGGGACGGGAAGTCAGCGACCTGGCGCCCGGCGACCGCGTGGCGGTCCAGCCCGTCACTTTTTGCGGGCGCTGCGCCCAATGCCTCGCCGGCAATCGCAGCCTGTGCGAGCAGCGGCTGATCATGGGCATGAACGCGCCGGGGGCCTACGCCGAATACGTCGCCTGGCCCGCCACCAACCTCGTGCGCCTGCCGCCGCAACTGACGCACGAGGGCGGCGCGCTGGCCGAACCGCTTTCCATCGCCGTGCACGCCGTGGGCCTGGCGCACATCCGGCCCGGCGACAGCGCCTTCGTCGTCGGCGCCGGTCCCATCGGGCTGCTGACGCTGGCTGTCCTCAAGCAAAGCAGCGCGGGCCGTATCATCGTCAGCGACCTCAGCGACGCCCGGCTGGAAGCGGCCCGCGCGCTGGGCGCAGACGTGACGGTGAATCCGCGCACGGAAGATCTGGAGCAGGCTGTGGCCGACCTCACCGGCGGCAGCGGCGTGGACGTGGCCTTCGAGGCCGTGGGCCTCAGCGCCACGGCGCAACAGACGCTGGAAGTCGTCCGTAACAAAGGCGTCGTAGTCTGGATCGGCAACAACCAGCGCATGATCGAAATAGACATGCAGGCCATCGTCACCCGCGAGCTGGCCGTGCTGGGCGCCTACGGCATGTCCTCCCTGGAGTTCGAGCGCTCCCTGCAAATGCTGGCCGACGGCGTCATTCCCATCGACCACATCATCAGCCGCCGCGCCACCCTGGACGAAGGACCGCAACTGTTCGACGAATTGTTGGAAACGCCAGAAGTGATTAAGTGTCTCATCAATTTTGACTAAGTACCATTACGACACCAGACATCCGATTTCTTCGAGAAATCGGATGTCTCCGCTCATCAGAGTAGCACACATAAGGAGAAGACAACCATGCGTTTGGAGGGAAAAGTAGCCATCATCACCGGAGCCGCCTCCGGAATCGGGCGGGCTACCGCCATCCGCTTCGCCGAGGAAGGCGCCAGCGTGATCATCGCCGACATCAACGACGAGGGAGGACAGACCGTCGAGCAGGAGATCCGCGACGCCGGCGGCGAAGCTACCTTCGTGCACACCGACGTGGGTAATGAAAACGACTTGCGCAACATGATCCAGGCCGCCATCGATAACTACGGTGGGCTGGACGTGCTGCATAACAACGCCTACTGGACCGAGGCCAAACCGCTCGACGACACCACCGTCGAAAATTGGCAGCGCACCCTGGATATCACTCTGCGCCCGGCCTTTCTGGCCACAAAAATGGCCGTGCCCCATCTGCGCGCCCGTGGCGGCGGTGTGGTCCTGCACACCGGCTCCATCCAGAGCGTCGTGGGCTTTCCCAGCTTCATCGCCTACCAGGCAGCCAAGGGCGGCATCCTGTCCCTGACCCGCGCCCAGGCCCTGGAACTGGCCGAAGACAACATCCGCGTCATCGCCATTTTGCCCGGCGCCACCAACACCCCGGCCGTGGGCATCGACGACCCCGACAGCATCGACGAGCTCGTCGCCAAGATCCCCATGGGCCGTCTGGCGGAACCGGAAGAACTGGCCAATACCGCCGTCTTCCTAGCCTCCGACGAAGCGCCTTACATCACAGGCACCAGCATTCTGGTAGACGGAGGGTACGGCGCGCAGTAATGAGCGCTGTTTGTCATAAGTAACCGGTTTGCGCACAATGGTAGCGTTGGCCGAGCTGAGAATCTGGCGGCTCGGTCAACGCTCTTTGCTGAATACCGCCTCCTATCCTAATCCTATGAAGGGGCTCCCCCTTCTGTCAGGAGAGAATAATGCTCCTTACTGTTTTACTCATGATCATCATCGTCTCGCTGATGATTAGCTTCAACGCCCTGTATGTGGCCGGGGAGTTCGCCGCAGTCAGCGCGCGCAAGACACGTGTGGCCCAGCAGGCCAGAGCGGGAAATCGCCTCGCAAAAGCGCTGCTCCCCGTGCTGGAGGACACGCAGCGGCTGGACAACTACATCGCCGCCAGCCAGGTTGGAATCACCCTCTCCAGCATCGTCCTGGGTATCTATGGTCAGCGAGCGGTAGCGCCGCTCATCGAACCACTGCTCCTGTATCTGCCCTTTCTCAATGAACAGGCGGCGGCAACCGGCCTCGCTGCGATACTTATCCTTATCCTCTTCACCACACTGCAGGTCATTTTCGGCGAACTGATCCCCAAGTCGCTGGCCATCCAATACCCGGAGCGGGTGGCGCTGGCAACGGTGCTGCCCATGCGCTGGTCGGCCGACTGGATTCTGCGGCCGCTGATCGTGGTGCTCAATGGGAGCGGTGCCGTCTTGCTGAAGCTATTGGGTGTAGGCCACGGCGGCAGGCACCAGCACGTCCATTCGCCGGAGGAAATAAAGCTGCTCATACAACAGAGCTACAAGGGCGGCCTCCTCGACGCTCGCGGGCAGGAACTGCTGAACAACGCCTTTCGCATCTCCGGTCTCCACGTGGGCGAGATCGCCGTGCCGCGCACCAACATGGACGTCATCTCGCTAGACCGGCCGGTTCGCGACGCTCTGCGCATTGCCGTCGAATCTGGCCACACGCGCATCCCGGTATACGAGCAGGATCTGGACCACATACGCGGCTTTGTCCACGTCAAAGACTTGTTTCGCCTCTACCATGCCACAGGCGGACAGGGAGAGATTGGCCCCATCGTACGCAGAGTTTCGTTTGTGCCGGAAACCGCGCCGGTGAAGGAGGTGTGGGACAGGCTGCAACAGAACAGGAACCACCTGGCCATCGTCTTCGACGAGTTTGGCGGCACAATGGGCATGGTCACCTGGGAAGACCTCCTGGAGGAGCTGTTTGGCGAGCTGCGCGATGAGTTTGACGAGGCCGAAGAGCCGCTCATCACCTCCGCCGGAGAAAGGGTCTATCTCGTGCGCGGCGAGACGCCAATCAGCTACCTCAACAGCAGGTTCGGACTGTCTCTTCCCACAGAGCGGGTTCATACCGCAGGCGGGCTGGTCATCACCCTGCTCAACCGCATCCCCGAAGCCGGCGACGTGGTGGAGATAGACGGCGTGCAGATGGAAGTGGAGGCTGTGCGCAGAAAAGTGGCCGAGATGATCCGGTTGCGCCTGCCGCGGTCGGCCTCGCGACAGGAGGGAGGGAACTAAATGGCGCTCCTCATCCCCTTTGCAATCATTCTCATTCTTGTCCTGCTCAACGGCCTCTTTGTCGCCGCCGAGTTTGCCATTATCGGCGTGCGACGCACGCGCATCGCCCAGTTGGCCAAAGAGGACAATAGCGTAGCCCGCCGCCTGCTCAAGACGCTCGACGATCGCGCCCAGGTGGATCGCTACATTGCCTCGGCCCAGTTGGGCATCACGCTTGCCAGCCTGGGCCTGGGCATGTACGGCGAGCCGGCCATCGCCCACCTCCTTGAAGGGCCCCTGCACGATTGGTTTGGCCTGGAGGGCAATCCCGCCCACACCGTCAGCTTCATCATCGGCCTCAGCGTCGTGACCTACCTCCACGTCGTCGTCGGCGAGATGGTCCCCAAATCCCTGGCTCTGCAGTTTGCCGAGCGCACGGTTCTGACGCTGGCCCGGCCCATGGCCTTGATGCAGAAGCTCCTCGGCATTCCCATTACCGTGCTTAACCAGATTGGCCTGTGGGTGCTCCAGGCGCTGGGCGTGCCGCCGCCCGAGGAGAAGAGCCGCTTGCACACGCCGGACGAGCTGGAGATGATTATCTCCGAGGGCGTCGTTGGCGGGTTGATTGACGCGCAGGATTCCACCCTTTTCGAGAATATCTTTGACCTGAGCGAGCTGCGCGTGCGGCAGATGATGACCCCGCGCGTTAAGGTTGACGCCATCCCTGTCACCATCGGTGAAGAGGCACTGGCCAAAAAGTTTACCTCGTCCCCCTACGCCCGGTTTCCCGTCTACGAAGGCGACATTGACCATATCGTCGGCGTCTTGCATCTGAAGGACTTTGTCATCCACGAGATGGACGGAACGCCGTTCGACCTGCGCCAGCTGATGCACGAACCGGTCTATCTGCCTGAATCAGCGTCCGCCTACGAGCTGTTGTCCACGCTGGAGACAAAACGCACGCACATGGCCATCGTCGTGGGGGAATTCGGCGGCACGGCAGGGATCGTAACCCTCGAAGACCTGCTGGAGGAAGTTGTGGGCGAGGTGTGGGACGAGTTCGACGTCGACCTTGAGGAACCGGTCACCGTTCTTGCTCCCGGCCATCTGCTGATGAAAGGTACCACCCGCTTACACGAGGTCCAGCCCTATGTCAATCTCGACACGCACGCCGATCTCGCCGGCAGCATCGCCGGACTGATGCTGTCCCACGTAGACCTCCCGCCCCGTCGCGGCGACACCGTGGAATTGGGCGACATCGTTCTGCGCATCGAGAACGTCGAAGGCATGACCATAGAAAGCGTCGCCGTCCACTTCCCGGCGTCGCGCGACGCAACTAAGGGGAATTAGGCGCCTACTGTGAAACCGTATGCTACTTCAGACAAACCTACCTTTCGCACGAACTAAGATTTATAATCAGCGCTGCCGTTACTGACGAAATCGGACCGGTGGTATAGAACCACCGGGGGAAATCCAAATGCAGCCAACCAAACACGGGAGAGAGCGCTCCAACGAGGAGCTGGTACCCACAACGGCGCGCATCGCGCAGGACGCGGAGGTGGACGCCATTGTCGTCGTCACTGAGAGCGGGGGCCTGGGCCGCTTGCTGGCCCAGGAATTGCTGCCCGCCCCCCTGATCATTGCCACCGCCAACTCTGACACGCACGCGGCGCTGGTCGACGACGGGCTGGAGGCCGTGCGCCTGCCGCTCCAGGCAGCGGACCGCTTCGGCCAGATCCGGCACGCCCTAGCCGTAGCCACCGTCCTGGGTCACATCGCGCCGGGACAGTTCGCCCTTTGCGTTCTGGGACGGGCCGTGTACCCTGAAGAGGGAGTCCTTCTCGTTCTCTCCGAAGTCAGCGAGGCGCGCAGGTGGCCCTCAGTTACCGATCTGCTGCGGCTTACCGACGGCATTCGTCCCAACGCCATGGAGGCCACGCTCGCCGTAGCCAGCAAGATCGGGCGCGTCGTGCGCCGCGGTAGCGATCGCATCGGCGCCATCTTCATGCTGGGGGATTCGGATGCCGTGCTCGCCGGTTCGCGCCAGCTTGTGCCCAATCCCTTCTCCGGGCACGAAGGCGCCATGCGCACGATTGCCAATGAGGGGCTGCACGACGCGCTGATAGAACTGGCCAAGCTGGACGGCGCCTTCGTCCTGCGCGGTGACGGTTTTATCCGCGCGGCAGCCGTCTTCCTGGCCAGCAACATGCCGGAGGAAACGGTCGAGATACCAACCGGATTGGGCGCGCGCCATCTGGTCGCGGCAACAATGACCGCCCGCACAGAAGCAACCGCCGTCGTCGTCTCCGCCACAGACGGCAACATACGCGTCTTTGCCGGCGGGCGGCTGGTGCTGCAACTCGATCCCGCGGTACCCCACGGCCCCGTCTCCGTTGAAGACGAGTCACGAGAGTGAATCGTGCGGGTGCATTACCACCATGCACCCGCACTTGTCTTTAGCTTCGATTCTTTCCGATTACTTGGGTCCTTGCCCCCGCCCAATCCCAAATTCATAAATCGTCGTGGTCTCGTACGTTTCGCCAGGATTCAAAACCGTGGACGGGAAGTCCGGCTTGTTGGGTGAATCCGGGAAGTGCTGGGTCTCAAGGGCCAGGCCATCGCCCTGCCGGTAAGCGCGGTCGCTCGTTCCGTACAGCGTTCCATCCAGGAAGTTACCCGCGTAGAACTGAATACCGGGCTGATCGGTCCAGATCCGCAGCAAGCGGCCGGTCTCCAGCTCGTACAGCGTCGCAGCTACCTGCAGCGATTGGTTGGGCCTGGGCGGGTCGAGCACCCAGTTATGGTCGAAGCCCCTACCGAAGACGATCTGCTCGTGGTTCGAGCGGATGCCATCATTGACGGGCTTCGGCTTGGTGAAGTCGAACGGCGTTCCTGCTACGGGCGGGATATCGCCGGTGGGGATCAGGGTATCGTCAACCGGCGTGAAATGGCTGGCGTTGAGCAGCAGCAAGTGATCGTAGATGGTGCCCGTTCCCTCGCCCGCCAGATTCCAGTAGGCATGGTTGGTCAGGTTGACGACCGTCGGCGCGTCGGTGGTTGCGCGGTAATCGATGACGATCTGGTTCTTGTCGTTCAATGTGTAGGTCACATAGGTGTCCAGGTTGCCGGGATAGCCCAACTCATCCTCTGGGTCGCAGGCGCTGTTGGGGAAATCGCCGGTCCACCCATCGCCCTCCGGGCTCAGATAGTGGAGCTCGATGCCAACCCCTTGCGGCCCGCTGAACTCATCCGTGACCTCCCAGACCACCTTGTCGAATCCCTGGCCGCCGCCGTGCAGCGAGTTCGGGCCGTTGTTCGCGTCCAGACAGTAAGTCACGCCGTTAAGCTCAAATCTGCCGTCGCCGATGCGGTTGCCATAACGTCCGATGATGGCCCCGAAGTAGGGGTCATTCAGTGTTTCGTAGTCGCTGAGGTTATTGAAGCCAAGGGTAACGTTGTCCAGCTTCTGGCTACGATCGCGTACCTTGACCGAGGTGATGATCCCGCCATAGTTGATGATCTTCACCTCCATCCCCTTGCTATTGGTCAACGTGTACTCGTAAACATCCTCTCCATCAGCCGTTGTCCCGTAAAACTCCGATGTAACCGTGCCTGCGCTCCTTGCAGCAATTGCCGCTGGAGCGATCAAGACGAGAGCCAGGGCAATGATGGTGACTGCAATGACAAGTATGCTCAAGCGTTTCATGATTTGACCTCCTCTCAATTCCACGAAAGAGCTAATCAGCTAACTGACATGCGAAGGCACAAAGCTCATGTCGATAGAACCACCCCCTCTTTGCAAAATAAAAAACGCGATAATTCCGGATGTTACTCGCGGATCATCGCGCTCGAGCATGTATGTGGATTAGATCCCCCCTTGCTCCACAATAACCCCCTGGCTAGCAGGTGCCTACGTGTTGTTCATCGCTACTGTGTGCACAGCGTTGCTGCCGGTGAATTAACGATTGACTAACGCACCATTCATTCTATATTTCCAAATATAGTGAGTCAATAGTACCAGTCTGGAAGTCTGGAAGGTCGCTTCAGGAAGCACAAGCCCTCCCGCCACAACGGACGCCACAGGGCGGCTTCCACGTCATTGGATACGCCAGTTAGCGCGGGGACCGTATAGGCCATCTGGCGGGTACTGTTTGTGACAAAGATCACCTTTTTTATGTGATGGGCCATTTAGCGCTCCTCTCACCTCTTTTTCTCGAGTACGCTAGGCAACAAATGCACAGAAAACGAAACGAAGCGTAGACGAGGCCTTCGATGAATAGTGTCACTTTTCGCAAACAACAAGTTGAACGCCGGCGGCAACAGCAGCAGCGCAAGAACATGATCTCGCTGGTTATCGGCGTGGCCGGTGTGCTGCTCCTGGGAGCCGGTATTTATTTTTACATTCAACAGAAACCGGGTGCAGAAGCGGCAACGAATTACACAGAGGAGGACGTGGCCCGCGAGGCGCCCTTCGTCGCCGAACACGAAATGGGCGCCGGGCCACCCATTCCCTTCCTGCCCGCCGGTGAGCCTCAACCGCGCATCGCCCTGTCCGAAACGCGCTATGACTTCGGCCGCATCGGGCCGCAGGACGTGGTGGAGCACACCGTCATTGTGCACAACGACGGGCAGGCGCCGCTGACCATCAGCCGCGCTTACACCACGTGCGGCTGCACCGTCGCCGAGTTTTCGGCCAGTGTCATTCCTCCGGGCAAGGTGGCCACCGTGCGCGTCATCTTCGACGCCGGCTTCCACGACACGGCGGGGCAGACCGTGCGCCGAGGCATCATCATCGAGAACAACGACCCCAACCAGTCGCAGGCCGAAATCTGGGTGCAGGCCGCGGTCAATTTGAAATAGCCTATGTCTGAAAAGATAGACCTATCCACGATGAAACGCCTGTTTCTCCTCCTGGCCATATTGGTGCTCGCCGGCGTTGTGGCCTCCTGCAGCAGCGGGCAGCCGGCCATTGAGTTAGAAACGCTTGAATTGGACCTGGGCGACGTGCCCAACGGCGACATCGCCACGCGCGACGTGCCTGTGCGCAATACGGGAGACGCCTTTCTGGTTGTCGAGGACGTTTCTACATCCTGCGGCTGTACATCGGCGGCGCTTGAGCCTATGCAACTAGGGCCAGGAGAAAGTGGCGTTCTGCACATCGAGTACGACGCCGGCGCCCACGGGCCGGAGCTGACCGGGCCCATGGTGCGGCAGGTGTTCATTAACTCCAACGATCCGGGACAGCCGGAAGTGATCGTGGAGCTGGCCGTTAACATCACCCCGCCGCTTCGCGCCGAGAGCGAGTGACAATGAAACGACTGATAACTACGCTACTCATTCTGCTGCTGCTGGCGCCATTGGCGGCGGGCTGTAGCAATCAAAGCGCAGACAATGGCCAGCATGGCTACACCATGGCCCCCTTGACGCAGATGCCGCCGGAGGTACAGCAGGCGCCCAGCTCTGTACGCCAGGCCTACCAGTTCGCGGCGCACAACCAGGACGTGCTCGACGCCCTCCCCTGTTATTGTGGCTGCGGTGCGATGGGACACATCTCCAACTATAGCTGCTACGTATCCGGCAAGGACGAGAACGGCGGGCTCACGTACGACACCCACGCTCTGGGCTGCCAGATTTGTGTGGATATCACGCAGGACGCCATGCGTATGTTGGGCGAGGGCCAGAGCCTGGACGACATTTATGCCTACGTGGAGGCCACGTACAGTCGCTTTGGACCGCCCACGACGGCCGCCGAAGGCAGCTAGAGAATAGACGGCGGACCGCGGACGGCCCAGCAAAGCTAGGCAAGGGACGATGGACGGTGCACGATGGACGACAGGCAGTAGATGGTGGAAGCGATGGCAGTGGCTGCTGCTGGGAGCCATGGTTGTCGCGTTCCTGTTCTTGGCTACAGCGCCGGCCCGGGGCACAGCGGCGGGCGAGCGAACGGTACGTCTTGAGGCCAGCCAGTATCGTTTTGTACCGGGGACCGTCAGCGTCAACCGTGGCGAGACGGTGACGATTGAGCTGGTAGCCACCGACGTGGTGCACGGGCTATACCTGGATGGCTACGGGCTACAGATAGAGGCCGATCCAGGCCAGACTGCGCGCCTTACCTTCGTCGCCGACCGCGCCGGTACCTTTCGCTTCCGCTGCTCCGTTTCCTGTGGCGCCATGCACCCGTTCATGATCGGCAAGCTACGCGTCGGCCAAAACAACCTCCTCTGGGCCGGAGCAGGATTGGCGCTGCTGGCGGTGGTCGCGGGGTTGGGCGTTGCCGGAGGAAGGCGTGGCTGAAACGATCAGAGATCGGAGATCGGAGATGGGGGAACGGTACGCTACTCTCCAATCTCCAGTCAACCAATCTCCAGTCAACCAATCTCCGCTCTCAGCTCGCTACGATTTACTGCGTGTTTCCCTTCTGCGCCGCCTGCTCGTAAGCCGCTGGCCGCAATTCATCGCCCGCGCCCTGGCGTTCGCCGGTTTCTTGCTGGCCATCGCCGCCGGGCTGGCGGGGACGCCGGTCGGCAACCGCAACTTTGCCATCATCTTCGTGTGGATTGCCTGGTGGGCGGTGCTCATCCTGGTTGCTGTGCCCCTGGCCGGCCGCGCCTGGTGCAGCGTCTGTCCCATTCCCATGCCCGGAGAGTGGCTGCAGCAGGGGGCAATCATGGCCCCCGGCGAGAAAACGCGCGGGCTGAGTCTCGGGTCCTGGCTCCGGAGACGCCGCTGGCCCAGACGGCTGAACAACATCTGGCTGCAAAACGCCGGCTTTCTCCTCCTGGCCCTCTTCAGCGCCGTGGTGCTCACGGACCCCCGCGTCACAGCGCTGGTGCTGGGCGCCTTTTTGTTGCTGGCCACGGCCACGGCCCTGGTCTACGAGCGGCGCGCTTTTTGCCGCTACCTCTGCCCCGTGGGCGGCTTCATCGGCCTTTACGCCCAGGCCGCGCCGCTGGAAGTGCGCGTCAAGGATACGGCGGTGTGCGCCGATCACCGCCAGAAAACGTGCTACACGGGCAACGCCAGCGGGAAACACCGCGGCTACGGCTGTCCCTGGGGCGTCTTTCCGGGCGGCCTGTACAAGAACACCCACTGTGGCCTGTGCCTGGAGTGCCTGCGCACCTGCCCCCGGGACAATATCGCTTTCCAGATCCGGCCCGCCGGCGCGGACCTGACGGTAACGCGCGGGCGGCGACTGGACGAGGCCTACAAGGCGTTCATCATGTTGGGCAGCGCCGCCGTGTACAGCGCCGTGATGCTCGGGCCGTGGGGCGCGCTCAAGGACGTCGCCTACCAGGTGGGCAGCCTGGCCTGGCTAGGCTATGCGCTTGCGTTTCTGCTGGCCACGCTCGTGCTGCTGCCCGGTCTCTTCTGGCTCGTCGTGCGCGCCGGTGGGCGGCTGGCGCAGGGCCAACAGCGCCGGCGAGAGCAGTCGCCAAAGCAGGCCTTCACCGCTTTCGCCTACAGCCTGGTGCCCCTCGGGCTGGCGGCGTGGGTGGCCTTCAGCCTGGGCTTCGTCTTTGCCAACTTATCTTACATCGCGCCTGTCCTGTCAGATCCCTTCGGCTGGGGCTGGAACGTGGTAGGCACAGCCGGCCTGGCCTGGACGCCGCTCTTTACGGGCATCACGCCCGCGCTGCAGACGCTGGCGCTGGTCGGCGGACTGTGGTGGAGCGTGCGCCTGGCGCGGCGCATGGCTGCCTCCGGCGGCTGGGCCGAGAACAGCGGTGCGCCGGTGCGGCAGGCGCTTCCGGTCGCTCTCTTCAATTTTCTGATGACAGTGGGATTGCTATGGTTGCTAGTCGGTTGACGTCCCTGGCCCGCCCGGCCTCGGTGCAAGAGTGTGCCGCGCGCCTGTTGCTGCTCGTCCTGCTGGCCGCGTTGCTCCTGGCCGTTGTCGCCGGCCGGCGGCGCGTGGTGTCCGGGGATGGCGTTGTGACGCTACGCGCCTCGATGCCTGAGAACGGCGGCTGGCAGCCAGGCTATCTGTCGGCTCGCGTGGAGCAACCGCTGCACCTGCGCCTCACGTCCGACGACGTGGTACACAGCTTCGCCATCGGCAAGTTGGACCTGGCGCCGGTGGACGTGGAGCCGGGGAAGGTGACAGAACTGACGCTCACCTTCGACGAGCCGGGCGCCTACACCTTTTATTGCACGCGTTGGTGCGGGCCGAATCACTGGCGCATGCGCGGGACGATTGCCATCAGCGGCGACGAGAACTTGCCGCCGGCCGCAGCAGGTGAACCGCCCTTATACGTGCAGTTGGGGCTGGACATCGACGCGCCGCGCCCGGTTTCAGTCGCGCCGCTGGTCAGCCCCTCCGCCGCGCGTGGCGCCGCGTTGGATGCGGCTTATCCCCAGGAGCTGCGAACACGAGAAACGTACATGACGCAAGGCCCGACCCAGGTCTGGCTGGCCCTGCGCGACCTGCCGGAACTTTCCCACCTGGACGACAGCGCGCTGTGGGATGCCGTGGCTGATATCTGGCGGGTAAACACCACTCCTGAAAGGCTGGCGTTGGGCGAGGCGCTCTACAACCAGAATTGTGCTGCCTGCCACGGCGAAAGCGGAGCAGGCGATGGCGTCTTTGCGCAGCCTGGGGAAGCGGCGACGGGCGGCATGCGCGGCCACGAGGTGGAACCGCCAACTGATTTGACGGACCCGGCCCTGCTGGCTGCGAGCAACGCGCTGTTACAGGGAAAGATCCTGCGCGGGGGCATGGGCACAGGCATGCCAGCCTGGGGCAGCGTGCTGGCGGACGAGGAGATTCAGGCATTGCTCGACTACCTGTGGACGTTCCAGTTTCCGGTGCAGGAAAGATGATGCGCCGCTTGCCTCTGTTGCTGTAGATTTGCGGCCTGCTGCTCGTGCTCAGCGGTCTGGCCCATGGCGCACTTCCAGATCCCGGGAGCACTAAAGATTTGTGAATTGCTGTGGCCGGTGTCCCCACCGAGCCACTTCGCGGGCGCGGTCAGGAGACCGGCCCGATCACAACATTTTCGTACTCCCCCAGATCCCCATTTACTTGACACGCCAGCCCATTCTATATTATGATATGCACACTGAATGTTATCGTTAACGGTATCGTTAACGGTATCGATAACAGCAAGAACAAGATTCAGGGGGACAGGAGGGCCGTGGTGACGAGGTGGGGTAAGGCCAGTCTCCCGCCCACTCGCCCGGATTCCCCAAAGGATAAACCTAAGCCATGATCGACCTCAGCCAGTTCTCCGTGTGGTTTGTCACCGGCAGCCAGCACCTCTACGGTGAAGAGGCGCTGGAACAGGTTGCCCAGAACGCGCGCCACCTCGTGCGCAACCTCTCCCAATCAGACCATATCCCCGTTGCTCTCGAGTTCAAGCCGGTGGTCACCACGCCCGAGGCTATCCAGCAACTGTGCCAGGAGGCCAACGTCGATCCCCAGTGTGTGGGGCTGATCGCCTGGATGCACACCTTCTCGCCGGCCAAAATGTGGATTGCGGGCCTGGACACCCTGCGCAAGCCATTCCTGCACCTGCACACCCAGTTCAACCGCGACCTGCCCTGGGACACCATCGACATGGATTTCATGAACCTCAACCAGTCGGCCCACGGCGACCGCGAGTTTGGCTACATCGCCACGCGCATGGGCCTGCGGCGCAAAGTCGTCGTCGGTCACTGGTCCGCAGACGACGTGCAGGCGCGCATCGGCGCCTGGACCCGCGCCGCCTGCGCCTGGCACGATGCCCAGGGCCTGCGCATCGCCCGCTTTGGCGACAACATGCGCCAGGTGGCGGTGACCGAAGGAGACAAAGTAGAAGCGCAGCGTCACTTTGGCTACGCCGTCAACGGCTACGGCGTCGGCGATCTGGTTCAGGCCATCGAAGCCGTGCCTGACGATGATGTTGAACGGCTACTGCAGGAGTATGAAGCACAGTATGACTTGGTCGACTCCCTGCGAGAGGGCGGCGACCGCCGCCAATCACTACGCGAAGAAGCGCGTATCGAGGCCGCGCTGCGCCAGTTCCTGAACACGGGTGGGTTCAGAGCCTTCACCGACACCTTTGAGGACCTGCACGGCCTGCAACAGTTGCCCGGCCTCGCCGTGCAGCGCCTAATGGCCGATGGCTACGGATTCGGCGCAGAAGGCGATTGGAAAACGGCGGCGTTGGTGCGCGCCATGAAGGTCATGGCAGCCGGTCTGGAGGGCGGAACTTCCTTCATGGAAGATTACACCTACCACTTCGGAGAAGCGGGCATGATGGTGCTCGGCGCACACATGCTGGAAGTATGCGAGTCAATCGCCGCGAATACCCCCTCGCTGGAAATTCACCCCTTGTCCATCGGCGGCAAGGACGACCCCGTACGCCTGGTGTTCGACACGGGCAGCGGTCCCGCGGTCAACGCCTCGATAGTAGATATGGGCAGCCGCTTCCGCATGGTGGTCAACGTCGTGGACGTCGTCGATCCGCCGCAGCCCCTGCCCCGCCTGCCCGTGGCCCGCGCCGTCTGGATCCCGCGCCCCGACCTGCCCCAGGCTGCAGAGGCCTGGATTCTCGCCGGCGGCGCCCACCACACCGGCTTCAGCCAGGCGCTGACCGTTGAGCATTTGCAGGATTTCGCCGAGATCGCGGGCATCGAGTTCCTGCTCATCGACGACGGCACCACCGTGCCCGCGTTCCGCAAAGAGCTGCGCTGGAACGAGGCATTCTACAGAGCGCAAAATGGGCCAACCATCGCCCGCTGAATGGGCGGCAGCATGCTGCCGCCTATGGAGAGAATATATGGTATGTAGTTCCTGAGCCTGTCCCCGGAAGTTGCTCATGGTTGTTCAGCTTATTCAGATTCCTGGAGGAAGAAAATGGTTAAGAAATTTACCCTGCTGTTAATTTTAATCTCCGCTCTGGCGCTGCTTGCTGCTTGCCAGACGACGCCGGAGGAAGTGCCAGACACAACGAACAACGATACGAGCGCCGAAGTTGAGACCGCGCAAGAGGAAGAAGTAGCGGAAGAAAGCGCGGCGGCTGAGGAACCCGCCGCTCAGGAGGGCGGCCAATGGTGCGCCGGCACTGACATCGTCTTCTTCCCGGGCGGCCCTCCCGGCGGCCCCTTCGCCACCGTGGTCTATAACGGCGCGCTACAGGCCGAAGCCGACCTGGGCGCCAACGTAGAATACATCTGGTCTGACTGGAATCCCGAACAGATGGTTACCCAGCTAGGCGAAGCCATCGCCACCAACCCCGACGGCATCGCCATCATGGGCCATCCTGGTGACGACGCCTACGGCCCGCTGGTCGAAGAAGCGGTCGAACAGGGTATCATTGTCACCAGCCAGAACACGACCCTGCCCGAGCTGGAAGCGCGCTATGCCTCGGAAGGCTTCGGCTACGTGGGCGCCGAGCTCTATGACGCCGGTTACTCCCTGGGCGCCGAAGCGGTGAGCCGTTTCGACCTTCAGGAAGGGGAACGGGCCATGGTCTGGGGTCTGCTGGCGCAAGCCGGGCGCGGACAGCGCACCCAGGGCGTCATCGATGCGCTGGAAGAGGCTGGAATGGAAGTCGACTATCTGGAAATTGACGACGCCACCAATGCCGAGGCCGCGGCAGGCATCCCCACCTTCGTCGGCTACGTCTCCGCCAATCCCGACGTGCGTCTGGTGGTCACCGACCACGGCGCGCTGACCGCCACCCTGGAGAGTTATCTGACCTCCGCCGACCTGGGACCTGACGACATCTACGCCGCCGGCTTCGACCTCTCTCCCGCCACCGTAGACGCCATTCGCGGCGGCTGGACCGACCTGGTCATCGACCAGCAGCAGTGGCTGCAGGGCTACCTGCCGATTCTGCAGATCTGCCTGACCAACAACTATCTCTTCACCGGTCTGCACATCAACACTGGCGCCGGCTTCGCCCACGCCGACAACATCGACATGCTGGCCGATCTGGTGCAACAACAGATTCGCTAACGGCTAGAAATCAACCTCCGGGAGGCCGGCCGAATGCCTTCGGCCAGGGGCCTCCCGGAAGGTATTGGCAAAGGAGTACTTATGGACGAGCAATACCGGCTGGAGCTGCGCAACATCTCCAAGCGCTTCGGCGAAGTCCAATCACTACTTGACGTAGACTTCCACCTGGGCCGCAATGAAGTGGTGGGCCTGCTGGGTGACAATGGCGCCGGCAAATCGACCCTGATTAAGATCATCACCGGCTACCACCAACCGACCAGCGGCGAGATCTACTTCGACGGCGAGCGCGTGGAAAACCTCACGGTGCCTCAAGCCCGCAAGCTGGGCGTGGAAACCGTCTACCAGGAACGGGCCCTGGCCGAACTACAAACGCTGTGGCGCAACATCTTCCTGGGCCGGGAGCTCTCCAACCGCTTCGGTTTTCTGCGCGTGAAGGAAATGAAGAGAGAAACGACGCGCCTGATGGTGCAGTCTATGGGCTTCACTTCCACCGCCGTGGATCCTGACGCGCGCATTGCCACCTTTTCCGGCGGCGAGAAACAGGGCGTGGCCATCGTGCGCGCGCTCTACTTCGAAGCGGACATCATCGTGCTCGACGAGCCCACGATGGGACTAAGCCTCAAAGAGACCAACAAACTGCTAAACTTTGTGCGCGACATCAAACGCGCCGGCAAGAGCGCCATCTTCATCGACCACAACATCGTGCACGTCTACAACGTGGCCGATCGCATCGTGGTGCTGGACCGCGGAGAGGTGGCGGGCGAATTCATGACGGCGGACATCAGCCTGGAGCAATTGATGGAAAACATGATCCAGATTGCCGAAACGGGCACTTTTGAATCGATCGTGGAGGAATAAGCAATGAGCACACAGGTAGAAGGAGCCGCCGCCAGCGAACCAGCCGAAACCGCAGAAACTGAAGTAGAAATCAAAGAATCGGGGCGCCTGCGACTGCGCCGCTTTTTGCGCGGCAACGCCACCCAACTGGGCATTTTGGCCGTATTCATCGCCGTGTGGTTATTCTTCATCGCCATGGCCCCCGAGACCTTTCTCTCATCGCGCATCTATCGCGCCTTTATGTCCACCGTGCCCTTCTTCGCCATCATTGCCATGCCCCTGACGTTGGCCATCATCGCCGGCGAAATCGACCTGTCCTTTCCCTCGATCATGGCCATGGGCATGGTTTCCTTTGTCCTGGTGTTCCAGGCCACGGGAAACGTTGCACTGGGCGTCCTGGCTGCGCTGGTCGCCGGCACCCTCATCGGACTGCTTAACGGCGTCATCGTCGTGGGCCTGGGCATTCCCTCGCTCGTAGCCACCATCGGCACCCAGTTCTTCTGGCGCGGCGCCGCTCTGGTCATCCTCAGCGGTCAGGGCGCGGCGCTGGCTACCGCCCGCGAGTCGTTCGTCTACCAGGCGCTGGTCGGCCAGTGGGTCGGGCGCATTCCTAACCAGATGTGGTGGCTGTTGGCAATAACCATCTTTTCCTGGCTCCTGCTCAACCGCCACCGCTTTGGCGCCCATATCTACCTCATCGGCGACAACGTAAATAGCGCGCGCCTCATGGGCGTGAACTCCACACGCACGCGGCTGCTGGTCTTCGCCTTTGTGGGTCTGGCGGCAGCGTTTGGCGGCGTGCTGGCCAGTTTTCACACGTCCTACTTCTGGCCCAGCCTGGGCGAAGGCTACCTGCTACAGACCCTGGGCGCCGTCTTTCTGGGCGGTACCTCCGTCTTCGGCGGCGTGGGTTCCATCCTGGGCACAATACTGGGCAGTTTTATCATCGGCGCCATCGGCGCAGCCATCGTAGCCATCGGCCTCACCGGCTTCTGGACGCAACTTATCTATGGCCTGATCCTGGTGGTGAGCGTGTCCCTGCACGGCGTGTTGCAGCGGCGTATGCAATAGGGGGAGCGAACCAATATTATGGCCGGTCCATACAATAAGCGGGTCACGATTAAAGATGTGGCGGCGGCGGCGGGCGTGTCTACACAGACGGTCTCGCGCGTCATCAACGACCGGCCCGACGTCGCCAGTTCCACCAGACAGCAGGTGCGCGAAGCAATAGAACGCCTCGGGTACCGGCCCAGTGCCCTTGCACGCAGCATGATTCGCCGGCGCAACTACACCCTTGGCGTGGTCACAGCCGGGCTAAAATATATCGGGCCCTCCCGCGTGCTCCACGGCATCACCGATGCCGCCGAGCGGGAGGGATACGGGCTGCTGCTCAAACAACTGCCCAGCTTCGGCTCCACGGCAGTCGAGCCTATTCTCGACCGGCTGGTAGAACGACGCGTGGAAGGGCTCATCTGGGCCGTGCCTGAGGTTGGCGACAATCACGCCTGGCTGCAAGAGCAAGCCGGGCGGCTGGGGATGCCCGTCGTCGTCACCAGCACGCGGCAACAACCGGACACGCTCGTGGTCAACATCGACAACTACGCCGGCGCGCAGATAGCAACGCGCCACCTGATCGAGCAGGGCTACCGCCATATCGGCCACATCAGCGGGCCCATGGATTGGTGGGAGTCGCAGGAGCGCCGGGCCGCCTGGGCCGAGGTGCTGGCCGAGGCCGGCCTGCATGTGGACGTCTCCAACGGGGAGAGCGCCACGTGGGCACCCGGCAACTGGTCGTCGGCCAGCGGGCGCGCTGCCGCCGAAGCCCTTTTCGACCAGTATCCCGAGATGGACGCCGTCTTCGTGGGCAACGATCAGATGGCCCTGGGCGTGCTGCAGGTGGCCGCCGAGCGCGGCATCTGCATCCCCCAGGATCTCGGCGTCGTGGGCTTCGACGACATCCCCGAATCGGCCTACTTCTGGCCGGCGCTAACCACCATCAACCAGGATCAGCACCGCCTCGGTTCCAGCGCCGTGCGCCTGCTCATCGAAATGATCGATGCTCGCCAGAACGAGGCCGAGAGCACCGACCGCGCTTCTGCCAATAACAAGCCGTTCCAGAGCAAGCGCATTGTGCTGCAACCAAAACTGGTCGTGCGCGCCAGCTCGCTGCGGAATGTTTGATAACTATGCCATGGGAGATGAACATGAATCCAAACGCTACCCAAAAAGAAATTGAGAGCGGGTTCTTCTCCGAAGAAGAACCAATTCTTGGCATCGAGTTCGGCTCGACTCGCATCAAGGCAGTCCTTATCGACGAGGATCATACGCCGATCGCATCGGGAAGCTTTGAGTGGGAAAACCGGTACGAAAACGGCATCTGGACATACAGTCTGGAAGATATTTGGATGGGCCTACAAGAGAGCTATCAGAGACTCAGCAACGACGTTTTGGAGAAGTACAATACCCCGCTCCAGACCATTGGCGCCATTGGCTTCAGCGGCATGATGCACGGTTATATGGCATTCGATAAGGACGGAA
>DATHSI010000118.1:0-18417 GCA_035464315.1 Candidatus Sulfomarinibacteraceae bacterium
GACAGCGGCCTGGATGTAGAACAGCAACAGGAAATAGTCACGGACGCGATACAACCGCCGGCTGAAACGGCTTTTGCTCAACACCACCGGCATCCACTCAGGACGATGGAGCCAGCGGCTGGCAAGAGCGAAGTTACCGCCGAAGCAACGGGCAGCGACGATGGCGACGGTCATGACCTCCGCGCTGCTCATCTGACACTGAGGATCGTCTCGATGACCAACAGCTTGCAACAATTCGTCACACAGGCAATAGATTGTTAAGATTTCGTCGTCCATGAGGCTGTCCTTTACTGTTTGGTTTAGGCCCCATAACTGTAAAGGCACCTCATGGATTTTTTCAAATCTGCCGCCTACCTGTTAGGTGGCAACTTGGGTTATTAGATAAAAAATCAGCCTGGAGTAAATGCCCATGGCCAATGAATATCCACATTATCGCGATCGCATCATCATCGATCCACAAATCATGGTAGGATAACCAGTAGTCCGGGGAACGCGCATCCCGGTGGAGCTGGTGTTAAAGCGGCTGGCGCAGAATCCGAATGTTGAGGATCTGCTGGAGGCGTATCCGCGGTTAACGGTTGAGGATGTGAAGGCCTGCCTTGAGTATGCGCAGGCCCTGGTTGAAGGCGAAACAATCTTCCCCACTGCTGCCTGAAGCTGATGAAGTTTCTTCTCGACGAAAGTGCTGACTTTCCTCTGGCCGAAGTACTTTCCCGCCTTGGCCATGATGTCACAGCTATCGCCCGTGACTATTCGCATGCGCTCCGTGACGAAGACGTTCTTGCCATAGCGAACAATGAGGAGCGCATTCTCATTACGAATGATCACGATTTTGGGGAGCTGATTTTTCGGCGGCAGCTTCCACACGCTGAGGAGATGAACATGATCCGCCAATGCCACGACGACGATTTCGAAACCATCTACGACATCATCAACGACGCCGCCCGAGCCTACAAAGGCGTCATCCCCGCCGACCGCTGGCAGGAGCCTTACATGCCGCGGGAGGAGCTGCGGCGCGAGATTGAGGATGGCGTGCAGTTCTGGGGCTACGAAGAGGCGGGTGAGTTGCTGGGCGTGATGGGCATCCAGCCGGTGCAGGACGTGACGCTGATCCGGCACGCCTATGTGCGCAGCGACAGCCAGAAGCAGGGCATCGGGGGCCGGTTGCTGACCACGCTGCAGGGTCAAACCGGGCGCCCGCTGCTCATCGGCACGTGGGCCGACGCCACGTGGGCTGTACGTTTTTACGAGAAGCACGGTTTCCGGCTGGTGTCGCCGGCGCAAAAGGAGCAGTTGCTGCGCGCCTACTGGTCGATCCCCGACCGGCAGGTGCAGACCTCGGTGGTGCTGGCGGACGAGCGCTGGCTCCGGCGCACAGCGTAGCGTACGAGGCGCGACAGCGGTCTATCGCGTTGCAGCCGCTCCCGGAATGGGCAAAAATAGCAGCCGGTGATAGTGAAACAATTCCAGGCGCATTGGAGGCGTGATGGGTGACAGGCGTGTATGGCAGTGCGACCGGTGCGGGTTCCAGATGGTGCGGCGGCACTGCAAAGTGCTCTGCCCCAACTGCGGCGCGCGCTGGGACTGTTCCGATGTGACCATCTGGGTCGGCGACGGCAAACAGCCGGCTGAGAGCGACGCCCCGCGTCGCCCCAAGCGGCGGTAGGCGACGGTGGCCGACCTGCTCATACGGCGCTACCGGGCGGCGGATGCGCCTGCTGTGCAGCGCCTCGCGCCGGATGCCCCGCCGCTGCAGGAGGTGATCGAAGCCGGGGGCCAGGCGTGGGTCGCCGAGCGCCAAGGCCAGCTACTGGCTTACGCCTGCGCCGCGCCCCTTCCCGGGCTGCCGGACCACTTCGACCTGCAGGGGTGTGTGTCGGCAGCGGCACGCCGCCAGGGGATCGGGAGCCGGCTTCTAAACGCGCTTCTTTCTGCGCTTGGCGAACAGGGCGCACGCGAGATCTCCTGTGCTGTGCAGCGGCTGGATCGCCCCACGGCCCTTTTCCTGCAGGCCCGCGACTTCACTCTGCACCACGAAGAGTGGCGCATGACCCTGCGCGCGCTGGACGCCCTGCCGCCGGTCCCGGACGTTCCCGATTGCCAGGCGCAAACGTTGCCCCGCCGGCAGGCAATCAGCACTTTCCGGCGTCTCTCTGACGAGTCATTTGCCGGCGCGCCCTGGTACCAGCCCTATTCGGAGGAGGAGGTTGCCGCCGATCTGGGGCAGGCGCAGGATGTACTCTTCTGGGTGTGCGACGGCAAACCGGTGGGCTTCGTCTGGGCCCACCGCCAGGGAGCCGCCGGGGCGCAGATTGAGCCGGTTGGCGTGTTGCCCGGCGCGCGGGGGCGCGGCTACGGACGCGCTCTGCTTCTGGCGGCCCTGCACCGCCTGGCGCGCCGGGGCGTCTCGCACGCGCACCTCGCCGTGTGGCGCGAGAATACAGCCGCCATTGGGCTTTACAAGGAATTGGGCTTTCAGAGAAACGGGCGTCGCTACTATCTGGCGTACGAAATCAGCCGCCTGTAAATGGCCCGCGCTGGGGGAGATCCTTCGACTTCGCTCGGATGACACACGTTGGGGCACCCTCTCGCATCCGCGCGGTGTCATGCTGAACGGAGGTGAAGCATCTCTCCTGTGGCGCCCGCTCTTAGCCGGCCTCCAGCTCCCGGCGCCGGTTGCGGTACAGGTTGGGGTCCACCACGCCCACCATGCGCTCCACGTCCAGGTCCTGCTGCAAGAAATCGTTGACGCTCTCCGCCGCCGTCTGCGGGTCGCGCAGGGCGTCGCTGTAGTGCACGTATAGCACGTCGAAATTCGGCTGCTGCGCCAGCCAGCCGCTTACTTTTTCCAGGTGCTTCTCGAAGAGCTCGGCCATGCGCTCGTCGTCCATCTTGTCCGCCTCTTCACCGCGGTGCGCCAGCATCTTGCGCTGCGAGGCCAGAATCTCGGGCATGTGGCGCTGCATGAAGATCACCCGGTAGCGATAGTCCCCCGGCAGGTGTTGCAGCAAGGCCGAGATAACCTTCACCGCCTTGTCTTTGGCCCGGGGCAGCCATTCCGTATCACCCTTGTCCAGCTGCTTCACGCGCTCGAACTCGTAATAACCCTTGGGGTTATCCTTGTCCGCTTCGCGAATCTCGTCGGTCAGCGGCGGAATGCCGCCGGCCTCCAACATCTTCATCATCATCGACGTGCCCGAGCGCGGCAGGCCAGAAACGACAACGACCGTCTCATCGTCACTACTCTTGAATAACTTTCGCAGGAAACCCATCGTACCCCCTTGCTGAACTCGTCCGGCGTTACCGTCCGGCGTTGTTGGTTAATTATGACACGGTCACACCCTGACCGCTACTCCTCAACCCACTCCATTTTCGCGCCCAATTGCGTCATCGTCTGCACAAAGCCCGGGAAACTGTCGGCCACGCACGCCGCGTCGCGAATCAGCGTGGGCTCGTCGGCCAGCAAGGCGGCCACAGCCAGACACATAGCCAGGCGATGATCGCCGTGGCTCTGCACCACGCCGCCGCGCAGGCGCAGCGGCCCCTCGATGCTAAAGCCATCGTCGCGTTCATCGACGTCCACACCCAGACGGCGCAACTCACCGGCCACGCGGGCGATGCGATCCACTTCCTTCACGCGTAGTTCCGCCGCGTCGCGCAACACGCTGCGCCCCGCGGCCTGGGTGGCAGCCACGGCCCAGATGGGGAACTCGTCGATGGCACGCACCACCAATTCGCCGCCGGCCTCGATGGCGTGCAGCTCATTGAACGACACCTGCAAATCGCCGAGCGGCTCGCCGCTCGTCTCGCGGGCGTCCGCCACCTGATAGCCGGCGCCCATGGCCGACAGCAACGCCAGCAGGCCCGTGCGCGTTTCGTTGAGACCCACGTTTTCGATAGTGATCTGGGAGTGGGGAATCGTTGCAGCGGCGACCAGAGGAAACGCAGCGGAGGAGATGTCGCCGGGCACAACAATCTGCAGCGGCGACGGCGTCCAGTTGGCCACGGCAGCGTCCAGGGTCACGCAGTCGCCGTCCACTTGCAGCGGCGCGCCCATAGCCTGCAACATGCGCTCCGTGTGGTCGCGGGCCGGTCCCGGCTGGTAAACGCGCGTCTGACCCTCGGCGTAGAGGCCGGCGAGCAGCACGGCGCTCTTTACCTGGGCGCTGGCGACGGGCATTTCATAGGTGATACCCTGTAGCGCGGCGGGCCGGATGCGCAACGGCGCGCGCCCCGCCTCGCTCTCTATCTGCGCGCCCATCTGGCGCAGGGGGTCCACGATGCGGCCCATGGGGCGGCGGCGCAACTGCTCAGTGCCGTCGAGCGTGCTGGCAAAGGCCTGCCCGGCCATAATCCCGGCCAGCAGCCGCATGCAGGTGCCGGCGTTGCGGCAGTCCAGCGGGGCGGCGGGCGGCTGCAGGCCGTGCAGGCCGCGTCCCTCAATGTACAGGTCCCAGGCCTGCGCCGACTGCCGGGTCACGGCGATCTGCACGCCGAGGGCACGCACGGCGTGCAGCGTGGCCTGTGTGTCGCCAGCGGGCAGCCAGCGACGCACGGTGCTCGCGCCCTGCGCCAGCGCGCCGAGCATGACGGCGCGGTGGCTGATCGACTTGTCGCCGGGTACCTGAATGACGCCGCGCAGCGGCTCTCGTTGTGGGTAAACTTTCAGTGTGCTCGTCGTTGTCATGGATCTGTCACATCCGCTCCACGCACCCGCTCCGAGGGCCCGCTCCGCAGGCCGGCCTACTCGTCTCTCAGCCGGGCCACCGGGGCGCGGCCATTCTTTTCGGCCTGCTCCAGGGCGTGGTGTACGAACAAATGATTGTGCCGGCGCAGGAAATCGTCCGCGGACGCATCGGGGTGCGCTTCGCGAAAGGCCGCCGCCGCCTCTTCCAGCTTCTGGGGCAGATCGGCAATCTCATCCTGGGGAATATAGGCCGCCGCGCTGCTCAGTTCCAGGTGATCGTGGACGGGCAGTAGGCGACCGAGGATCAGATCGCCGGGCTGGGCGTCGCCGTGCCCGGCGGCTTCGTAAACCTCTACCGTTGCTGCGCTCAGAAAATCTTGCAGGCGCAGCGTCTGGCCCTCGTACTCAACCAGAATATACGCGCCGGCGGGCCCCACGCTCTCCTGCCACTGCGCCAGCACTGCCTGTTGCCGGCTGGACAGATCGTCCCAACACTCCTGGCGATAGACGTCCAGCAGCCGTTCCTGGCCTTCACCTCCCTCGTAATCGAAGGCGAACCAGTCGAAGAAGCGCAGCGCCTCACTCTCGCTCATCTCCTCGGCGTTTTCAATAGTGTAGTAGCCGTTCCAGTAGACGGGCAGCGCCTGGCCAAAGGAGGGCGCGAAGCGCTCGTCGCGGGCAAAGGAAATCAGGTCGCGGCGCAAAAAGCGGGCCGCTTCCAGCGCTTCGCGCCGCTGGCGGTCGGCCTCCAGGTCGGCCCGCATGTGGCACTTCTTATACTTGAGACCGCTGCCGCAGTAACAGGGTTCGTTGCGTCCGGGGCGCCGGCTCATAAGCGATTACTCACTGCTGGTTTTGACAGGGGCCGGTCCCTGGCCATCGACGCCGGGGGGTGCTTCCAGCCGCTCCAGGACGGGCAGGAGTTCGCTCAGTGTAGTGATGGTGAAATCGGGCACAGTACCGTCCAGCTCGCGCTCCAGGTGCGGGGGGTCGATGAGCACGCTGACCAGGCCGACCTCATTGGCGCCGGCAATGTCGTGGCTCGGCCGGTCGCCCACAAAGACAGCCGACTCCGCATCCACCTCCAGCATCTCCAGCATGTGCTCGTAAATCGCCGGATGTGGTTTGAGGTAGCCAGAGTCGCCGGAAGTCAGGCGCGCGTCAAAATAGTCGAGCAGGTCATAGTGGCGCAACTCCACGTCGCGCATCCACATAGGCAGGAACGAGTTAGTAATCAGGCCGATCTTATACCCCTGCTCGCGCAGCGCCTGCAGCACGTCGATGGCGTCGTCGTAGCACTCGACGCCGGGCATGGGACGCCAGGTATAGGCGCGCATCATTTGCTCCATGTCCACATCCTCGACGGCGATGTCGCAGGCGGTCAGCGCCAGGCCCAGCGCCCTGTCCAGGCTGGCGCCGGTCCACGCTTCGAGAGCGTCGTTCCACACGCGCTGCGTACACTCGCGCATCACCTTGAAAAAGTGGTCGCGGGAGGGCAGCTTGTGGCCCTCCTGTTGCAGATAGTCGTAGACGCTATCCACCATGGGGCGCGTATGCTCGTCCCAGGTCAGCGCCGGCTGGGACCAATCAATCAGCGTGTCGTCCAGATCAAATATTACAGCTTCGATAAGTCGCTCTGGGTTACGTGTCACAGCACAAATCCTTTACTGAGTTTCCTTCAGGGCCACGCGATCCAGCAGCAAGATCAGGGCCAGGCCGGCGAGCGCCAGGGTCACGGCAATGGCGAACTGGGTGACGTCGGCCTGCGTGGCCAGCGTGGGCAGGACATCCATCTGCCGCGCCACGATGGGCGCGCCGTGGCTATCGAAAATGAACTGGCCCTGCGCGTCCTGCACCCAGGCGACGTCCTCTTTCCAGGGCCACACTTTGCGCAGGCTGCCCAGCATGAGGCCGGTGAGCGCGGCGACGGTAAAATCGTGATGGTTCTTGAACAGCCAGCCCAATATCTGGGCGAACGTAACCAGTCCCACTGCCGCGCCGGCGCCAACGATGGCGATAGAGAGGACGTCGCGCTCGGTGACGGCGCTCAGCATAAAGTGGTATTTGCCCAACAATACCAGGATAAAGGCCCCGGACACGCCGGGCAAGATCATGGCGCAGATGGCCAGCGCCCCGCTCAGGAACAGGAACCACCAGCTGTTCGGCGTCTGCCCCGGCACCAGACCGACCAGTAAAAACGCGCCCACAGCAGCGGCAACCAGCGCCAGCGCCAACCGCGGCGTCCAGCGGCTGACACGCCGGCCCACGACGAATACAGAGGCCAACACCAGGCCAAAAAAGAAGCTCCACAGGAAAACGGGCTGGTTGACCAGTAACCACTCCAGCGCGTGGGCTAGGCTGAGCACGGCGATGCCGATGCCCGTGGCCACGGCGAGCAGGAATTTCCAGTTGAGTAACTCGAAGGCCTCTCTGAGGCGCAGGCCAAACACGGCCCTGATAAAAGCGGGGTCGCCCACCATGCGAATAGAGTCGATCAGCTCTTCGTAGATGCCGAGAATGAAGGCCATGGTTCCGCCGGACACGCCGGGGACGATGTCCGAGGCGCCCATGCAGATGCCACGCAGGACCAGACCGAAATAACGTTGCACGTAGAAATAACCTCCTCTAAAAGCGAAGCTGCCAGGGGGTGCCACACCGCGCCATGGTCAGGGTTTGATCGTCGTCGTTGTTCAGGCTCATTTCCAAACTGTGGATTATAGCACGGGAGAGATGCGATGCGAACACTCTTATAAGAAGATAAGAAGCGGCCCCACCCGTGTGGGGTCCCCCGGAAATTCAGGGGCAGATTTCGGGGCAAGACGGTACGATGCGGCCTCCGGGAGCATGGGAACCGCAGCTCTAGCCATCCCCATACAAGAACACAATCAGCCGTTTGGGCCCGTGCACACCCACGGCAAGCGTCTGCTCAATGTCAGCCGTCTTGCTGGGCCCGCTGATCAGCGTGACGTTGGCCGGCATGCCGCCAGGTTCGTCGCGCTGCCGCTGCGCCACCCAGGTGAATAGATCGGTCGTCAGGCGCGATGCCGGCAACAGCGCCAGATGCAGCGGCGGCAGCAACGTGACCATGCGGCTCTGCTGCGGCCCGCTGCTGAGCACCAGGGTTCCGGTCTCGGCCAGAGCAACGTCCGCGCCGCTGACACCCACGTCCGCCCCGGCGCAAAATGCGCGCAGGTCGTCGCCGGCGTCGCCCGCCCGTCGCCATTCATACGCCGGCCAACGCTGCGCCAGATCAAGCTGCGCCAGCGGCGGCTCGCCGTTCACAACCACGCGTTGCGCCCCCGTCTGCTGCAAAATCGCTTCCAATTGCTCCAGAGCTTCTTCCAGATTGGCCGCGCGATGCACCTCGCCTCCGGCGGCCTCCAACGACTCTGCGAAGCGCTGCGACAAATCCTCGAACGCCCGCTGCGAGCGCCACGCCGGCGGATGGTCCATCTCCCGACGCTCCCGCCGCAATCGGTCCAAAATCGCCTCACGCGAACCCATTCACCAACACCTCCAAACCAACCAATACACCAGTAGACTGATTCACCAATGTACCCTCACACCTCCCCATCCTTCCACATGTCCCGGAACGACTTCTTCGCCAGTGCGGGCAGGCGGCGCGGGGATGCGGGGTTGAGGGCCATCGGAAGTCGAATGTGGTCGTCACCCTGCAACAGCGGCGTCTGCAGGCGGCTGAGCGCGCCGCGCGCCAGCCCCAGCAGGCGCGGGCGGTTCAGCACGTGGGAAGCAGCGCCCTCCGCCAGCCGCTCGAAGAGGGGCAACAGATTACGCTCAACCTCATCAGCGCGCAATTCCAGCAACATGCGCGGCAGGTCGATGCGCACGGGGCACACTTCCAAACAGGCACCGCATAAGGAACTGGCGTGCGGCAGTCCGCCGTAGGCCTCCAGCCCAAAGAGCAGCGGCGAAATGACAGCGCCAATCGGACCGCTGTAAGGACTGCCGTAGGCGTGACCGCCCGCCTCGCGATAGACGGGGCAGGCGTTGAGACAGGCGCCGCAGCGAATGCATTGCAACACTTCTTCGTATTTCGTATTCAGCAGGTTGCTGCGGCCGTTATCCAACAACACCACGTGCATCTCCTGGGGCCCGTCCAGGTCGCGCTCCCGCGCCGGCCCGGTGAGCACCGTGGTATACACCGACAGCGGCTGCCCCGTGGCGCTGCGCGCCAGCAGAGCCAGCCAGGCCGCAGCATCGTCCCACGTCGGAGCCACTTTCTCGATGCCAATCACGGCCACATGCACCGGCGGCAGGCTGGTGATCATGCGCGCGTTGCCTTCGTTGGTCACCAGCACGATGCTGCCCGTCTCGGCCACGGCAATGTTGCCACCGCTGATACCCATGCCCGCTTCCAGAAATTGGCTGCGCAGGCGACGGCGCGCTTCCTCGGTCAGCGCCTGAATGTCGTCGGAATCCACCTGCGATCCGCCATCAGCGCTAAACAGATCGGCCACCTGATCACGCGTCTTGTGAATCGCCGGGGCGATAATGTGGTAGGGAGGCTCCTGCGCCAGCTGGATGATCCACTCGCCCAGGTCCGTCTCTACCGGACGCACCCCCGCCGCTTCCAGTGTGCTATTCAGCCCGATCTCTTCTGTGGCCATCGACTTGCTCTTCGCCGCCAGTTGCACATCGTGTTCTCGGGCGATGTCCAGCACAATGTCACACGCTTCCTGCGCGTCTTCGGCCCAGTGAACCTGCACGCCCGCCGCCTGGGCATTGCGCTCGAACGTTTCCAGATGGTGCGCCAGTTGGGCCAGGGTGGCTCGCCGCGCCGCTTTGAAGTGATCGCGTAGCGCGTCCGCCCCGGGCAGTTCGGCCAACGCTTCCTCGCGCCCGATACGAAAACGCCCCGTGGCCTGTTCCAATGCCCCCTGCAAACGCACATCTTCCACGGCGACAGTGGCCTGTTCACGGAACTGCGCTACCGTGGCGCCGCTGCGGTGGCTCATCGCGTCACCTCCTCCAGCACGACCGACAGGTGTTCCACGCGCTGACCCTGCGCTTCCGGCCATCCACGCATCTGCATCAGGCAGCCGGGATCGGCAGAGACCAGAACGTTGGCCTCTGTCTCGTCGCCCTGTTTTCGCTTTTCAGCAGTCATGGCATTTGATACTTCAGGCATGCGCACCGAAAAAAGCCCGCCAAAGCCACAACAGCGATCCGGCTCGCTCATTTCCTTCAGTTCGCACCCTGCCTGCTGCAAGAGCTGGCGCGGTTCAGCGCCGAGACCCAGGATGCGGTACATGTGGCAAGAATCGTGATAGGTGACCGACGGCGCGTCTTCCGCCGCCTGTGGCTGCCACTGCGCCTCCTTGGCCAGAAATTCGCTCAGCTCGTAGCTTTTCGCCGCCAGCCGCTGTGCTCGATAATAGTAATTGGGCTCGTCCGCCAGCAGGTGCGGGTATTCGTGACGGATCATCGTGGTGCAGGAACCGCTGGGCACCACCACCACCGGTTCGCCGGCAAGAACATCGACGGTGCGCCGCGCCAGGCGGCGCGCTTCTTTGCGGAAGCCACTGTTGAAGAATGGTTGGCCACAACAGCTTTGCGCCTCTGGGAAATGGACCTCATAGCCCGCCCGGCGCAGCAACCGCACCGTCGCCACACCCACTTCGGGCATCACCTGGTCGACGAGGCAGGTGACGAACAACGCCACCCGTTTGTCGCTGGACATACGCTCTCTCCTGGTCTGCTGTCAGGAAATTCATTTTTCATCGTAGTCAGCCCGCCTGGGCCGACCAGACGCAATTCTAATCACCGTTGCCAGAAACGGGCAACGGCGCCTCCCATTGTATGTCACCGTCGCGTTGTGCGCAGCCGCAGAACCGGTAAAATCAGGGTGTTATGGTCGCCGAATTACGCCCCGGCGCCCTGCAGAACCATACTGGCACTGTCTTCTACCACCCTGCTTTCGCCCAGGTGAGCGAGAGATAGGGGACACAGAGCGCACAATGGCGCAGAGGGGAAATGCCTGGCAGCACTCCCAACACCAATCTCTGATCTCCAATCTCCAATCTCTACGTCACCGCGCCCCAACCCCATATCTCCCGGCCAAAAACCGTCCATAATACCGCGACCACTCTGCCCCCGGCGCCTCCAGCGCCAATTCCCGCTCGGCGCGAACCAGCAGGTACACCAACTCGCTGCGGGTAAAAGAGGCCTGCAGCAGCGTACACAGCCGCTTGTGCAGGTAATCGGCGTACCACATGGGCCAATCCGGATCCGCGCCGTCCACGTCGCTGAACGCCTCGTGGTGCGCTTCCTTCGCTTCCCGAAACAGCGTCGCCAGTTGTGTCGTCAAATTCTCTGTGCTCACGTCTTCCCTCCTTTGAGCTATCTCATGAGCGGAGATTATAGGCGGACATTATAGCACGTAAGGGGTCTGCAAGAGCAGCATTCTCTGCGGGAGTGCGAAAATGTTGTGATCGGGCCGGTGTCCTCACCGCGCCCGCCAGGTGGCGCGGTGAGGACACCGGCCAAAGCAACTCACAAACTTTTAGTGCTCCCATTTTCTGCTGGGCAAGGAATGTGATCTTCCTCATATCGCATATCGCCGGTAAAATGCGTCCCATCTGCGTTAATAGTCACAAAGTTAGACACACGGACAGGCCAATTCGGTTACAATTAGCGGGAGGCCGACTGTAGACGGTCGCCAACCTGCAACTTGAAACCTGAAACCTGCCAACCTGAAACCTATAATCAAGGAGGGCCCTATGCCATCGCCGTCCGATCCTCAACCATTCTGGTTACAGCTTCCCGTCGCGCGTAGCTTCGCCGTCAGTTGCGCCCAATGCCGCTTTAACGATCCGCGCGAGTACACGTTCGCCCCAGACAAGCTGCAGAAGCACGAGGGCCTCGACCTGGCGGCCATCGACGGCAGCGGGCAGCCGGTAGCTGTACTGGCTGCGCAGCGGGGCACGGTCGACCGCGTCGCCTTCTCGCCACAAGGCTACGGCCATTACGTGCGCATCGTACACCCCTGGCACGACGGCACCTATGTCACCTGGTACGGCCATCTATCACAAGTGTTGGTGCAGGAAGGCGCATACGTAAACATCGGCGAGCAGATCGGCGTGGCCGGCAGCACCGGCTTCTCCAGCGGCATCCACCTGCACCTCACGCTGCAACACCTGGGACACGGGCAGCCGGGGTATGTAGTGGACGACGTCGTGGACCCTGAGCCTTTCTTACGCAGCAACGGAACGCAGGCGATGAACGAAGCCTCCTGGCTGGCCGACGTCACCGTGGCTGACGGCAGCGTGATGCAGCCGGGCCAGCAGTTCGTCAAAACCTGGCGGGTGCGCAATACGGGCAACACGACGTGGGGCGATGGCTATAGGCTGGCCTTTGTGGAGGGCAGTCGTATGGATGGTCCGGCGAGCATGCCGCTGCCCCCGGCCGCGCCAGGCCAGGAAGTGGACGTCTCGGTGACGCTGGTCACGCCGCGCCGGTCTGGCCATTATCGCACAGTGTGGCAACCGCGCGATCCTCAGGGCAACCTGTTCAACTATCAGCTTTACTCCGAAATCGTGGTGGCAGGCGTGGCCCAGCGCGATGAAGCCGGCTGGGTCGCCGACGTGACGGTGGCCGATGGCACCCTGGTGCAGCCGGGCCAGACCTTCCTGAAAACGTGGCGCGTGCGCAACAAGGGAACCACTACCTGGGGCGACGGCTACCGTCTCTCTTTTTTCAACCATCAGCGGATGGATGGGCCGGAGAGTGTGCTCTTGCCGCCGGCCGCGCCGGGTGAAGAAGTGGACGTTTCCGTCACGCTGCGCGCGCCGAACGAACCAGGCACGCATCGCAGTACGTGGAAACCGCGCACGCCGCACGGAGCGTTCTTTGATCACGAGCAGTATGTGGAGATTGTCGTGCCGCGCGAGGCGCCGCCCTCTCAGCGCGTGGACGAGGCGCGGTACGTGGCCGACGTGACGGTAGAAGATGGCACGTTGGTGCAGCCTGGCCAACCGTTTACCAAGACGTGGCGCATCCGTAACAGCGGCACGACCGCCTGGGGCGACGGATACGAGTTGGCCTTTTTTGGCGACCAGCGCATGCAGGGGCCGGAGAGCGTGCCCTTACCGTCCGCCGCGCCGGGCCAGACCGTCGACGTGTCGGTGGTGCTCACGGCTCCTGCCGGGGCCGGACTGCACCGCAGCACCTGGAAACCGCGCAATCCACAGGGCGAATTCTTCGACTTTGCCATGTACGCCGAGGTGCGCGTGGCCCAGGCCATTCCCGCCGCGACGCAATTGGACGAGGCCCGCTTTGTGGACGACGTCACTATCGTCGATGGCGCCGTGATGCAACCGGGACAGAGCTTCGTCAAGACGTGGCGCATGCGCAACACCGGCACCAGTACCTGGGAACCAGGATACGAACTGGCCTTCCTGGCGGGCGACCCGCTGGGTGGCCCACAGGCAGTGCCCTTACCCCCGGCCCAACCGGGTCAGATCGTGGACGTTTCGGTCACGCTGACTGCGCCCACAACGCCCGGCCTGCGCCGCAGCGTGTGGAAACCGCGCAACCGCCGGGGCGAGTTCTTTGAATTTGAAATGTTCACCGAGATTGAGGTAGCCCCGCCAACGACGCCCGGCCAGGAGAACGACGCCCGCCTGGTGGAGCACGTGACTGCGCCGGCGGGGACGCGGCTGAGGCCGGGCGAAACGTTCGTCAAGACGTGGCGCATTATGAACAGCGGGCGCAGTCGCTGGGGCGCCGGCTATACCGTAGCCTTCACCGGAGAAGAACAGATGGGCGGGCCGGAAAGCGTGCCCTTGCCGGAGACGCTGCCCGAGCGCTCGCTGAACGTGTCCGTGACCCTGACTGCCCCTGCCGAACCCGGAGAGCATCGCGGCGCCTGGCGCGCGCGAGACCCGCAGGGCCGGCTATTCGGCGAGACGCTGCCCCTGCTCATCGAGGTGCAAGGCGGCGATGACGCCGTAGACCTGCTGCCCTATTTGCGCGGGGACGGCCGCATTTACATCTTGCGCTACACCTGGGCCGGCGGCGGTCAGCAGCAGATACAAACTCAGCACGAGGGCAACCGTTTCTTTCACGTGAAGGGCCATGAGTGGGAGGAGCTGTGGGCCGACGACAGCTTCATCTACCGCGGCACCGACACCTCTCCAGGAGAGGGCAACTATTACACACTGAGCGAGAATGGACAGTATGGCAGTCCCTGGACGCCACGGGAGATGACGCCCGGTGTCTTCTTCCGGCGCCATCCCACGGTCACCTTCCGCCGCAAGTCAGATTGCTCCACCGTCGCTTCCTTCAGTCATGCCACCTGGATACGGTTGGAAACGGTGCACCAGCAACTGACGCTGACCAGCGGCATTACGCTGGAGGACGTGGTGGAACTGGCGGCCTACACCGAACAGCAGGGCCGGCGTGCGGCAAACCCGTTCGAGCATTACTTCTACGCCCGTAAATACGGTCTGGTCGCCTGGCGCGGCGCCGGCGTGGGCGAGTCTTTCCTGGTCGAAGAGCTGGCGCCGGGCACGCCCGGCATCCGGCGCGAGACCATCCCTTGCCGTTGATGCGCTATACCGGCGTCATTTGGCTTGTTCTCCTGGGGCTGCTGGCCGGCTGTACGCCGGACGCCGATCCACCGATACTCACGCCGGTGTCGGCGGCTCCCACGCTGGCGCCTGCGCCGGAGACGCCCGCGGGCAATGTGCCGCCCACATGGACGGCAGCGCCAACGCCGGTTGAGACAACGGGCGAGAGCAACGGGGCTACCTTCACGCCGCGCCCCAGCGCCACGCCCCTCATCCTGCCCACCAACACGCCCACAGCAAGCCCCACACCTGCAGACACGGCGACGCCCAGCGCCACCCCCACGGAAACGCCAACGGTGACGGCCACCCCGCCACCTCTGCAGAGCCAGAATTTGCTGCCCAATCCCTCTTTTGAGGGTGGCTGGTACCATATCGGCGGCGAGCCGGAGCTGCAGGTGCCGGAACAATGGGATTTCCATTGGGAACATGGGCCAAACCCGCTACCGGAAGATCCGGCGCCCTGGGTGCGCCCCGAAATCCGCGTGTTGCCCGAGGATTTCCTGCCCACAGACGAGCACGAGCTGTTCATCTGGGAGGGCGAGCAGACGGTGAAGGTGTTCAAAGGATCGGGGGCCATCAGCTTCCAGCTAACCACAGAACTGACGCTGCAACCGGGCAGCTACCTGCTGCAGATATACGTCTTCCCCGACCTGGTCGACCATTATGAGGAGGGCCAGAAGGTATGGGCCCCCGACCCGCTCTCCGGCGAGGTGCGGCTGGTCGCCGGAGCGCAATCGACCGGCTGGATGTTGCCAGAGTTTGGTCGAAAGAACAGCTTCAGCCACATCTTCCGGCTGGACAGCCCGCAGGTAATCCGCGTGGGCGCCGCCATGCGCGGACGCTGGGCCATCGAAAACAACGGCTGGTTTATGGACGACTGGGCTCTCTATCGCGTCGGCGATTAACAGACGCTGCCCTTTAGCGCTGCCGGCCTTCGCCCGCCCTTACGATGCTGCGAACGAGAATCTCGCCAGAAATGACGGCATCCTACTCCGCCGGTTCGATGGGCGCGGCTTCATCCGCGGGCCAGAGCGGCGCGGCATAGAGCGAATAATTGGCGTCCGGTGGCTGTGGGCCCGCTTCCGCGGCGTCGCGCACGTTGGGACAGAGGAAAGACACGGTCGCGCCGCCGGCATCCACAATCTCATTGGCCACCGCGTCTCCGTACGTGCAGGCCACGCCTGTATCCAACACCGCGCTGCGCTCGCAAACGCGCACGACCTGCGGCGGCGCATCCTCACCCGCCGCCCGCAAGGACAGGGACACCGGCTGCTGCACGCGACAGGCCGCGTCAAGGCCCTCGATGGTCACTTCCCTGAACCCGCAGTTGCGCAGCGGTCCTATCTCGCCGTTTTCACACGGTTCGGTGACGAAGCTACCCGTGGACGACAGAGATAGCTCGTGCGCGGCGTCATTGTTCTCATCCCAGCCCTCTATGAAGTCGCAGCGCGGGCGGTTGATGGGCTCGCCTTCCTCCGTCGTAAACTCGCTGGGCTCCCACAGCGGCTGGCCATCCTCGTCCAGCACCGGCTGGCCTTCGCACAGGAAACCGTCCTGATTGGAGCTAAAGCCGAGTTGCACCTGCTTGCCTTCCTCCGGCGCCTCCACTTCGGTGATGTCCATCCACTGCGTATCCAACCCGGCCATATACTCATCTACCCAGCCGGCCTGGATGCCCTGGAAGGTACAAGAATAGTCATGCATCAGGGGAGAGTACTCGCTGTTGCTCCAACGATCGGTACTCTGCACGCAAAAGGCCTGCTTGCTCGTCAGCAACTGCTCCTCGTTCTGGATGGTGAAGTCACCATAGTGCTGATAGTGGAAGTGGTCGTGGCAGGGCGCAAACTCCAGCACGTTATGGGCGCGGTCTACCGTCTCGATACGCCCGATGTGCAACGCCGCGCCGCCTACGTTGTGCACGGTGGCATTGAACAGCAGTAAGCGACGCCAGCCGCTGGCGCCCACTGCCCCTTCCTCCAGCGCGCAGTCGCCCTCCGTAAAGTAGCGGTAGACGACGCGGTTGACGGCCAGCTCCTCTTCGACAGCCAGCAAATCGGCTGCGGTCTCGCTGGTTGGACCGTCGCTGCGCACGCGGTCGGCCAGCGCCGCATCCCAGGCCAGGCGATGGAAGCGCATGGTGCTCTCCACAGCGCCCACGCGCGCGGCGAGCACCTCAAAGCATGTGGTCCGATTGGAATCGTAGAAATACCAGGCGTTCTCCGAATCCACGCTGTTATCGGGAAATCCCCGGTCGTTGATGCAGCCGCGGCCCGTGCGCTGCAAAAGCAGATCGGGATCGGCGGGAAAGGCGAAGGTCTCCTCCCAGACGCCGCCGACTTCAGCCAGGGCCGGCTCAGATTGGCCAACGGAGCGGGCGTCAGAGAGGATTGTCGTTGAAAGGGTATACTCGATCATGACCAGATCGTGGCCGTGGACGGTCTGCCGCGACGGTCCGGCCTCGTCGAGCGCGATGGACCACGCCTCAGGCCGCGGGAGCGGCAGAGGGCCTTTGCCGGGATGATGCGAGTCACGGAAATTGAGCCGCAGACGCGTCAGTCGGGCCTGTCGCTGCGCGCGGGCTTGCCACGCCTCGGCCGGCTGCGCCAGAAGGGCGTCTGCCACGGGCTCGCGCATCGACTCCGGAAACTCGTCGAGCAGCACGCCCACCTGGCTGCGCATGGTGACGCGAACGAGAGCGCCGCGCGCTGCCGGTGGCGGGGTTGGCGTTGCCGGGGCCGCCGTTTCGGTGGGAGTCGCCGTGGGCAAAGGGTCGCCTGCCGGTAGCGACGGGGTTACAGTGGACGTCGCCGTCATCGCCGGGGCCGCGGTGGGCGCCTCCGTGACGCGCGCCAGAGCCGGGCCGGCGGGCACGGTCGCCGTGGAAGTTTCTTCTCGGCAGCCGCCCAGCAGCAGCGCTGGCAGAACAAGGATAGCAAGCAGTCGCTTCAGCATTTCAGAGGGCCGCCCCCTGTGCCCGTTCACCAGAGGTCCATACCGCCGCGCAACGCAGCAAACTCGCCCACATGATAGGCGTTATGATCGGCCGCCGCATCTTCGAACGACATGTGCGCCTGGCGCACCTGCAGCAGATTGACCCGCTGCTGTCTCAGCTCATCATCGTGGTCCACGTCAGTCCTCCCAGCCGTGCCCTTCGTTGACGGACAGCGCCGAGTAGCTTCAATCAGGCTCCCGAGATAGTATACCGCATTGCGCGAGGCTCGAACTCTCCTAGCGCGAGATGTTAAGGGATTACCCAGACTGTGTAGGGGAGGTTTGACGGTGAAACCGGCACAGCAACTTGCTTTGTGGGCGGACGAACTGCGCCATATCTCGGCGATGGGCGCTCGCTTCAGCGCAAGCCAGTATGATCAGGAAAACTACAGGCGGCTCCAGCGGATGGCGATGGAAATGCTGGCAGCAGCCACGGACGAGCCGCTGGAGAGTATGGAAGCGCTGCGGGCGCCGATCTTCTCACGTCCAACGCCCTTCGTCGCCGGCGACGGTGCGGTCATCGACGAGACAGGGCGCATCCTGCTTGTCAGACGTGCAGATAATGGACGGTGGGCAATGCCGGGCGGTGCGCTCGAGGTAGGCGAGACGCCGGCGGAAGGAGTCGTGCGCGAAGTACTGGAGGAAACGGGCGTCAAGTGCCGGGCGACGGTGCTGGCGGGGATTCATGATTCGCGCCTCTGCCACAGCCAGACCCGACATCACCTTTATCACCTGCTGTTTCTCTGCCATCCGCTGGAAGAACAGCCGCGGCAGCGAGCGTCCCACGCCAACGAGGTGTTGGAGGTGGGCTGGTTCGAGGAGAACCAGTTACCTGACGATCTCGATCCGGGTCACGTCACCCGAATCCCGGAAGCCTACCGCGTGTGGTATGGGGATCAGCGGGCTCACTTCGACCCGCACTCGGATGAATGAAGACGCTGCTAACCAACATCAAATTACTTCAACATTTTTAGGCGCCGTCGGTGGCTATTGTGACGTGAGCCACCGCGTGATCTCCTCACACGTCTCCTCGGGCGTCTGGCCTTTCGTGTACACGATCTTCCTGGCCAGACTGTAATTCGACGGATGGGCGAGCAGCTGTTCGTTTAGCGCGAACACCTCGCGCATCACCTCCGGCGGGAGCGGCTG
>DATHSI010000119.1:0-3072 GCA_035464315.1 Candidatus Sulfomarinibacteraceae bacterium
GTTCACACTCTCCAGTCGTTTCGCTAAACGCCAATCCTACAGCGGGCGGGCAATGCCTAGCCT
Organism: Candidatus Sulfomarinibacteraceae bacterium; assembly: GCA_035464315.1. Classification (GTDB taxonomy): domain Bacteria; phylum Chloroflexota; class Anaerolineae; order Promineifilales; family Promineifilaceae; genus JAAYYY01. Next base: position 64 of record DATHSI010000119.1, read on the forward strand.
GCGCACCATGAGAAAATGCGCGCCCATCAATACCAGTGTCGTGATGGGCAAGACGATAATATGGAGCGCGTAGAAGCGGCTCAGGGTCAGACCGCCGACCTCCCAGCCAACGCGCAGGAAGACCAGGATCAGATCTCCGATCACAGGAATGCTACCGGCAATTTCCGTACCTACCGTGGTCGCCCAGAAGGCGCGCTGGTCCCAGGGCAATAGGTAACCGGTGAAACCAAATGCCAGCGTGATCAGCAGGAGGATGGCGCCGCTTACCCAACTCAGTTCGCGTGGTGGTTTGTAGGCGCCCATGACGAAGACACGTACCATGTGCGCGATGCACATAATAATCATCCCGTTAGCCGCCCAGTGGTGCATAGCACGGATCGCCGACCCAAAGTAGACTTCGTTTTCTATGAACTGGATGCTGGCGTAGGCGTCTTCAGGCGTAGGTTTGTAGTAGAAAGCCAGCATGATCCCTGTCGCGGCCTGAACCACAAACAGCATAGCCGTGATTCCACCCAAGCAGTACCACCACCGCCTTGCATACGCCGGAACCGGCTTGTCCCGGATCTGGGCCAGCGGCTCGGCCAGTTGATAGCGACTATCTACCCACCGGGCCGCCCGTATGGTAAGAGGTTGCCACGGCCTGCGCGTCTTCCAGATGCTGGCGCTTCGATAGACGCCGAAAGCAAATAACAGGCCAAAAGTCCCAAAGACAGACCAACGCGCCAACGGCGCCCACAGATTCGTTTCTTCTCCGCTAATGTGGCAGTGAAGGCAGGGGTCCTGTTGCGGGATAGCGCCGGTCGCGCCCGCATCTGTCGATAACGCTTCCGTGCCTGGCCCCAGGAAGAAGACCTGAACCTCGCCTTGTCCCGGTTGCGGCGGCGTAGTTGAAGCGCTGCCGCCGGATAGCCGGTATCCGCCTGACAGTACGAGCAGCACGACGAGGCCAACCGCTGCAAGGGGTAGAGCACGGCGATAGAACAAATCCATAACCCACCTCGCTTCGACGAGCCAAGACTGTTGAAAGATCCTATTACACAGCGTAGCCGGCAGCGCCGTGCCCAGACAATCGGTTCACGCCCCGAAATGCGGCCAAACATGGACCTGATTTTTGTCGTCGTGACCGTCTGAGTGGATGACTGGGGAAGGGATGAGCCGGCTCATAGCTAACAACGGCCCCGGCTCAGAGCACGATTGGACGGCGGGTATGAGGCTTTCTACGATGCACTAAATCTCGATAATCTTTTTCTGGATGGCGTATTTGATCAGTTCGCCCCGATCGTGAAGATCCAGCTTTTGCATCAGATTACTGCGGTGCGATTGTACGGTCTTGATGGAGATGCAGAGAATCTCAGCGATTTCCTTGTTTGTGTGTCCTTCGGCTACCAATTGCAGGACTTCTCGTTCCCGTAAGGTCAGACAACCGGGCTCGCCGGCAGCATCCTGCGGCTGCAGGTCTGCCCAGCGCAGATAATCTTCCAGAACCAGGCGGGTAACGGCCGGAGAGAGCACAGCCTCCCCGGCGGCGACCGCGCGTAGTGCCCCGAGCAGGTCGCGCGCCGCCGCGTCTTTTAGCACGTAACCCATGGCTCCTGCCGCTAACACCTGGCGGATATATTCCTCGTTTTCATGCATGGTCAGAATCAGTACGTTGATCGCCGGTTGTTCCCGCTTGATCTGTCTCGTGGCCTCCAGGCCGTTGAGCAGCGGCATGGCAATATCCATGAGCACGACATCGGGACGCTGTGTGCAGGCCATCTTCACCGCAGCACGGCCATCTTCAGCCTCTCCGACGACGACCATGTCCGGCTCATCCTCCAATAAAGCGCGGATGCCATCGCGAACGATGGTGTGATCATCGGCCAATAAGACCCGGATTTTCTTCATGATGGTGCTCCCAGATTACCCGGCGTGGCACCGAAACGAGCACGTTGGTGCCCTGCCCGGGTTCCGACTCAACGATAACTTTGCCCTCGACCAGTTCGGCGCGTTCTTGCATGCCCAGCAGGCCCAAGCGCTCGACTTCCGGTTTCTGAGCGAGCACGTCTGGCTCAAAACCGACGCCATCGTCCTCAATGCACAGCCGCACGTTGTCCTCGTCCCGCTCCAAAGAGATGGTTACAGTCTGCGCCTGTGCGTGGCGCCGAGCATTGTGTATGGCTTCCTGCGCGATGCGAAAAAGAGCCAGGGTCTGTTCTCCGTCAAGGGACAGCGGTTCCTCCACCAAATGTAGCACGACCCGAGCCCCCACCGCTTCCAGCTGCGAACGAGCATACCAGCGAATGGCCGGCGCAAGCCCCAAATCGTCGAGAATCGCCGGTCTTAGCCCGGCGATGGTTTTGCGTAGTTCGCGCAACGTCTGTTCCGCCAGGCAACGACCGGATAAGAGGTTCCCGTGTAACGTTTCCCACTCTGCAGGTACCTGTGATTCCAGGCGGTCGAGAGCGATGATCAAGGTAGAGAGTGTCTGGCCCATGCCATCATGGAGGTGGCGCGCAATACGCTTACGTTCCTCTTCCTGCACGGCGATCGCCCGTTCGGAAAGCGCTTTCAGCTCCAGGTTGCGCCGCTCGAGTTGCAGGACGAGTGATTGCAGGGCCCGCGCCAGGCGGCGCACGTCGTGGTCGGCCTGCGTCAACCAATCGCCGGCAATCTCGACCTGATCCACCTGCAGCGGATCCAGCAGCCCGCGAAGTTCGGCAAGAGGGCGCAGGGCAGCGCGTACCAACAGCCCGTTGATTGCCACGGCGAGCACCGTGCCGGCGCCGGCAAAAGCCAGTATGAGCCAGATGTCTGCAGCCAACCAGGCGAGGTGCCGGGTGATGAGGGTGCCGGCAACTGCGCCAAAGACAATGATCAGACTATTGCCGATGGCAATGCGTTGGAACAAGGATAAACAGGCAAAATACCTATGTACACGCCGAAACACGCCTGGCCTCCTGCGCTTACAAACACCGGCCGGTCTCTTCGAGACAGCTCAATGCTCTGTCGCGCCTTCCTCCGCCGGGT
>DATHSI010000120.1:0-9551 GCA_035464315.1 Candidatus Sulfomarinibacteraceae bacterium
GAAAGCGCCGGCTGGTTATCGGCTTGGTGCCTTGCGGGCGGCGGTCTAGGTCTGGTCTTGCTTCTGGCAGTATGGTGGCGACGGCGAGAGTAACGCGCTATACAGGCAGGCGCTGGCGCGCATAGCCCAAAATTTGGTGTAGTTCATCCACGCGCAGGGCAAGGCTGGCCAACAGGTAGGCGATTCCTCCGCTGGCGCCGCCCAGGACGAGCTGCCAGAGGGGGGGCAGCGTCGCCGCGCTGCTGCGGGTAAACCACACAGCCAGCCCCATCACCAGCGCAGCCAGCGACATGCGCCAGAGGCCGTGCCACAGGCGCCGACCGCCGATTCCCGACATCTTTCTGCGCAGTAACCAGAGCAGCAGGCCAGTTTCCAGTAGATTGGAGACACTGATGGCCAATGCGAGTCCGCCCAGGGCGCGCAGGCCAAAACGGGGGAAGAGCCAGCCACTGAACAGGAACCCAAGACCGGCCATCAGGGTCAGCTGCAGCGCGCCGGCCAGCACCGGCGTCTTCGTGTCCTCCATGGCATAGAAGGCGCGGGAGACGACCTCCAGACTAGCAAGCGCCACCAGGCCCGGCGCGTAGGCCACCAGCGCGCTGGCTGTCAGAGCGGTGTCTGCGGCGGTGAACGCACCGCGTTGGAAAGCCAGCGTCACGAGTGGTTCGGCCAGTGCCATGAGCAGGATGGTTGCGGGCAGGCCCAGAAAGAGGATCAGGCGCAGGGTGTCGGCGAAAATGCGTCGCATTTGTGGCAGCTCCATCGTCGCTGCCAGGGTGGCAAAGGTGGGGAAGGCGGCGATACCCAGGGCCTGTCCCAGTATACTCTGAGGCATGAGGACGATGCGCCAGGCATAGTCCAGCGCGGCGATGGCGAAAACGAGACCCAGGAACTGGGCCAGGAAGGGAATGATCAGGTTGTTGAGCTGGCTGAAGGACAGGCCGAGGACGCGCGGGGCCATCAGGCGTAAGACCTGGCGCACGCCCGCGTGTTTCAGGGTCAGGATGGGCCTGTACACGGCTCTGTGCCGGCGCAGGCCGGGGAGTTGCACAAGGAGGTGCCCGGCAGAACCGGCGACGGCGCCCCAGGCCAGGCCCATGACATTGGGCGCCAGCAGGACGGCGCCACCGATGATGCCCAGATTATAGACCATGGGTGCGATTGCCGGCAGTAAGAAGTGCTGGCGCGCGTTCAGGGCAGCCATAAAGACGCCGCTTGCCCCGAAAATCACGGTAGACAGAAGCATGACCCGCAGCAGATCCACCGTCAGCGACAACAGGCGCGGCGCCTCCTGGGCCAGTTCGGGCAGATAGAGGAGCAGAAACTCGTCGGCAAAGACAAAGACCAGACCGCAGACGAGCAGCAAAACCACTGTGACGAGGTTGATGACGGCTGAAAAGAGACGCCAGGCGCCGTACTCGTCGTCTCGCGCAAAATAGCCGGCGAAGGTGGGGATGAAGGCCGATCCTAGCGCGCCGCCGGCGATGACGAAGAAAATCGTCTCGGGAATGCGCACGGCGATGCGATAGGCATTGGCTTCGACGCTGGTGGCGCCAAAGTAGTAGCCAATGACCACGTCGCGCAGCAAGCCCAGAATGCGGCTGGCTACAAAGGCGGTGGAGACAATGCCGGCGGCTCGCAAAACCTGGGCGCGACCGGACTCAGGCGATTGGTCGGCCTGGATCTTTTCTGAAACAGACATAGGGGCGAATTATACGCACTTTGACGCTGCTTGCGTATCTGTGGGGGGAGAGGACGGAGAACAGGGAAACAGAAAGCGGGCCGGCTGCCAATCAGGCAAACGCCAGCCCGCTCAAATTTCTGGAGAGTCAGGAACGCCGAACCCTGACTCTCGTTAAAAGGAGGAGAAGAAGAAGAGATTTTTACCCTTCGATGACAAGTATATAGTAGGGAGAAAACGCAAGCTGTACGGCGACCCTACTGCCGACCTACGCCAAACCTACGCTAGTTACAAATTTCACAAACATCCATTTTCGTTTCGGGGCCGGCACTTCTATTTGTCACCTGCTGCCATTCCATCTTAGAATCGCGCTATGACAAAAGACCGCGCCCTCTGGCTGATGGTCGGCTGTTTGCTACTGGCAGCGCTGTTGCGCCTGCCTGCGCTGAGCCACACGCCGCCCGGCCTCCATTACGACGAAGCTGCAAACGCGATCCTGGCCGCCGACATTGGCCTGCGTGGCGAGCGTCCTGTTTTTATCACGAGCTACACAGGAAAAGAGGTCTTCTTCTTTTACGCCGCTGGCGTGATTATGCGCCTCGTGGGCGAGTCTGTTTTCGCTCTGCGCCTCACCTCCGCTTTTCTGGGGCTATTGACAGTGGCAGCGACCTACTGGCTGGGCCGCGCTCTGCTGGCCGACCGCCGTGTTGCCGTTATAGCCGCCGCTCTGCTGGCCATCAGCTTCTGGCATCTTCTGTTCAGCCGCTACGGTTTCCGCGCCATCAGCCAGCCGCTGTTACAGGCGTTGAGCGTAGCCGCTATGTTCCATGGCTTGAAACAAGAGAATGGGTGGCGCTGGTTTGTGCTGGCGGGCGTTTTCCTCGGCCTGACGGCGTATACCTATCTGGCAGCCCGGCTCTTCCCGGCGCCGCTGGGTCTGGCCCTGTTGCCATTGCTGTTTGACAGCCGGCTGGCGCATCGTCGCCTGCGCCAGGTTGGGCTGACGGCGCTGGTCGCCGTTGTGGTTGTCGCGCCGTTGCTCCTCTTCTTTTACCAGAACCCGGACACGTTCTGGGTGCGCATTCAGCAGGTGGCGCCGGACAATGCAGCGGGAGGAACGACGCCGGCTGTGGCCGATCCCGGGTTACTCAGCAGTTATCTACGCTCATTGGGCATGTTCTTCCTCGTGGGCGATCCCTACTCGCGCTTCAACCTGCCCGGGCGACCGCTCTTCAACTGGTTTTGGGGCGGGTTGCTGCTGGTGGGCTGGTTGGTGGCCCTGTGGCGCTGGCGTCGCTGGTGGTACGATTGGCAGAAGGCCGCGGTCCTCTTGCTCCTGTTGGCGCCGCTGACGATGATTCTGCCCACCGCGCTGGCTGTGGGTGAGATCGTGCCCAGTAACCTGCGGGCCATCGGCCTTATTCCATTCATTTTCTTTCTGCCGGCGCTGGGTCTGGTCACCCTATTGGAGCAGATCGCCGACCTGTTTCGCCGGCCCGATGAGAGCGTGTCGGCCTTTCTGCGCTACCTGAACGTGCTGGAGGGCTATGATCTCAATTACGCCTTCATCGTGCTGCTCATTCTACTGTTGGGTGGCGCGTTCAGTGCCCAGAGTTACTTCGAGGAGTGGGCCACGCGCAGCGATCTCTTTTACGAATCGGACGCCGACCTGGCGGCGGTCGCCGACTATGTGGACGAACAGGCGGATCCTGATGCTGCTCTTTACGTCGCCGCGCCTCACTATCGCCATCCGACGGTGGCCTTTCTCAGTGAGCGCTATGAGGAGATCAAGTGGCTTCCCGGCAGCCAGGCGCTGGCCCTGCCGTCCGCGGGACCGGCGCTGTATATATTCCCACACAACAGCCCGGCGCCGTCATGGGCCAAGCCGTTTCTGGAGGAGGCGACGCGCATGACAGGACCCGATGGCCCCGATGGCGCGGCTCTTTTCACAGTTTATCGCCTGGCAGAACCGGCGCTTCCCGCCGGCGCGCCGTCTCAGGAAGTTTCTGCAAATTTTGGCGATGTGATCACGCTATTGGGGTACGAGGCGCAGCCGCAGGAGAGCGGCGACACCCTGGCTCTGACCCTCTTCTGGCGGGTGGAAAGGGCCGCGCCGGCGCCCGTGCGCCCATTCGTACACCTTGAAGATAGATGGGGTAGCCGCTGGGGGCAGGCTGACCCGACCTCCTATCCGGCAGAGCAGTGGCAGGTGGGGGAAGTGATCGTTCAGCACGTGCGCGTCCCCTTGCGACCGGGCACGCCGCCCGGACAGTACCGTCTGCGTGTGGGGCTCTTTGACGAGCAGACTGGAGAACGCCTGTTGCTGCTGGAGGATGGGCAACTGGCCGGTAGCGCTTTGACCATTGACCCGGTGTCGTTGGCCGGCGGACCGACGCCCGCGGCGCCGCCAGAGGCGCCACGCGGCGCGCCGCAAACGGTGCGTCCCGGATTGCAACTGCTGGGTTACGAGCGGAATGATGAGCCGGTGGACACCGACGCGCAGTTACCTCTTGCCCTTTGGTGGTGGGCCAGCGAGCCGCAACCACGGATGACCGTGCGCCTGGAGCTGATGCGCGCCGATAATACGGGCATAATTTTGCTGGACACAACACCCGTGCACGGCTCATTCCCCTTCGAGCAGTGGGGAGCGCCAGGCGCGGAGATGCCCCTTTTCGTGCGCGATGAGGTGAACCCGCAATTCCTCCCGGATCTGGAGGGAGGGGAGTATCGCCTGCACTTGCGGTTGCTGGACGCTGATGGCAGTAGTATCTTCACCAGCAGCCTGGGCACCGTCTCTGTGACGCCGACAGAGCGGCAGTTTCAACGGCCACAGGCGCAGTATCCTCTGGCAGCGACATTCGCCGCTGAAATTCAGCTGGTAGGGTATAATCTGGAGCAACTTGATGACCGTCGCTATCGCCTACAACTAGTGTGGCACGCCTTACAGGAGCCGGCCGGCGACTACACCGTCTTTGTGCACCTATTGCACGAGGATGGGAGCTGTTGCTTGTGGCAGCAGGACGTGATGCCCAGACAGGGAACCTATCCCACCGGACGCTGGATTGCAGGCGAATACGTGGTCGACGAGTATGAGATCGAAGCGCCTCCTGAAGCCGCAGCCGGTGAGCGCTTGCTGGAAGTCGGTCTGTACGTGGCAGAGTCAGGACGGCGATTACAGGTGAGCAGCCCGGGCGCGGCTGAGAGCGATGTTGTCTATCTGCGCCCGCTGGTTATCGAGGAGTGAAAGACGTGTCCGGCGCCTGGCAAGATGTTCGCCAATCGCTTGCAAAATGGCAAGGGCGTAGCCCAGGCTGGCTTCTCATCATCATCGAGGCGCTACGCAAAGCGATCTCGCCGGAATCATCGCTTACCGCAGCAGCAATTTCCTACTTCGCCCTCTTCTCTTTCTTTCCCCTGATCCTCTTTACGACAATCATTGCCGGCAGGTGGCTGGGTCCCTTCCTGGATCGACATGAGATCATCGAACAACTGGACTTTGTGGCGCCCGCACTGGCCTTTCTGCTGCAGAGCAACCTGGAGCGCATTGTGAGTTTGCAAGAGACGATCACCGGCATTTCGCTCGTGACCCTGATCTGGGCCGCATCTAATATCTTCTACGTCCTGACCAGAACGCTGGATCGCATCTGGGGGGTGGTCGGCGGGCGCTCCATCTGGCGGCACCGGGGCATGGCGGTGCTCAGCGTGTTAATACTCAGCGGCGTGCTGTTGGTGGCTTCCGTTGTGCACAGCACGCTGGTTTCTGTGCTTTCGGTGCTCGCGCCGCGCAGCCTGCAGCCGCTGGGCGGCCCCCTGTCGCAACTGGCAGCGATGTTCGTCAGCGTGATGCTCTTCGCGGTGCTCTATCGCTATCTGCCGCATGCCAACGTTCACTGGGTCGACATCTGGCCTGGCGCGTTGGGCGCGGCGTTGTTGTGGGAGGCAGCCAAGCGCATTTTCTTCTTCTACGCCACCAACTACCTGTTGCAGTCCAACCTGGCCTCGTTGATCTATGGCTCGTTGGCCACCATCATCGGCTTCCTGGCCTGGTCTTACGTCAGTAGTCTTGTATTTCTCTTTGGCGCTTATCTGAACGTGGGTTACGCGGAACGGCGTAAGCCAGAAGCAGCGGGAGAAGAAACGTAAAAGGGACGCCCAACAGGTGCGCGACGAGGTGGTCGCCTTGCAGCAGGTGGACGCGGACGTGGCCGTAGATCACGACTGATAGTTGCGTTGTGAGCAGGAACCAGAGAACCACGTGTAGACGCCGGCCGGATCGGGAGTCAAGGAGGAGCCAGGGAAAGGGCCAGATGCTGTACCACAGACGGTAGGTCAGAGCGGTCAGCAGGTAGGCGCCGATCACGTCGGCAGCGCTACGCAGGGCGGAGCGACCTTGCCACGTCAACCACAGCAGCACCAGGGCGACGATCAGCAGGAGCGCCATCCCCGCCACGCTCACAGGGTCGATTGTCAGACGGTAGCCCAGCCGTTGCGCGCCGAGTACCAGCAGAATACCGGGCGAAAAGCCGGCGTTCTCCGACGCTTCTTCAAGGAGACGCAGGATGAGAGCGAAGGGCGAGCCAAACGGTGAGAAAAGGAGCACCGTCAGCGTTGAGCCGCCGACCGCGGACGCAGCAAGGAAGCGCAGGCGCTGGGACCAGGAAGGCAACTGGCGCCACTGTTCCAGAAAGAAAAAGGGCACTGGCAACAGGCCGATCAGTTTCGTCAGCGGACTGAGGAAAGCAACCAGCAGGCCTACGAGCGGCCGCCGCCGGTGGGCCATGAGCCAGTAGCCGAGAATTAGCCAGAACAACATCAAGGCGTCGTTGTGGGCGTCGACGACGAACATGTACAGGAGGGCGGGGTTCCAGGTCCACAGCAGCGTGCGCCCGGCGCGTTTTCCCGGCGGTTCCTCGCTCATACTCTGCCAGAGTAGAAGGCCGCTGCCCAGATGTGCGGCGAGCCCCAATAGTTTGAAAATGAGCAGGCTGGCCAGCAGGTTCTGGCCGCTGACGATAGTTACACCGGCTGCCAGTAGTTCCCAGAGCGGACCATAGGGCGACGTCTCGTCACCCCATTCCCCGGCAAGAGGGGCAAAAGGATCCTCGGGGAAGGCGCTGGGAGGCACAGCCAGCGAGCTCTCGCCGTGCACAGCCAGCACGCGACCGCGGACAAAGTAACGAAATACGTCGGTAGCGTTGATGGGATAGGTGAGCATCAGCGGTAGGGCCAGCAGCAGTGGCGCCAGCAACACGAATGCGCGGGAGGCCCCGCCGCGGCGCGCCAGGCGCCAGGCGATGACGTAGAGTCCATAGAGCAGGAGAAAGTGGAGCGCATAGCCCAGGCCGTTGAGAAACGATGGGGCAAACGCGCGCACGTCGGACAGCGGCAGATCGTCGTAAGTGGAAAGCAGAGGGAAACGAATAGGAAGCAGCGCGTAGCCCAGAAGGCTCAGGAGAAGCAGAATCCACAGAAAACGCCGTTGGTCTGGAAAGCGCATGTGATGTCTGCCGTCGGAAAGGGGCGATAATAGACTATTGGCGTAGCGAGGCCCAATAACTATTGTAGGGCTCGATGCTGTCTTCGTTCCGCCCGTGCTTATCTAGAGGTACAACCAGGGTGACCGTCGTGCCTTTGCCGGGCCTGGAGTCGATGCGCAGGGAACCGTCGACGCGCTCAGCCCGTTCCTGCATGTTGACCATCCCCAGGCTCCCCCGCGTGCTGTAGCTTTCGTTCACGCTCTTGATGTCAAAACCCACGCCGTCATCGCGCACCTGAGCCACAAACAGATCCTCTTCGCGCCAGAGGCGCACCTGCACGTGGCTCGCTTCGGAGTACTTACGCGCGTTATTCAGCGCTTCTTCAACGATGGAAAAAACGATGCTCTGGGCGTGTTCATCGAGTAGAGCAGCCGTTTCCTCGCCGGTGAAACGGATGGGCAGATTGTAGCTTTGCTGGATTCGTTCGACGACTGTATCGATAGCCGCCGCCAGCCCCTCTGTCTCCAGCACCAGGGGGCGCAGGGTGAACAGCATGCCCCTGATCTCTTGCGACGTGTGCCGCGCCAGTTTCTCCACCTTGTCCAGCTCCACCACAGCCTGATCCGGATCCCGTGGAATCAGGGAGCGGATGAAGTTGACGCGCATGGCGATGGCCGCCACGCTCTGGGTGGGGCCGTCGTGCAGATCGCGCGCCAGCTCGCGCCGGGCGTCTTCGTCGGCCTCGATGATGCGCTGCTTCTCCGCTTTTAAATCCTGATAGAGTTTGGCATTTTGCAGGGCGATCACAGCATGGTCGGCCACGGAGTTGAAGAGGTCCAGGTGCTCCTCTTCAAAGGAAACCCGCACTTCCGTGCCGATAATCATCGCCCCAAAAATCTGAAATCCGGCGCGCAGCGGAATGCAGACGGCGGTTTCGCACGATTGGAAGGTGAGCAGTTTGCTCAGCTCGGGATCTTTTTGCGGCTCGGGACTGACCGTTGGCTCCGCCTGCTTCAATGCTTCGCTGATAATTCCTTTGTGGCCGTCGATGCGCTGGTCGCGGTCATGGGGAATAAAGCTACGCGTGACCACGGGGACGAGTTGTTCCTCCTCATAAAGGAAAACGGCGCCCACCAGCGTGCGCGAGGGAATGCCCATGTCTTCCAGAGCCAGGCTGCAGACGTCTAGCGCCGCTTCCACAACCCGCTCAAAGCTGAGCGTGGCGCGTAGTGTGGAGGCCATCGCCTGCAGGGAGCGAGCGCGGTCGTTGGCCGCCCGAAGCTCCTGCAGCTCCTCCCCGACCAGTCCGTGCACCTGTGTCTGGACGCGATTTCCCAGTGCGCCGGCCATGAGCAGCACGAGGAGTACCACGCTCAGCAACACCAGATTGGAGACCACAAGGGTGGGCAGCCACGCTGCAAGGGTGTCACCCAGATAAGCGCTCAGAAGATAGACGGCGCCGACGTGTAGGGCCACCATCAACAAGAGCAGCCCGATCAGTAGCCAGTTGAAGCGTCTGAATTCTTTCTTGAGGCGTCTGGAGACGTTAGTATCCATCAGTTTGCTGTGAAAGCGCTGAAATCTCGCGGACGGTGCAGCCGGAACGGTAACAGAATAACTCGCCGGGCGCCTTCCAAGGACATGATCGCCGGACGCTTTCCGGCGACGGAACGAGGATATTATACTTCATCTGCAATTATGGTGACATAGGACTTGTTTGCTGGCAACCGTTTTCCCTGTGCAATCCACGAGGCATTGACTCCGGGCTTGGGAACAGGCAATCAGGATTTGGCGGCAAGGGCGACCGCAATTTCGGCGGCGACGCGGCCATTATTGGCCAGGAGAGCGACATTGGCGCGCAGGCTATTGCCGTCTGTCAGTTCCGCGAGGCGGCTCAACAGCCAGGGCGTCGTTTCGGGGCCCTGCAGCCCCAGCGCGTCCGCTTCGCTTGTAGCCTGCTCGATAGCGGCTTCGGCAAGCTCCGGATCAAACTCGTCTTGTGCGGGCACGGGCACGGCGACCACGAGGCCGTTGCGCAAGCCCAGCGCACGGTGGGCCACAATGGTCGCCGCTACGTCCGCTGCTGTGTCGAGGCGCGCGGGCGCTGCCAGGCCACTTCGCCGCGAAAAAAAAGCGGGCATCTCATCGGTGCCCAGGCCGATTACGGGCACGCCGTTGGTTTCCAGGACTTCCAGGGTGGCGGGCAAATCAAGCACCGATTTCGCGCCGCTGCACACGACGGCGACCGGCGTGCGGGCCAATTCAGTGAGATCGGCGCTCACGTCGAAGGGATGGCCGCGATGCACGCCGCCAATGCCGCCTGTGGCGAAGATGGGAATGTCCGCGCGGTGCGCCAGGAGCATGGTCGCAGCCACCGTTGTGCCCGCGTCGTG
>DATHSI010000121.1:0-3103 GCA_035464315.1 Candidatus Sulfomarinibacteraceae bacterium
ATCGCTGTCCCCCCAGGCGTAGAGCTCCGGCAGCTGCACGTGCCGCAGTTCGTCGGCGCCAAGGGCGTAGCGTTGGGCCGCACCGCGTAGAGTCAACACCGACTCCATCAGGCTGAGCCAGGCGGTTTTGTAGGTGGGCAGGTGGGAGAAATGGTAGCCGCAGTCTGCCATTGGTTGGGGCCAGTTGGCGCCCACGCGCTCTTCATGGCCCAGGAAGGTGGGGAGTCGACGGGCGGCTTCGGCGCTATCGGGGATCATGGCCTTCACCAGCAGGCGATTGAGCAGCGGCACCGATTGTAGGCGCATAAAAAGGGGAGCGCTCGTGCCCAGCAGAAGCGCCGGGCAGCCAAACTGCAGCAGGGCCGAGACACGCTGCGGGTGGGCCAGCGCAAACCAGAAGCTCCACAAGCCGCCCATGGAGTTGCAGATGATGGGCGCGCGCTCCAAGCGGAAGTGGTCCATAACGGCCGTCAGCACCTCTATCGCCAGCTGCCGCATGTCGACCTGTCTATGGTCTATGCCGTCACTCAGGCCGCCCCCCGGCCGGTTGACCACAAGCAGGCGATAGTCGCGCAACTGTGCCATGAGCGGCGCCCACATCCAGCCATCGCCCACGCCACCGGGCACCAGCACCAGGGGCGTCCCGTGACCGCTCTCCAGCACGCGGACGTTGCGACCTGATCTCAGCGTCACAAAGCGCGGTTCTACCTCCAGGTCATAATGCTGGAAAAGCCGTCGTTCCGCTTGCCTCGCTGCCGCTACCCGCGTATCCGAGCGCCGCAGAGTGCCCACGGTAGAAGATGCGGAGTCCAACAGATCGGTTTTCTCGAACTCTTTCTGAGCAGTCATCCAGTACCTCCTTGACAAAAATTAGATTTGCTTTACATTGTGTAAAGTTGCCTACGAGCATTATAAAAGGAAACTTTACACCATGTCAAGTGGAAAACCTGAAACGCGCCGTGCTATTCTTGAGGCAGCACAACGGTTGTTCGTAGAGCACGGCCCGTCTGCCGTACGCATGGTGGATATCGCCAGGAGCGCGGGGGTGACGCGTCAGGCCGTTTACCTCCATTTCGGCTCCCGAACGAATCTGCTGGTTGCGTTGGTACAGTACGTTGACGAAGTAAATGATCTGGCGGAGCTGGCGCGACCTGTGTGGGAGGCACCAACGGCTGTAGAGGCCCTTAGTCGCCTGGTGTCCTTAAATGCCGTGTATAACCCGCGCATTTATCCCATCGTCAAGGCGCTGATGAGTAACCGCTACGCCGATGAAGCGATTGCCGCCGCCTGGGACGATCGCATGCAAAGCCGCTGGGATGCCTGTCAGGGGTTGATTTTGCGGCTAAAAGAGGAAGAAACGCTTAGACTAGTCGACGATCTCGACAGAGCCACGGATCTCCTTTGGACGCTGACGTCGCACCAGGTCTGGGAGCAGTTGGTGATCGACCAGGGATGGCCCGCAGCTCGTTATGAAGAGCATCTTTCTGCAGTCCTGCGACGGACGTTCGTAGTGGACAATGAATAAATGGGGCAGGGCGTCGAAGGGATAGCTCGTTGCAACGGATAAGCAGAGTGTTGCGTATAGGCACCGATGGGTGCAAAATCGGTGGTTGTGGACAGGCCAATGAAGTAAGCAGGAGTCTACTCTGATGACCTGGGCGATTGAGGCGATTGGGTTAACCAAACAGTTTGGCGAGACGTTGGCCGTGGACCGGCTCAATTTGCAGGTGGCGGAGGGCGAGTATTTTGGGTTTTTGGGACCCAATGGCGCGGGGAAATCGACCACGATCAGGATGATGGTGGGCCTGCTGCGGCCCACGGAGGGCACGGCGCGCATTCGGGGCATTGACGTCTGGGACGATCCGCTGGCGGCGAAACGGGAGCTGGGTGTTTTGCCCGAAGGGCTGAACCTGTACGAGCGGCTGACCGGGCGCGAATTTGTGCGCTTCGTGGGGATGATGCAGGGCCTGGAGGAAACCGTCGTGGGGCAGCGCACGGAGGAGCTGCTGGACCTGATGGACCTCACCGACGACGCGGATAAGATGATCGTCGATTACTCTACCGGCATGCGTAAAAAGACGGCGCTTGCGGCGGCGATTATTCACACGCCCCGCGTGCTCTTTCTGGACGAGCCGTTCGAGGGCATCGACGCCATCACGGGTCGCGTCATTCGCAACGTTCTGCGCCAGCTGACGGAGCGCGGCACGACTATCTTCTTTTCCTCGCACATTCTGGAAGTGGTGCAACGGCTCTGCTCGCGCGTGGCGGTGATCGACCACGGGCAGCTGGTAGCGGAGGGCACCATGGACGAGCTGCGCCAGCGAGCGGCGGCGGGCGACGACGCCACGCTTGAAGATCTGTTCCTGCACGCCGTGGGCGCGGACAGGGAGGACGGCGAGGGGGCGCGGAGGCTGTCGTGGCTGAGCTGATGGGGCTGGATTGGCGGCAACAGAAAGAATTGCTCAAACTACGCGCCAGACTTTCCTTTCGCCAGTTCATGGGTGAGAAGGGGCGGCTGCTGGTAGCGATCCTCACCGTCGTCATGCTCGCGCCGGTCGTGGTGGGGTTGGCCATCGGCAGCGGCGTGGGCTATTTCATGTTGCCAGATCCCTGGCCGGCGCAGTTGATGGGCTTTGTGCTCCTCTTCAGCTGGGGGTTGTGGAGCGTGGCTCCTGTTTTGTCTTTTAACGTCAACGAAGGGCTAGATCCGACGCGGTTGCTCGTCTATCCTATTTCCCGCCGTGACTTTCTGGCGCATTTGCTGCTGGGTACTTTGCTCGATTATCCCACGTACTTTCTGATACCGTTCGCCCTGGCCATCATCGCCGGCTTTGGCCTGGGCCTGAGCCTGCCAATCGTGCTGGTGGCCCTGTTTCTTGCCTACCTGCTGATGGTATTCACCAGCCAGACGGTCGTCAGCGTGCTTGGCGGCGTTCTGCGCAGCCGCCGCTTTCGCGACATCATGGTCATCGTGGGCGCGGGTTTTGGCATGAGTTGCTGGGCCGTTTCCATGTTCTTTCAGGGGCCGATTGAAGAGTTTATGGAGAGCAGTGCGGGTGGCATGGAGAGCTTCTTGCTGACCTGGCAACCGTTGGAGTTCATC
>DATHSI010000122.1:0-10961 GCA_035464315.1 Candidatus Sulfomarinibacteraceae bacterium
CCACCGCGGGGCCATGGCCCGCGGCGAGGAGAGTTTGTGGCTGGAGCTGGCGCGTCGCGCGGGGGAGGGACGCCGGACGCCGCCGCCACCCGCTCCCACGGATTGGCGCACGTTCTTGTGGCCGGCGGGAGTGGCGTTGGCGGCAGTCGCAGCCATTGTCATCCTCTTCCGTCGCAGCGCCGGATAGCGTCTGCGCCCGCCTTTGCCCTGACTGTATCCCTTTTGTATCACTTTCCGCTACCATCGGCCCTCTGTTTTATGCTACAGTGTGTCAAGGTTTCCCGATCCGCTTAGCCTACGGAGGGTCCCATGACAGGCCAAATACGATTGCCGGCCAAAGCGCTTTCGCTTGTGCTGTTTCTGCTCGTCCCTGCTCTGCTCGTCGCTGCCCAGCGAGCGCCCGATAGGCAGAGCCCCGAGCTTCAAACGCCCGCCGGCGCAGCGCTGTTTACGGATAGCGGGCAGCGGCTGGGCAACGCTGGCAGCCGAGACGTGGCCCTGGGAGACGTCGATGGCGACGGGGACCTGGACGCGCTGGTGGTTAATTCCAACGCCAACCTGGTGCTATGGTTGAACGAGGGGGGCATTTTTACGGCGAGCGACCAGGATCTGGGCGGCTACAATGGCAACGCAGTGGCTTTGCACGACCTGGACGGGGACGGGGACCTGGACGCGGTTGTTGTACTCAACGCGCCGGGTGACGCGCTGCTTATCTTGATTAATCAGGGCCCGCAAGATCCGGGCGATTTCGTTTCTAGTGGGCAGACGGTCAGCGGGACGTTCAACGACGTGGCGGTGGGTGACCTGGACGGGGATGGCCGGCCCGATCTGTTCCTGACCAGCTCCGGGCTGGGCAACCAGGTCTGGCTCAACAACGGCGGGGACCCGGTGCAGTTTACGGACAGCGACCAGCGGCTGGGAACGGACGCCAGCCAGGGAGTGGCGCTGGGCGACGTGGACGGGGATGGCGACCTGGATGCCTTTGTGGCCAACACACTGAACGATGGGAATGCGGCGAACAGAGTGTGGATCAACCAGGGGGGCGAGCAAGGGGGAACGGAGGGCATCTTCGCCAGCGGTCAGGGCGTGGGCGATACGAATAGTATGGCTGTAGCCCTGGGCGACGTGGATGGCGACGGGGATCTGGATGCGCTGGCTGTGAATTCGGGGCTCGACCGCCTGTGGCTCAATGCAGGCGACGGCACGTTTGTGGACAGCGGGCAGAGCCTGGACGCTGAACTGAGCAATGACGGCGCGTTGACCGATCTGGATGGGGACGGCGACCTAGATGCCTTTGTGGTTAATTTTGGTGGTAACACAGTGTGGCTCAATGCGGGCGATGGCACGTTCACTGCCGCCGGCCCGGCGTTGGGCGATTCTTTCAGCTATGGGCTGGCCCTGGGCGATGTGGACGGGGACGGTGATGTGGACGCCTTCGTGGCCAACACCCTGGCTAACCTTGTGTGGGTGAACCAGGGCTCGCCTGTCAGCGGCGCTGACGTTCAGGTTAGCCTGCCGCCTACGGACTACCGGGAGGCCCTGGGGACAGCCTGCCTGGATAGCGGCGCTTCCTTCGAGGTGACGGTGCGCAATGCAGGCCCGGAAACGGCGACCAATGTCACCGTGCACGCCCGCCGCGGCAACTTTGAGGGGCTGGCCGGCGCTTCCACCTACAACTTTGGCGCGCTGCTTCCCGGCGAGAGCGACACGGTGCAGCTGCGCAATGTGCCCGGCACGCCCACACAGACAGGGACCATTTACTGCATCTATGGCGCGTCGGTGCGGGTGACGGCGGAGCAGGAGGACCCTGACCGGAACAATAACGCCAGCCAGAGCGAAGTAGTGGTTTATAGCTGCAATGACCTTTGCTCGATAGAAGCGATCTTCTGCGGTATTTCCGCGCCGAACGGAGCGGACGAGGCAGGGGTCGCGCCGGCGCGCTCTGTGCTACGGACGTTGCAGGAGGAGGTTATCGATCTGTTGGTCTACTTTTACGTGCGCGACCGCGTGCTGGCCACCACGCAGGACGGGCAGCATTACATTGAGCTGTACGAGACGCACGACGCGGAAATCCAGACGCTGTTGCAGACGGAGGAAGGGCTGGAGGCGGAGGCCGTGGACACGCTGCAGCTGTGGGAGCCGAATCTGTGGGCGTTGGTGCGCGGTAAGGGGGACAGCGCGTCGATCACGGCGGGACAGGTTACGGCTGTGGATAACTTCCTGGAGAGCCTCTCGGCCGTGGCCAGCCCGGCCTTGCAACAGACGATTGCCGCGGAACGGGATCGTCTGCCGCCGCCGGAGGCGTTCGTGGGGATGACGATGGAGGAGGCGCGGGGGGTGGTGGTTGGTTACGGAATTTTCGCGCCGATGATCGTTAAGGAATAACAGACGCGCCGGAGGTTGCCATGTTCCGCATGAAATATCTTGCTCTTTTGACGCTTCTCGTAGCCGGCGGTCTCTTCCTGCAACGCTCGCTCACGGGCCGAGCCGCAGGTGTTCAACCCGGTGTGCTGTCGCCGCAGAGCGACCACCTCTTTGTGAACAGCGGACAGGCATTGGGTTTCGTGGCCAGCGGCGCCGTGGGGCTGGGCGATCTGAATGGCGACGGGGCTCTGGACGCCTTCGTGGCCAACGTGGGCGGTCCCAACGAGGTATGGCTCAATGATGGCGATGGGCAGTTCACGGATAACGATCAGAGGCTGGGTAGTGGCAGCAGCCAGGACGTCGCCCTGGGCGATTTCGATGGGGATGGGGATCTGGATGCTTTTGTGGCCAACGGGGAGAACGCGGGCCAGCCAGACAGCGTGTGGATCAATGATGGCGGCGCGCAAGGTGGTCTGGCGGGCTTCTACCTGGACAGTGGTCAAGAGTTGGGCAGCGCCTATAGCGTGGCGGTGGCGGCTGGTGATGTGGACGGCGACGGGGACCTGGACGTGCTTGCCGGCGAGCTGGGGGGCAGCACGCTGTGGATAAATCAGGGCGGCGTCCAGGGTGGCACGGAGGGCGTTTTCGAGGCCAGCAGTCAGAGCTTTGGCCAGAGTGGCGGGTATGATGTGGCCTTGGGTGACCTGGACGGCGATGGCGACGTCGACGCCGTGGTGGGTTATCTCACGGGCCAGGCGGCGCGCGTGTGGTGGAACGACGGGACAGGCGCTTTTACCGGGGGACAGGAGCTGGCGGTCAACGGAGACGTTATGGCCGTGGCGGTGGGCGATCTGAATGGTGACGGGCTGCGCGATGTGGTGGTGCTCAGCGATGAGGCGTTCGTGGTGTGGTGGAATGAGGATGACCAGACCTTCGGCGCCGGTCTGAGCTATGGCATCGGCGGCGCCCGAGAGGTGGCCCTGGGTGACGTAGATGGGGATGGCGCTCTGGATCTCGTTTTCGCCCGCCAGGCGGCTATTGGTAATATTTACGATGTGGTATGGTTAAACGGCGATGAGTTCTTTACGCCGGTCCAGAGTCTTACCGGCTCGGAAAGCCAGGCGTTGGCGTTGGGAGATGTGGATGGCGACGAGGACCTGGATCTGTTCACGGCTGCGGCGGGCGCGAACCAGGTGTGGCTCAACCAGATGGTGCCTTCCGCGCCACCACCGAGCGTGTTTGTGCCCGGCGGCCAGCCAATCGGCAGCGCCAGCAGTTATGGGGTGGCGTTGGGTGATCTGAACGGCGACGGCGCTCTCGATGCCTTTGTGGCCAACAACGGGTCGAACCGGGTGTGGCTGAACAACTTCTGTGGTGATTTCTCGGGCAACGGACAGGCGTTGGGTGATGCCTGGAGCGTCGGGGTGGCGCTGGGCGACGTGGATGGCGATGGGGACCTCGATGCCTTCGTTGTCAACGCCAATGCGCCCGGCAAGGTGTGGTTGAACGGCGAAAACGGCGATCCACAAGGAACGTTTAGCGACAGCGGACAGGCGTTTGATCTGCCGGGCAGCAGCGCGGTGTTGCTGGGCGATATGGACGGCGACGGGGATCTTGATGCCTTCGTGGTGACGGCGAGTAATAGCCAGATATTGCTGAATGGGGAAGGGGGCGATCCGCCCGGCGTATTCCGCGCCCAGTCCCCGCTGCACGCCGGCGGGCGGGATGTGGCTCTGGGCGATGTTAACCTGGACGGCGACCTCGACGTCTTTATCGGCGGACCTGGGCCAAACAGATTCTTCCAGAATAACGGAAGCGCGCAGTTCTTCGGCAGTGAAAGCTATGGGAATGCGCAGAGCTATGGGGTGGCTCTGGGGGATGTGGACGGCGACGGCTCCCCAGATATTTTTGTGGCCAATGGGAACGTCACGCCTGCCAACAAGGTGTGGATCAACGACGGTTCTTTCAACGGCAGCTTTGACGATAGCGGGCAGACGTTGGGCAGCGCGCACAGCACGGGCGTGGCGTTGGCCGATTTTAATGGGGATGGCTATCTGGATGCCTTCGTGGTTAATGATGGCCCGGATCGCGCCTGGATAAATGAGGGGGCCGGTGTGTTTGCAGACAGCGGGCAGGCCCTGGGCGAAGCTTACTCCCGCGCGGTGGCTCTGGGGGATGTGGACGGCGACGGGGATATCGATGCCTTTGTAGCCGCTGATGGGGCGAACAGTGTGTGGTTAACCAACGGGCGCACGCCATCGTGCCAATGCGTGGTGGAGTGGTTGAGCGCGACGGCGTCTGTGGCGCCGGCGACGGACCGTGTGCCGGGCGCTACGCTCTTGCACTCGCTGCGGCAGGCGCAAGAGGCGGCGCTGGATCTGATTGTCTTCTACGGTGTTCGCGACGAGGTGCTGAGCGACACATCGCAGGGCCAGCGTTACACGGACCTCTATTACGCGTTTGATTCGGAGATACGCGAACATCTGATGGCGGACTCAGGGCTGCGCCAGGAAGGGCTGGCGGCGCTGCAGATGTGGCAACCAAGTTTACGCGCGCTGGTAGAGGGGAACGGAGACGAGGCGCTGATTACGGCGGAACAGGTAGCGGCGGCAGACGGTTTTCTGAATGACCTTGCCGCTGTGGCGGGCCCGGCCTTGCAGCAGGCGATTGCGGCGGAGCGGGATCGGCTGCCGCCGCCGGATGATTTTGTGGGCATGACGATGGAGGAGGCGCGGGGGGTGGTGGTTGGTTACGATGTTTATCTGCCGGCGGTGCGCCAGTGAGAAACGGCGGAATGGGGCAGCATGCGGGGGCGACTGCCGCGCTATCGTTCCACGGCACTGTCTGGCAAAGTCATGGGTGGGGATGCCAGCCGGCCCTCGTAGACCCGCAGGAATAGCACGCCGCCGAGAATCATGAGACCGCCGGCAAGTTGCCCCCCTGTGAAGCGCTCGCCGAGCAGCAGATAGGCGATCACCGCCGTGAACGCCGGCTCCAGGGTCAGGATGAGGTTAGCCACGCTGGAGGGCAGCAGGGAGAGGCTGACGTTGTACAGGCCGAAGCCCAGCAGGGTGGGCCCGGCGGCGAGCAGGAAGAGGATGGCCCAGCCGCCCAGGGCCGTGCCCAGCCAGAGGAGGTCGGCCGGACCGCCTGCCGCGCCCGGCAGAGCGCCCTGGGGCAACAGGTTGAATAGAAGCAGGAATACGGAGGCAAAGGCGAACGTATAGAACAAAGTTGTCCAGGGATTGAGGCCACGGCCGGCTGCGGAACGACCCATCAGGCTGTAGACGGCGTAGGCCAGGCCGGAGAGGATACCGCTCACGATACCCGGC
Source organism: Candidatus Sulfomarinibacteraceae bacterium (assembly GCA_035464315.1). Lineage (GTDB taxonomy): Bacteria > Chloroflexota > Anaerolineae > Promineifilales > Promineifilaceae > JAAYYY01. The sequence goes on from DATHSI010000122.1 coordinate 5,697, forward strand.
AGGTTGACCTGCCAGGCTGCGCGGTCGAGCATGTCCGCCACGAGCACGCAGCCGCCGATGCTGAGGGAGACGGCCAGGATTTTGGCCCAGTCCAGGCGCTCCTGCAGTAACCAGCGTCCCAGCACGGCGGTGAAGGCGGGCGAACTGTAGACCAGAACGGTGGCGACGGCGGCCCCGTTGAGGGCGACCGAAAGGGTCCAGATGGCGTTGAAAATGGCGAGGACGAAGCCGTAGAGGAGCAGGTAGCGCAGGTGACGGCGATCCACGCGAAGGAGGAGGGGGTGCAGGAGGACGAGCGCGGGTAAGAGCGTGAAGGCCACGATGGCGTCGCGCCAAAAAGCCAGCACAAGGGCCGGCAGGGAGTAGGTCTGGGTGAGGTAGCGGATGAGGATGGCCGTGGTGGAAAGGATGACGGCGCTGAGCAGGGCGACCGTGTAGCCGCGTGTGAGGTCTGAAGTGGGTGTTGTCACAGCCCTCGAAGTCTAATCGCTGCCAGCCGATCCGTCCAGGTATCCGCGGGGGCGTGCCTGTTTCACAACCGGCGGAGGCAGTTTCCTGGTACGAGTGTGGTCTTAAGCATGATTTCAGCCGGAGCAGGCAGTCAGAAATGGCGCTCTCGGATACTATACTGTTACTGGGCATGATGTTTACTATGTTTACTAAACGGTGACTCTTATGGGCCACAGGATCCTCGTTGTCGATGACGAACGGACGTTGCTGCAAACTGTACGCGCCTACCTGGAAGGGGAAGGGTACGAGGTGCGTACGGCGCGCAACGGACAGGTCGCGCTGCAGGAAGCGCGCGCGTTTGAGCCTGATTTGATCGTGTTGGACATCATGCTGCCGGAACTGGACGGGCTGGAGGTGTTGCGCCGGTTACGGCGGGGAGATGTGGCGCCGGCGTTGCGCGACGTATACGTTATTATGCTGACCGCGCGCGGGGATGAGATGGACCGCGTGCTGGGGCTGGAGTTGGGCGCCGACGACTATGTGACCAAGCCTTTCAGCCCGCGAGAACTGGTGGCGCGGGTGAAGGCATCGTTGCGGCGTGTGGGCGGCGTGGAACGCGGCGGCGATCATGCTTTTGTCTTTCGCCGCCTGCGATTGGATCCTGAAGCGCGCCTGGTGTGGAAGGATGGCCAGGAAGTGGAGCTGACGCCGATTGAGTTTGACCTGTTGCAGGCGCTGGTGCGCCATGCCGGGCGTGTGCTCAGCCGGGAGCAGCTGGTGGAGCAGGTGTGGGGCGTAGACTACTATGGTGATGAGAGGGTCGTCGACGTGCACATCGGGCGGCTGCGTAAGAAGATAGAGGATGATGCTGCCGAGCCAGCGTTGATTACCACCGTGTGGGGGGTCGGCTACCGTTTCGAGGATCAGGCGCAGCAGGGTGACGGATCATGAATATCCTGGAGCACGTGCGGCAGCGGCTGGGGATCAAACTGTTTCTATCTTACCTGATCATTATCGTCGTCGGCGTGGTGTCGCTTTTTTTCGCCGCCCAACTGTGGGCGCCCAGCGCGCTGGCCGGCCACGCCGAGCGCATGCAGCAGATGTTGAATACGGTAGGCGGCGGGCAGGCGCTCATCGACGACCTGAATGAGAGCTTTGCCCAGGCTGTGAACCAGGTTTTGCTCGTTGCTGCCGCCGCCGCCGTGCTTACAGCGGTGGTGGTCAGCACCTTCGTCACGCGGCGGCTGGTGGGTACCATCGAGCGCATGAAAGTAGCCAGCGAGCGTATTGCCGCCGGGGAATATGACGAGCGTGTCGAGGCGCCCGGCGAGGATGAGCTGGGCGCACTGGCCCACTCCTTTAATCTGATGGCACAGACGCTGGCGGAAACGGAGCAGCGACGGCGGCGACTGGTGGGCGACGTGGCGCACGAGTTGCGCACGCCGTTGGCTAACATCAGAAGTGTCATGGAGGGGCTGGTGGATGGGGTGCTGGAACCGGAGCCGGCTACCTTCCATCAGGTGGAGCGTGAGGTCGCCCGGCTGCAGCGGCTGGTGCAAGATCTGGAAGCCCTCTCGCGCGCTGAAGCCGGACAGCTGCTACTGGATCTGGAGCCGTTGGACCCGGCTGCCTTCATCGAGGACGCCGCGGCGCGGTTGCGCCCGCAGTACGAGGAGAAGGGGGTAAGCCTGGACCTGCAAGTATCCGACCCGTTGCCTACCGTCTCTGTGGATAAGTGGCGCATGACGCAGGTGATGATGAACCTGCTGGGCAATGCGCTGCAGTATACGCCAGCGGGGGGGCAGGTGACGGTCGCCGCCGGGCGGGAACAGGGCCAGCTCCTGGTGCGTGTGGCCGATACGGGCATTGGTCTGGCGCCCGAGCACGTACCTCACGTGTTTGAGCGTTTTTACCGGGTGGATAGGTCGCGCTCTCGGGCCGGCGGCGGTAGCGGCATCGGGTTGACCATTGCCCGGCACCTGGTGGAGGCGCACGGCGGGCGCATCTGGGCCGAGAGCGCCGGACTCGGTCAGGGTAGCGTTTTTGCCTTCACGTTGCCGCTGAATCGCCAGGTTCTGAAAACCTCCAGGAGGCCTACGTGTACGTCCTAATGCGTTGAGCTTTGCGGCGGGCCTCCGGAGGATGCTCCCTGATTGTTTGTTACAAAATTGTCATACTTTCGCCAAAGACTCGTTATACCTGCCTGTTATGCTTGTAAGTGAAAATGAGAAAAGAGAGACGGCCCATTGGCCCGCCAATGGGCTATGGAGGATAGTGAGATGATGTTCTGGGGTAACCACATGGGAATGGGAGGCTGGGGCCTTCTGTTCAGCGCTGCGCTATGGATTGGCCTGATCGCCCTTGGCATCTGGCTGCTGGCCCGGCTGTTCCCGAGCGGCGGGGGCCATTCTGGTCGCCCGCACAGTAGTCAGGGAGCGGAAAGGGCCGAACAGCGCGACACGCCGCTGGAGATTTTGCAGAAGCGCTATGCGCGCGGCGAGATTACGAAAGAAGAGTACGAAACAATACGGCACGATCTGACCTCATAGACGGGGGTGATTAGAACCAGCCAAGACAAAGGAGAAGAATGACGAATCGAAAGCGAACATTGTTAGTTGTGGTTGTCACCGTCCTGGCGGCTGCCCTTTTCCTGGCGGGCTGCAGCGGCGGTGAGGCTGCACCGGGCGAGGGTGCAAGCCTGGAAGAGCAGACTCAGACCGTTCCCGTCGGCGACGCCGGTGCCTATACGGACGTTAGCGTAGAAGGACTGGCGACCATGAGGGAAGAGGAGACGTTCCCTCTGATCAACGTGCACATTCCTTACGAGGGCGAGATAGAAGGCACAGACCTTTTTATCCCCTATAACGAAATCGAGCAGAACCTGGACCAGCTTCCCGAAGACAAGGACGCGCGCATTGTACTCTACTGCCGCAGCGGCAGTATGAGTGCCCAGGCTGCGCGCACGCTGGTGGAACTGGGCTACACGGATGTGTGGAACGTCGATGGCGGCATGATCGCCTGGGAGAACAGCGGCCGGCCGTTGCTGAATCGATAAACCCGGCGGCCAGACGGACGAGGTCCTATTTCTTTAAGAGTCAGCGACGCTGCTCATCGCCGCCTGGAGGACCTCTTCCTCCTGGGGGCCGAAATAGCGCTCCTGCACCTGACCTAGCCGGTCTACGACGACAAAAGAGGGATGGCCCCGCACTTCGTACGCTGACTGTAACTGGATGCCGGGTTCCTCAGAGGCGTTGAAGCGGTGCACGGCGACCCGCCCGTCGAATTGTTCCTCAAGCCCATTCACGATGGGCGTCATTTCCTGTCAGGGCGCTCAGTTGTCCGTATAAAACATGACCAGCGCCGGCCCTTCTATAGCGGGCGCTGCGGCGGAGTCATCATCCTGGCCACAGGCCGTGACGAGCAGCAGAAGCGAAAATAGCAGAAGTAGACGTTTCATACTTAATTCTCACCCGCCGGCCCCGGATCATTCACGGTCACTTCCCACTGAATTGCGCGGATTTCCTGGGGCCAGGTGCTCTTAATGTAAGTCAAAATCGCTTCGACATCTTGATCGCTCAGAACGCCGGCATAGGCGGGCATATCACTGTCTCCCAGGCTGCCCAGGCGCGCACCGCCCTGCAAGACGGCCTCGCGCAAGACGCGGTCGCTATGGTGCCAGGTGTGACCGCTGGCGTCGTGAGGGGGCGCTCGAAAAGACCCATCTTCATTGCGCTGTTGCCACTCAGCTTCTCCTTCCAGATTTTCCCCGTGACACTCCGCACAATGTTGCACATAGAGAGCCTCCCCTGAGGCGACGAGGGTTGGATCGGGTGTTGGGGGAGGGGATGGTGCGCCCGTTGGTGTGGCTGGCTGCGGGCCGGTCACTGTGCAGGCGGTCAGTAGAAATAGGAAGATGATGCCGGAGATTGTGTAATCGAATTTCACCGTGGGGTCCTGGGACACTGGTTCAATTTGTTGACTTTATAATTGTAGCGTACGAGAAGCCGGTCGACACGCGGCGGCCGTGACGCTGCCCACGATGATAGCGCAGGTAATGGCCCGGCTCACGGGTTGATTGGCGGGTGTGTGGGGGGCTATCTGGCGGGGTACGGCTTACTCCCCAAGAGCGACCGCCGGCCTACTTCAGCGGCGTCTGCGACCGAAATGGGTCTAGCCGGTTTTTCTGCCGAAAAGGATGACCAGTAATGCGGCTATCACCGACAGCGCGGCGCTGTACACTTCGGCGCGGGTGGAGATGGCGAAGAGTTGCCCGAAGGCGTTGGCCGTAAAGTGGAACAGAATGGCTGCCAGAATGCTGCGACCGGTGTTGTTGTAGATCCAAGTGTACAGGACCGACTCGAAAATGATGCTGACGGCCCACAGCCAGAAGAGGAGGGTGCCGGGGCCCAGATGCTCGGCCTGCCAGGTGCCCGGGAGGAAAAAGAGTGGCAGATGCCAAAGCATCCAGACCATGCCGACGACGAAGCTGCTGAGTACCGGGCCGTGGCGGCTTTGCAGGCCGTCGAGCGCGTAGCCGCGCCAGCCGGGCTCCTCGGGCACGGGGCCAAAGAAGAGCCAGAAAAGGAGAGTGGGGACGATCAGCAGTGGCTGCGCCAGCAAGCGGGAGATTTCTTCGGGTGCAATGCCCCAGCCGCCCTGGGCCGCGTCAATCAGCGCTGCCAGGATGGTTTTGACGGGGAAGAAGAGGAGAATCACAGCGAGCCAGCGCCAGCCAATGCGCCGCCAGTCGACGATGCGCCGCCAGAAGTCGCCGGTGTAGGAAGGGCCGTGTCTGATGGCAAGGGCCAGAGCAAC
>DATHSI010000123.1:0-9710 GCA_035464315.1 Candidatus Sulfomarinibacteraceae bacterium
TCGGACCAGCCTGGAACAGGCGCGCCGGGTGGTACACGCGTTGCGACCGCAGTCACTGGATCAGCGATCACTGCCGGATGCGATCGAACGGACGGCCGTCCGTTGGCAGGAAGAAACCGGCATTCCCTTGACCACGACCACTACCGGCGACCCTATCCCCTTGCATCCCGATATCGAAGTGACGCTGCTGCGAGCGACCCAGGAAGCGCTTGCTAATATTCGCAAACATGCCCAGGCCACGGCCGTGCAGCTTACCCTCTCGTATATCGATGACGTGGTTGTGCTGGACGTTCAGGATAATGGCGTGGCGTTCGCCGGGGCAGCGGCGTCGCCCCTGTCCGGCGGCTACGGCTTGCAGGCGATGCGCGAACGGGCCGAACAATGTGGAGGCACAGTGACCCTGGAAAGCGAACCTGGCGAGGGCACGACGGTTGTCGTCTCCATTCCGATTTATAGTTAAGGAAAGCTGTCGACTACTCAAGAGTTAGCAGATTTGATGGTGCTTATGGACAAAATCCGCATTTTGATTACAGATGATCACCCGGTTGTCCGGGAAGGGCTATCTGGAATGTTAGCTGGCCAATCCGATTTTGAGGTCATAGGCCTGGCCGCGGATGGCGACACGGCTGTTAAGATGCACGGCTCCCTCGCCCCCGACGTCACCCTGATGGATCTACGAATGCCCGGCCTGGATGGCGTGGGGGCCATTAAGGCGATCAAGGCCCAACAGCCCTCGTCCCGAATCATCGTCCTGACTACCTACGATTCTGACGCCGATATCCTGCCCGCTATCGAGGCCGGGGCCACCGGCTATTTGCTGAAGGATGCCCCCCGTGAAGAACTGTTCCGCGCCATACGCGCCGCCGCCAGGGGAGACTCCGTTCTGGCCCCGGCCGTCGCCGCTCGCCTCATGACCCGGATGCGCGCCACAGCCGAAGAGAACTTGAGCGCCCGCGAGATTGAGGTGCTGCAATTGGTGGCCAAAGGAGCAAGCAACAAAGAAATCGGCAAAAGTCTGCACATCAGCACGGCAACGGTTAAAACCCACCTCATTCACATTTACGGCAAGCTGGGCGTGGATGACCGGACCGCGGCCGTGACCACAGCCCTGGAGAAAGGGATCATTACGCTGCCACGCTAGGCTGCGAGCGCCGGACACTACAAGGAACGCGCTACCTCTGGTAGATATTCATTAAACAGATATCTCCGCCAGATAGGCAATATAGTTTTCCCAACGCAGTTGAGCGGCGCGGAGACTCTTCCTATAATCAGATGCGTTACCTCTGTTTAGCAATAATAGGAGAGATTAATGCGTTTGTTTCACCTTGCCGGCTGCCTGGTGCGGGCCGTGAAAGTTGTGCCGGCGGCGGCGATCACGGCCATCATCCTTCCGCTTTTTCTGATTCAGAGTGGGGAGCAATTAGCTTTGCTGCTGGAAACGGACACCGGCCGGCTTTTCTTATATGCCTTCGCCGGCATTTTCCTCCTGTCAATTGTGGGCGGTCTAGGCAGGCGACGGCGAGAGTTGGGCTGTGTGGTCACACTGCTGGCGGTTGCGCCCTTTCTCCTGCTGGGCGCGGTCACGGCCTTCATCACCTCTGCACTGACTGTGACGAGCCTTGGCGCGGGGCCGGTCACAGAAAGCGGATCTTTTCTGGGGCGCTTCTGGGCTGTGCTGGCGACATTTCCGCCGGCAGTGCAGGTACCAACCATCGCCGGCGCTTTCTTGGGATTCATTGGACTGGCGGGAGACATCACGTATGGTACGCGTGATGACTGAGCCGGCCCGCCGAACGTTATTACTTATCTCCGCGCTTCTCGCGGTGACGCTTGCGGAAGAGGTTGATTAGCCCGCCGGCCAGGAGCATCTCCACCTGCCGTTGTGACAGGGAGTGCCGTACCTTCATGCGCTGATCATTCGTTTCATTGATCACCTCGAGCTCTTCTCCCGTGCGAATTGCGCGACGGATGTCCGGCAGGCGCAGGACGTCGCCTTCCACGATTGCCTCCCAATCATCAGGATCGGCGAACGTGAGTGGGAGAATGCCGAAGTTGACTAGATTTTGCCAGTGGATGCGGGCAAAACTCTTGGCCAGAACGGCGCGTAGACCCAGATAACGGGGGGCCAGCGCGGCATGCTCGCGGCTAGATCCCTGACCATAATTATCGCCGCCGACAATCAGGTGGCCCTCTTCCTGATACTCCATTGCCTTTTCATAGTAATTCTCGTCTACCGGTCTATAGACAAATTTGCTAATCTCAGGAATGTTGCTGCGGTAGGGAAGCACCCGCGCACCGGCAGGCATGATCTCGTCGGTGGAAATATCGTCGCCGACTTTGATCAACACCGGGCCGGATAGTTCGTCGGGCAGAGGGCTGAACTTGGGCAATGATTTAATGTTGGGGCCTTTGACCAGCTCAACGTGCTCGTGTTGGTCCGCGGGCGGCACCAGCATTTCCTCGTTCAGAATGATTTCATCCGGCTCCTGAAAGCGAGGGTAGGGCATGTCCAGGGTGCGCGGGTCGGTGATGCGCCCGGTCAGCGCAGACGCCGCGGCCGTCTCCGGGCTGACCAGATAGACTTTGTCTTCGGGCGTACCTGAGCGACCGGGAAAGTTGCGCGGCACGGTACGCAGGCTGATCTGATCGGTCGCCGGCGCTTGCCCCATGCCGATGCAGCCATTGCAGCCCGCCTGGTGGATGCGAGCGCCGGCGCGAATTAGCGTCGCCAGCGGTCCGTTGCGCGCCAGGTTTTCCAGAATCTGTCGCGATGTGGGATTGATATCAAAGGAGACGCGTTCCTGCACCTGTTTGCCGTCTACGATGCGCGCGGCGATGGCAAAATCGCGCAGGCCCGGATTCGCCGAGGAGCCGACGTAACTCTGGTAAATCTCCTTGCCTGCTACTTCTCGCACAGGCACCACTTTGCCCGGGCTGCTGGGCAGCGCAATCAGCGGCTCTAGCTCTGAGAGGTTGACCTCCTCATACTCATCGTACGTGGCCCCTTCGTCGGCTTCCAGCGGAATCCAGTCCTGGCCCCGGCCTTGCTGCTCAAGGAAGCGGCGCACAGCCGCGTCAGAGGGGAAAACGGTCGTCGTCGCGCCCAATTCGGTGCCCATGTTGGCGATGACGTGGCGGTCCATGGCTGACAGAGCTTCCAGGCCGGGACCATAATATTCGATGATCTTGCCCACGCCGCCGTCCACATCGTGGCGACGCAGCATTTCCAGGATGACGTCTTTGGCGCTGACCCAATCCGGAAGCTGTCCCGTGAGCCGCACGCCCATGACGCGCGGCATGGTGAGATAGATTGGTTCGCCCGCCATGGCCATGGCCACCTCCAGGCCGCCGGCGCCAAAGGCCAGCATGCCCAGCGCGCCCGCCGCCGGCGTGTGACTATCGGAGCCCACAAGCGTCTTGCCCGGAATGCCAAAGCGCTCCATGTGTACGGGATGGCTCACGCCGTTGCCCGGGCGCGAGTACCAGAGGCCGTACTTCTGGCAGGCGCTGTGCAGGAAAAGGTGATCGTCAGGGTTCTTATAATCTTCCTGAATCAGATTGTGGTCTACATACTGCGCAGAGAGTTCTGTCTTTACTTCGGACAAACCCAGCGCTTCAAATTCCAACATGACCATGGTGCCCGTGGCATCCTGGGTCAACGTCTGGTCAATGCGCAGGGCAATCTCTTCACCCGGCACCATTTCGCCCTGGAGCAAGTGGCTTGCGATCAGCTTCTGGGCCACGTTTTGAGCCATAGGTTGTCTCCTTTCCTTTCTTTATGAGCGCCTACATACCAAGCATACCATAGATACCGTACCTGAGAAGCGCGCCGGGCACCATATAACTCAACTATAAGAGGATGAACCGACTTGCTGGACGAGGTTATACCCTGAAATGTGTCCGGAGCCTATGACAGGATACACGGCGCACCGCCACTCTGTCCTGTAAGCTTAAGCGCAGTCACTTCGGAATACGTCCCACCTGTCAGATGCTAAACCTTCAACGCGAGCTTCCGGGGAGTTAGATACATGGATGCCAAAACGCTCTTCTCGATCACAAAACAAAGCTTCCAAGAATGGGCCGAGGATCGAGCACCAAGTGAGGCCGCCGCACTGGCCTACTACACTATGCTCTCTGTGCCCGCGCTGCTGCTGCTGATCCAGTGGCTCTTGGGTCAAGTGGTCAGCGAGCAGGTGCAGGAGCAGGTGATTAATTTTGTCGTGGAAGCAGTGCGTGGTGGCGGTGGGGAAGCGATCCGCTCCATGATCGAAAACGCCGATCAGCCGGGAAGCGGCGGCGCAGTGGCCACAATAGTCAGCCTGGCCACTCTGGCCGTCAGCGCGACCGGTGTGCTGGTACAGTTGGAACAGGCCCTCAACCGCATATGGGAGATTGCCGAGGAAGACAAGGGGCTGGTGGATAAGATTCGCGAGCGCCTCTCTTCCGTGCTGGTTGTGCTGGCCCTCGGTGTGTTCCTCGTTATTTCCGTCTCCGCCAGCACGCTTATAACTGCTTTTGCCGAGACGCTGGTCGATATACTGCCTGTCGGCGTCTGGGTCGTGCAACTGATCAATTTGCTGGGTTCTCTGGTCTTACTGACGTTGCTGTTTGGCGCCACGCTCAAGGTAATTCCCAACGCTATCGTGGAGTGGAGCGATGTGTGGCTGGGCGCTACCGTGACCGCCGTTCTGTTTATAATAGGCCAGTATGCGCTCAGTTTCTATCTGGGACGCAGCGCGCCTGGCTCCGCCTATGGCGCGGCAGGATCGATTGTGGCCTTTCTGGTCTGGGTCTACTACTCAGCTTTGATCCTTTTCCTCGGTGCGGAGTTTACGCAGGTCTACGCCAACCGCTTTGGCTCGCACATCAAACCCGACGACGAATCCGTGCCAATAACGGAGAAGTTTGTAGAGGAACAATCGCACCCCTCCCGCGAACCGGCAAACGATTCGGAGAGTTGAGCGCCCGCACCGTGTGAGCCAGGGCCGGTCTTTCAAGACGAGGAGAGTCGAGTATGAAACGCTTATGGCAAAGCGCAGTGATAATGTTCCTGGTGTCCGACGCCGTGCTCTTGTTCTGGCAGGGCAAACGCTGGGTTCGGTTCACCCGTTTCGGGGCACCCAGCGGGACGTACTATCAGGTAATGACCTGGTTGCTGCAGTGGCCCGAGTGGTTGCTGCGTTTGTCGGGTGCGGCCGAAGCTGTGTTGGCGCTTCGATTACTGGAGCGCTGGCAACCACGAGAGCAGGGTATGCCACGGAATTGAATTAGACGTTTTTCTGGCAAAACGCAGTTCGTGTCCGGACGCGCTTAGCCCGTGTACATGGCTTCGTCCTTCGCAGATGCAATAAGGATGTAGAAGCGCGCTGGCTCCCGTTGGCCCCTGAGCTTCGCCAGCCACGGCGCCAGGGCCCAACGCCAGCCGTAGAAAGGTTCTATTACACGCCAGTCCAATTCAAGCTGGTCCCCAAGTTCGTGTAGCTGGTGCAGAGTCAGATAGTTTTCATGTGGCAAAGCATCAGCGCCGATCCCATGTTCCCGGCGCAGACGTTGGTGTAATTCGCGCACCATCTGCTTGCCGCTGCTGGAATGGCGGTAGACGGGCGTTTCCATGACCACGATCTGACCATGGTCGCCAACCACCCGTTTTGCTTCCTGTAACACCGTCTCATATTCTGTGGCATAGTGTAATGAACCGGCAAAGATTACGACGTCCGCGCTGCCGTCGTCGAGCGGAATGCTCTCAAACGCCGCCTGCACGGGTACAAAGGGGGCCTGTTCGCCGTACCAGATATGGGCTCCCAGTCCGTCTCCGGTATTGGTGCGCAGATCGGTCGCCATAACCCGGTGTCCTTCCAGCGCCAGGCGGTAGGCCAGCCAGCCGTTCCCCGCGCCGGCGTCCACGACGCGCAGGGACGGACCGCGCGAGCGGACCAGTGGGTGGAGTACGTCGTCGAGGAATTTCGTATAGGTGGCAGCCCGTATACGCCAGATGTCCTCATGCTTCGCGCTCAAGTCGCGGAAGGGGAGGGCGCGATAGTAGGCGGCCCGGTCGCTTCCCCACTGTTCGCCGCTGCGCACCACGTCATACTCCTGCACAAAGCGCGCATAGTGCTTTTCCTGCTGTGGTGTGAGCATACGCCAGATGCCCTGAACTTGCGTGTAGCGGGCGCCATCGGCGGAGCATTGCAGTTCCCTGCCCCCTGTCCGCTTCAGGCGGTTGCCGCAGGCGGGGCAAGACCAGGCCCATTCCACTTGTGGTCCGTTTCCTTTACTCAACTGTTGTCATCCATCCGCTCGCAGCGGTCTGGGATATAGGCAGCTACTGTAGGAAGTCGCCCCACGTCGAATGGTGCACCCAGACCCAGAGGTCATTGGGCGCATCCTCAGACCAGTAATAGACCCATTCGGCCACGCGCGGCGCCATATTCACACACCCATGGCTCTTCATGCGCCCAAAATCATCGTGCCAGAAAGCGCCGTGCAGCGCAATCTCGCCGTCGAAGTAGAGTGTGTGTGGCACAGCGTCGATGTAGTAGTAGTCATCGCCACGCTCACCGCCTTCCATGGGCGTGGTTTCATGGCGCAACCATACCTGGTTCAAACCGGTGCGTGTGGCCCAGCGGGGTAGGCCGCTGGAAATAAGCCCGGCGTAGACCATGCGGTCGGCCTCATAGGCGGCGAAGATCTGCTGTTGCAGATCGACGTCAACCCAGAACTCATCGTCGCCAACGTCCTCGGGGCGTGTCCGCTGGCGGATGAGGGCCATCATGTCATAGCGTACCCACTGTTCTTGGTTTTCTGGCCCGCCGACGTCGTACCACAGCGCTCCACCGCCATCGCGCGCCCAGTCATAAATCTGCACGAAATCATAACGCTGCAACTCGTCGCCTACAATCTCGCCCTCCGGTTCGGCCCGGGGCGCTACCGGACGCAAGATCCAGCCGAAGGGACGTTCCGGTGGGGTGTTGACTTCTATACCGGCAAAGGTGCTGGCCTCCACGATATGATAGTAACGCGCCGGCAGCCAGTCGCCCCAAACCTTGTACCACGTGTCGCCGTCGACGGTGGCCATATCCTCAACCGGTCCATAGAAAAAGCCCGTCTCCGGCTGCCACTTGCGGTCGCCGCCAGGCGCGTCATAGAAGCGGGCGTAATCTTCGATCCAACCGTAGATGGCGCCATCCAGGATGCTGTCCTCACGCGGTTCGGGCACAGTAAAAGGCTCATCCTGTTGGGAGGGTCTGGCCAAATCGGAGTGCAGCGCCCACCGCCGGTCAATCACCCGCTCGCATCCAGGGCTGGTGCGTAGGGGGAAACAGATGGCAGCGACAGCTGGTCGCGCGGCGGTTAGAAAAAGTAGGAAACCGGCTACAATCAGTGCAATGTATAGTTGTTTGGATTTCATCACCCTTCTCAGACGATTGTTGGATCAGTGATAGATCTGCGGCATCGGCGCCGGGCGCAGCCACGATGTTTCCGGCCTACGCTATCCACATGATAAGGAAAAACCGGGCGGAGTCAATTCAGACGCCGGCGAAAAGTTGGCAGCGACTCACACCCTGTCAGGGAGCCGCTGCCACGTAATTATCAATTTGCCGCGCTCTGCTCAGGCTGCTCAGGAGACCACGAGGTCTACGAATTGCGGCGGCTGTCCCGGCTTCAGTTCTACCAGGCCCCGGTTACCGACGTGCAATTCAACAAGCACGATAAGGGGCAACAGACTGAGCGTCATCTCCAGGTCTGGATGCTGGCTGCCTGCATCGCGCAGAGCCTGATCCAGCGCGTGCAACTGCTCGGTGACTTCCTCTGCCGACGCCAGGGACATCAGGCCGGCGAGGGGCAGGGGGACGACGGTGACTTCGTCATCTACCGTGACAGCCATGCCGCCTTGTGTCTCGATGAGGGCATTGGCTGCCTTTACCATGGCGGCATCGCTTGTACCCAGCACCATCAGATTATGGGAATCGTGGGCCACGGTCGAGGCGAAGGCTGTATCCGCTTTGAAGTTCGTACCTGTGACGAAGCCGAAACCCTGTCGTGCAACATCTGGTACATCCTTTGCATGACGGTAGAAGACGGCGATCTTGGCCAGGTCTCGCTCGGCGTCTGCCTTCAACTCCCCGTCCACGGGCGTCAGCGTCATCTCCTCCTCTTCAGTGTGTACCATACCGGGCACGATGCGCATGACGCGTATGGTAGCAGCGTCTCCTTCAAAAGGAATGCGCAGGTCGTCGGCTGTCAGCGGTTCCAGATGCACGGAATTCAAGGCCCACTGTGGATAATTGTAGCGCTCAATGTCCACCACCATCGTGCCTTTCTCGGCAACCAATACGCCGTCAGCGTAGACCTGATCGATGATCACGTTTTCTAGATCGCTCAGAAGAAGGATATCCGCTGCGCGCCCCGGTGAAATGGTCCCGATATTGCGCGCCTCCTCCAACATCTGAGCCGCGTTGATTGTCACCATCTGAATCGCCGTAACAGGGTCCAACCCTTCTTTTATCGCATCGCGCACCACGCGGCTCAGGTGACCGTCTTCTACAATCGTTGCAGGCGTAACGTCGTCAGTGATTAGCGTAAAGAAGCGGGTGTCGATGTCGGGGTTGTCCAGCACGGCGCGCACGGTTTGCGGCATGTCCAGCCAGGCCGTGCCATACCGCTGTTGCGCATAGCAGCCCAGCTCGGCGCGCCGCAACGCTTCTTCCGCCGTCGTCGCTTCGTGACAGCCATTAATGCCGGCAGCTACGAAGGCGGGCAAACCCACGTCGATTTCGGAACTGGCATAATGGCCTGTAAGGACGACACCCTCGCGCAGAGAGGCAGCCTGAATGGCATGTACATCCGGATCGCCGTAAATCAGGCCTGGGAAGTTCATCTGCTCGCCCTGTAACTGGGCCCAGCCCTGGCTATAGGCGCGCGTTACCTCTTCATCCGTAATGGTTGCGCCGGCATCTTCGAAGCCGGGGATGGAGGGCACGCAGACGGGCATCGCTACCATCACCTTCAGGGGCAACCCTTCCGCAGCGTCGTGGAACAGCTCAACCGCGCGCAGGCCAAAGACGTTCGTGATCTCGTGATTGTCGCAGGCGATAGTCGTCGTTCCTTCCGGCAAGACGGCGGAGGCAAAGCTGCGCACGTCAATCATGCTGCTTTCCACATGCTCGTGGGTGTCGATGAATCCGGGGACGATATAGCGCCCCTCGGCCTCAACCACGTCCGTGTGTTCGCCGATGGGAATGTGCTCTGCGCTGGGTCCGACATAGGCAATGATGCCGTGCCGCACAGCAACATCTACACCTTCCTGGATCGTGCCGATGTTGACGTTGACCAACCTGCCATTGCGAATAATCAGATCTGCCCGCTCTCGTCCCATGGCGGTGGCGACTACCTCCCGCGTGACCTCGTGCAGGGGCGTGCGCTGATGGACATAACCGTTGTGTTCGCTCATGGAATAACCTCCGTATAGTTTATTTGTGGAGCGTCTGTTTCCTTTCCTTTGCGGCTCCTCTTTTTTATAACATTCCGGCTGCGCCGTACAGTGCGCGCGCAGCATATTTTCGGCCGGGGCAGGTGATGCGCCCTGTTTAATGCAACAACTTACGTAACTTAATGATTATTATATTACGTAAGGCGATCAGAACAAGATCGGGGCCGTCCGGCCCCGATCTTTAAGAACTACTGACTATAAAGCACAGATGATGAGTTCA
>DATHSI010000124.1:0-63682 GCA_035464315.1 Candidatus Sulfomarinibacteraceae bacterium
GGCAGTCAAGGACCAGTTCTACAACGCCCGCTTTGCCGGCCTGGCCTGTGGCCTGAAGAACACGGGCATCGGCAACGGCATGCCCGACGAATCCTCGGCCAAGGTCACCATCGCCGCCCCCGACAGGGTTATCGTGGACCACGGCTGGACGGAGATGGGACAGGGAGTGAACACCGTGGCTCTCCAGGTAGTGTGCAACGAAACGGGCCTGGACCCCGATCTGGTCGAAGTTCGCGTGGACACCGTGGCCGAGCAGATCGCGGGCATGACTACCGCCTCTCGCGCCACGTCGCTGGTGGGCAACGCCCTCATCGACGCCTGCAAGGGGTTGAAAGAAGACCTCAAGACACACTCGTTGGGCGATCTGGTAGGCCGGGAGTACGAAGGCAAGTTCCGCGTGGACTGGACGACCAAGCCCGGTTCCCTGTCGGACAAGGTGTACACCCACTACTCCTACAGTTACGCTACCCAGCTCGTTATCCTGGACGAGGAGAAAGGGTTCGTGGAAAAGGTCGTCGCCGCGCACGACGCCGGCAAGATCTTCAACCCCACGCTCTTTGAAGGCCAGCTGGAAGGCTCCATCCACATGGGCCTGGGCTATGCCCTGAGCGAGGACGTCCCCATGGAAAACGGCCAGCTCAATAGCACCATGCTGCGCAAGACGGGTATTTTGCGCGCCAAGGAGATGCCAGAGCTGGAGGTGATCGGCGTGGAAGTGCCCGATCCCTATGGCCCCTATGGAGCCAAAGGCGTGGGCGAAATCGGCCTGGTGCCCACAGCCGGGGCCGTCGCCAACGCCCTTTACCAGTTTGACGGCGAGCGCCGCTACAAGCTACCCATGCCCATCCCGCGGCGCGGTCTGACCCGCAAAGATCGCCAGAACGGTTCGTAGGTTCGTAACAACGACCACCCAGACTTAACAACCCGGTGCGAGGGTGAGCGCGGGCGTCCATCCTCGCACCATCCCAACCTTGACACAAGACGCTACGACAAAGGAGAAAACGAATGCCCGAAGAACCTGTCGCCTTATATCTGCAAGACGCTCATGAGCTGTCAGAAGGGATCGAGCTGAGCAAATACGCCGAAGAGAAAGGGTTCCACAGCGTATGGCAGGCCGAAAGCCGCCTGGTGCGCGACGCTATCGTGCCCATGGCCGCCTTCGCCGCGCACACCGACCGCATCAAAGTCGGCAGCGGCGTCATCAATAACTGGACGCGCAACATCGGCCTGCTGGCCTCCACCTTCCTCACCCTGGACGACCTCGCGCCCAACCGCATCATTTGCGGCATCGGCGCCTGGTGGGACCCGCTGGCCAAGAACGTGGGCATCGAGCGCCGCAAGCCGCTGAAAGCGATGCGCGAGACGGTGGAAGTACTGCGCCGTCTGCTGCGGCTGGAAAACGTCACCTATCACGGCGAATTCCACCACGTAGACGGCGTAGAGCTGGACGTGGTACACGGTCGTCGCGAACCGCGTAACGTGCCCATCTACATCGGCGCCACCGGCCCCATGATGATGGAACTCACCGGCGAAATCGCCGACGGCGCAGTGCTCAACTATTGCGTGCCCCCGGAGTATAACGACCGCGCCATGGAGCAGCTAGACCGCGGCGCGCGCCGCGCCGGACGCAGCGTGGATGACCTCGACCGGCCACAACTGGTTGTCTGCTCCGTGCACGAGGACCGCGACGAAGCCATTCGCGGCGCCAAGATGCTGCTCACCCAGTACCTGGCGCAGCAGCCGCACATCGCCAAGGCCAGCGGCGTCTCCCAGGAGACCGTGGACCAGATCCAGTCCATTCTGGGCTGGCCGGCGACCAAGGAACAGATCAAAGAAGCGATGAAGTACGTCGACGACGAGCTCGTCCTACGCATCACGGCTACAGGCACCCCAGAAGAGGCCAAGGCCAAAGTGCGCGAGTACGTAGAGCGCGGCGCCACCGTGCCCATCCTCTACCCCCTCGGCGACCCCCGCCTGATGATCGACACTTTCGCCGGCGGCTACAGCAGCTAACCGCAGACGGCAGACGGCAGACCGCAGTGTGTTGGTTGGCGAGAGTGAACTGCAAACCTGAAACTTGCAACTTGCCAACCACGATCGGCAACCAGCAACTGTCAGCCGTCTGCAGTCCGCCGTCAGCCGTCTGCATCAAGCACGTGCCGCACGCGATAAGCCAGCTGCCGCCTGTCATACGGCTTCGTCAGCAGATTGGCCACCAGCGGATTATCCGCTTCCGCCACCTGTAACTGCCCCAGCGTCAGACCTGACGTAAGCAGCACCTTTACTCCAGGCTGCCTCGCCTGCGCCGCGCGCGCCAGCCCCACACCCATCATCTCCCCAGGCATAACAATGTCTGTGAAAAGCAAATCCACCATTTCCTCCGCCAAGATTTCCAGCGCCTGCTCGGCGTGGTCGGCCAGCAACACACGGTAACCGAGAGCTCCCAAAATCGAAACGGGCGCGTCGCGCATCACCGCTTCGTCGTCAACCACCAGGATCGTCTCCTCGCCGCCGGGCAACGCTTCCAGCGCCGGAATCGCCCGCGACCGCCCCTCCCCCTCACTCGCGCGCGGCAGAAACAGGCGGAACGTCGTGCCGTACCCTTCCTGGGAGTAAACCTTGATGTCCCCTTTCGAACGTTGCACAAAGGCGTAGGCCATGCTCAGCCCCAGGCCCGTACCCCTGTCCTCCTCCTTCGTGGTGAAAAACGGATCAAAGATGCGCTCGATAAGCTCAGGCGCAATTCCCGCTCCCGTATCGCTGACGGTGAGCACCACGTAGTCACCCGGTGTAATGTTGGGGTTGCGCTGCGCAAACTCGCGGCCCAGGGTGCGATTTTCGGTCTCGATCACCAGTTGCCCGCCGTCGGGCATCGCATCACGCGCGTTAATCACCAGGTTCAGCACCACGTCCTGCAACTCGCCGGGATCGATCTCCGCCAACCAGAGCTCTTCGCTGGCCTCAAAGCGATAGTCGACGGAGCTCGGCAAGGAGATATCAACCAATTCCTTCATGCCCGCGACCACGTCGTTCACGTTAGTGAGCTCCGTGCGCCGCGGTTCCGGGCGCGAAAAGTCCAGGAGGCGTTGCGTCATCTGCGCGCCGCGCCGCGCCGCCTGCAAAACGACGTCGATGGCCCTCAGCGACTCTTCGTCCCCGGCCAGGCGCAGGCGCAGCGAGTCCAGGTAGAGCACCATCACGCCCAGCAAATTGTTGAAGTCGTGTGCCAGGCCGCCCGTCAACTGGCCCACCGCTTCCATCTTCTGCGAACGGCGCAGCGCCTGCTGCGCGCGTGTGCGTGACGTCACGTCCGCCACCGTCCCACGATATCCTAGAAAGCGATCCTCGCCGTCAAAACGCGGTTTACCGCTCAGGCTGATCCAGTAACAGTTTCCGTCAGATATGGCCAGCCCCTGCCGCTGGTCGCGGAACGGCCGTCGTTCCTCCACCGTCCCATCAACCGGCGTCTGTACCGCCGCCACGATCGCTTCGCGCAGTGCGGGCGACAGTTCATCCTCCACACCCCCCTCCTTGCTGCGCGACAGAAAGGTAATCTGGTGCTGCGCATCCGTCTCCCAAAACCAGTCAGACGCCAGCTGCGCCCAATCGCGAAAGCGAGTCTCGCTATCTCGCAGCTGCTGCTCCGCCCGTCGCAACTGCCGATTGTTGGCGCGGATGAGCACAAAAAGCAGCAGCGCCGAGGCGAAGACGAACAACGCCCCTTTCAGCGATTGCGCCAGCGTCAGAGCCTCCGGGGAGAGATCAAGTCCGGCCAGGACGCGATCAGAAAACGTAATCCAGACGATGCTGATGGCAGCATACGCCAGCGAAATGGTGAGAGCGTTCCAGCTAATTCTTGCGGCTTTCATGGCGTATCGAACTACCCGGTTTGAAGTGAACGACGAGAGGCATGAGCAGTAAACGGAGCTGGAAAGGTGTATTAAGTGCACGCCAGCACCCACAGCAGCACGGCATATTCATTATACAGGAAGCCGGGCCATAGCGCGCGCTCACATGGTGTGGGTTGGACAGGAATAGTACCAGCGTATCACCGTTCTCTTTTCCTTGATCGCTAGCATCTTCCTGCCGCCCGGTATTTCTCCCCGCAGCGCCGCAATGCGACGTCTAGTGCCACCAGATGGACTCTACTGATATAATAATTACAAGAAAACAAGCGAGGAGGCAGTCGTGAAACAACCGCTTGAAGCACATTTCACCCCCTTCCGCCGGCAAATCGTCGGGCGCCGCGCCACCTTTCAGACCACCTACGGCGAAATGCCGCTGGTCTACGCCGACTGGACCGCCAGCGGCCGGCTCTACGCGCCCATCGAACAAACCATGAGCGAGGCCGTGGCCCCCTACGTGGGCAACACGCACACCGAAACCAGCTTTACCGGCACCCTCATGACCCGCGCATACCACGAGGCGCGCGAGGCGATCAAGCATCACGTCAACGCCGGTCCCGACGACGTGCTCATCGCCGAAGGGTCGGGCATGACCACCGTGGTGAACAAGCTGCAGCGCATGCTGGGCCTGCGCATTCCCGAGCAGTTACGCTCTTACTGCCACATCCCTGAGGACAGACGCCCCGTGGTCTTCGTCACGCACATGGAACATCACTCCAACCACACCTCCTGGCTGGAAACCATCGCCGACGTGGAAGTGCTGCCGCCGAACGAGGACGGCCTGGTCGATCCCCACACCCTCAGCCAGCGACTGCCCGCGTATGGCGACCGGCCGCTGAAGATCGGCGCCTTTACCGCCTGTTCCAACGTCACCGGCATCGAGACGCCCTACGCCGAGCTGGCGCGCATCATGCACCGGCACGGCGGCTACTGTTTCGTCGACTTTGCCGCCTCCGCCCCCTATGTGGATATCGACATGCACCCCGACGATCCCCAGGCGCGCCTCGACGCCATCTACTTTTCGCCGCACAAATTCCTCGGTGGGCCCGGCACCCCCGGCGTGCTCGTCTTCCACGGCTCCCTCTACGGCCTGCGCGTGCCCGACCGGCCCGGCGGCGGCACCGTCAACTGGACCAACCCCTGGCAGGGTCGCAGCTACATTGACGACATCGAAGCGCGCGAAGACGGTGGCACGCCCGCCTTCCTGCAAACCATCCGCGCTGCCCTGGCCATCCGCCTCAAGGAGACGATGGGCACAGAAGCGATGCGCGCGCGGGAAGAAGAGTTGCTGCCGCGCCTCTTCGCCGGGCTACGCGCCGTCCCCGGCCTGCACATCCTGGCCGACCACGTGGAGCAACGGCTGGGCATTGTCTCTTTCTACGTGGAGAACATCCACTACAACCTGCTCGTCAAGTTACTCAACGATCGCTACGGTATCCAGGTGCGTGGTGGCTGTTCCTGCGCCGGCACCTATGGCCACTACCTGCTCAACGTCAGTCGCCGGCAGTCAGAACAGATCACCTCGCGCATCGACCAGGGCGACCTCTCCCAGAAGCCAGGCTGGGTGCGCGTCTCCATCCATCCGACCACGACGGACGAGGAGCTGAGCTACATCGTTGACGCTGTGGGCGAAATCGTCAGCAACGTGGACGAGTGGAGCGAAGATTACGTCTACCTTCCTCATCAGAATGAGTTCAAACATCGCCGTGCCCAGGAAGCGGACGGGCCGCTGGCACAATGGGCGGAGCTGGCTCTGGGAGCAACGCCGGAAACAGCATCGGCTCACGAATTGTAAGCAACCATCAGTTCCCGGTGCACGGGGACCTTTGCAAGGGGGAGCTTCGGCACAATCGTGCCTCCCTTCCCGTGCCGCGCCCAACGACGCCGCCACAGTTGCGCAACCAATGGAACCTTCTCGGTCCGGCCGGTGTATCCATAGCGAGACCATGATTACCCTGATGTATGATTGAGGAGGTAAAGTCATGTTGCGCAAATTAGTTGTAGGTATGGGTGTCTTGATCCTGGCGCTGTGGGCAGCGCCCGCACTGGGCGGAGGCTGGGCCGTCATTACGCTGGACTCGTTGCCGGGCGAGGTGCGGGCCGGCGAGGAAATCGAGATAGGCTTCATGATGCGAGGCCACGGCAGGACACCGGTCGACGGCGGCTCGCCGTCGCTGTTGGCTAACAATCCTGAAACAGGGGAACAGCTGCAGGTGCACGCCGTGCAGAGCGAGAAACCGGGTCATTACACGGCGTCCGTGACCTTCCCTGAGGCGGGAGTGTGGGAGTGGGAGATTCTGGCCGATCCCTACCCGCAAACACTGCAACTGGCCCCACTGACCGTGTTGCCTGCAACAGCCGCAGCACCGACCACAGTAACAACGCCTTACCTGGTAACCATCCTGCGCTTCATCTTGCGCCTGGTCTCGCTGGCACTGCTGGCGCTCGCCGGCTTCATCTTCCTGCGCCAACGCCAGGCAGGCGGCGACCGGGCCATCCCCTCGGCCGGCGACTAAGTGCTCCGTAAACCAAGTTGTTGCGTTTCGGACCGCCGCTCACGGAGCATTTGTGTTCTTCTCGGAGCGCTTGAGGTGACAGTTAATTGGTTTACAGAACACTAAGTACGCTTACAGAAATTCATTGGGAATGAACTCGCTCTCACGCGTACTTATAGGCAGTTGCAAGTCACTTTGCGCTTGCTGAATTCCATTTAAGATGTGCAACTGCACTTAGGAACAACATATGAAAACCGGAATCACCCTATTCATCGCCGGCGCCTTGCTCATGTTGACCTCCTTTCTACCCTGGCCCGCCGCCGGCAGCGACCCGGCGGCGACCACCCCGCCGGCGCCCGATGTTGCCGCCACCGGCCGTGCTTTGTTCCAGGCCAAAGGCTGCGTCACCTGCCACCATCACGGCGCCGTGGAGACCAGCGAAGCGGTTCCCATCGGCCCTGACCTGACGCATTACCGGCCGAACCCAGACTTCGTGCGCCAATGGCTGCGCGACCCCGCCACCATCCGCCCCGGCACAGCCATGCCCGACCTACAGTTAAGCGAAGCCGAAATCGAAGCCCTGATCGCCTTCCTGGCCAACCCAGAATGAATTGGAGACACAGACAACACGAACGGGAGATTCACCTCGTGTCATCTGTGTCCTGTCTCCCTGCCGAGTTGAGCCGCAGCCAAAAGCGGGTAACATAGCGCTTCAGACGCGATGATCAACCCGTCATGGAGTACGATATGCAAATAGACTCGGCCACCCTCAATAGAACAGACTTGGCCCGCCGCATATTCGAAGCCGCCCACATCACCGGCGAATTCAAGCTGCGCTCCGGCGCTGTCAGCAACGAATATTTCGACAAATATCTATTCGAGAGCGATCCCCAGCTGCTGGCCGATATCGCGCGGGCCCTTAGCGAGCTGGTGCCAGACGACGTGGACGCCCTTGCCGGGCTGGAAATGGGCGGCATCCCCCTCGCCACCATGCTCTCCCAGATCACCCGGCT
The DNA here is from genome assembly GCA_035464315.1 of Candidatus Sulfomarinibacteraceae bacterium. GTDB lineage: Bacteria > Chloroflexota > Anaerolineae > Promineifilales > Promineifilaceae > JAAYYY01. The sequence goes on from DATHSI010000124.1 coordinate 7,414, forward strand.
ACCCGCGCTCTTCGTCCGAAAAGAGGCCAAGCCCTACGGCACGCGCAAGCTGGCCGAAGGCGGCGACGTGGACGGGCGCCGCCTGCTCATCGTTGAGGACGTCGTCACCTCCGGCGGGCAAATCGTCCTTTCCGCCAACGACCTGCGCCAGCGCGGCGCGCGCGTCGAACACGCCCTGTGCGTCATCGACCGCCAGGGCGGTGGCGCAGAAAATTTGGCCGAGGCCGGCCTCACCCTACACCCCCTGTTTACCATGTCCGAATTGAAAGCCGCAGCCGCCAAATAAGCCACAAGGCGGAAAGCCCACGCCAGCCATAAATGGTTGGCCAACTCAACCAATTTGACGCGAGAGGCGCATTCAACAGCGCCTCTCGTTTTTTGATCCACGTATCGCCAGCAAAGTGGGGCGCTTGTGGGGCGCTTAGGGAACGGACCGGTGCTATTCTGCCACCAGTTCGGAAGCGTCACATTCCCAAAACAACCTATAACCAACCATTCCGCATAAGAGCAAATCCCGGCGCTCTCCGCCAGGGGGAAGCCACTTTACCGTAAGACGTGGTGAAGACCAGTACGTCTTCAACCACACAATAGAAGGAGGTACTCTCATGTCTCGTTGGACACCTGATCCCACCTTTTACCCGTCGCCGAAAATGGCCATGTCCGCGCCGCGGGAGCGCTTTGGCTACGTCGTCGGTCTCAACACCGGTCGCAATGACAACCCCGACGCCCTGCTCGTGGTCGATCTCGATCCGGACTCGCAGCAGTACGGACAGATCATCAGCCAGGTCGACATGCCCTATGCCGGCGACGAGCTGCACCATTTCGGCTGGAATGCGTGCAGCAGTGCGCTCTGTCCCTACGCCCCACATCCTCATCTGGAGCGCCGCTATCTGATCGTGCCCGGCCTGCGCAGCTCGCGCATCTACATCTATGACACGAAGCCCAACCCCCGCATGCCGAAGCTCGTGAAGACGATCGAGCCCGAGGAAATCATGGCCAAGACCGGCTATAGCCGCCCGCACACCGTCCACTGTGGCCCCGACGCCATCTATGTCAACGCCTTGGGCTCGGCGAACGGCGACAACGGCCCTGGCGGCGTGTTCCTCCTGGACCACTTCAGCTTCGACGTCATCGGCCCCTGGGAGATCGACCGCGGCGATCAGGAGCTAGCCTACGACTTCTGGTGGCACATCGCCCACGACGTCATGATCACCAGCGAATGGGGCAAGCCGCCCCAGTTCGAGGACGGCGTCGTGCCCGAAGATCTGCTGGGCGGTAAATATGGTCACCAACTCCACTTCTGGGACCTGCGCAAGCGACGCAAGGTGCAGACCGTGGACCTGGGCGCCGAACAGCAGATGGTGCTTGAGCTGCGCCCGGCCCACGACCCACGCAAGACGTACGGCTTCGCCGGCGTCGTCGTCAGCCTGGAAGACCTCTCGGCCAACATCTGGACCTGGTACCGGGACGATAATGATCAGTGGCAGGCCAAAAAGACGATCACCATTCCCGCCCAGCCGGCGGACGAAGACGATCTGCCGCCCCTGCTCAAGGGCTTCAAGGCCACGCCGCCGCTGGTCACGGACCTGGACCTGTCGCTGGACGACCGCTTCCTCTACGTCTCCTGCTGGGGCACCGGCGAACTACACCAGTACGACGTCTCCGATCCCTTCAACCCGCAGCTCACGGGCAAAGTCGAGATCGGCGGCATCGTGCGCCAGAAAGGGCATCCGCAGCACAACGGCCGGCTGCTGGGCGGGCCACAGATGGTGGAAGCCAGCCGCGACGGGCGCCGCATTTACCTGACCAATGGCTTATACAGCACCTGGGACGATCAATTCTACCCCGACCTCCTCGAAGGATGGATGGTACGCATCAACGCTGCAGAGGACGGCGGCATCGAGCTTGATCCTGACTTCTTCCTGCACACGGGCGAACTGCGCCTACACCAGGTGCGATTGGAGGGTGGTGATGCTTCAACCGACTCTTTCTGCTATCCGTCCTGAGGCAATCGGTCCGCTGCTCGCGATGATCGCCTTCGGCGCCTACCACGGCCTGAACCCCGGCATGGGCTGGCTCTTTGCCCTCTCTCTGGGTTTGCAGAAACAGAGCGAGCGCGCCATCTGGGTCTCCATGTTGCCCATTGCCGCCGGCCACGCCGCCTCGCTCGTCCTGGTCGCCGTGCTGGTCCTGGCGGGCGCCCAGTTCGTCTCTACGACGGCCCTGAAGATAGTTACTGCGGTCCTGCTCATCGGCTTCGGCATCTACAAGGTCTTCAACTACTACCGGCACCCGCGTTGGGTGGGCATGCAGGTGAGCATGGGCGATCTGGTCTGGTGGTCCTTCCTCATGGCCATGGCGCACGGCGCGGGCCTCATGATCGCCCCGGCCCTTCTAAGCATGGCCGACGACGGGGGCATGCACGGGTCGCACGCGGCCCACGTGCAGCACGCGGGTCTCTCCACAGGCCTCGGCATGTCGCTGGGCGTGCTCCTGCACACCGTTTCCATGCTCGCCGTGATGGGCATCGTGGCCTGGATTGTCTACCGCTATGTTGGTCTGGCCATTCTGCGCAGGCGCTGGGTCAATTTTGACCTAATTTGGGCCGCAGCCCTGCTCATCGTCGGCGGTGCCGCTCTGCTGAACGGTGTCGGTTGGTTGTAAAGTTTCATCAACAGAAACACCTTTACAAGTCATATAGACGTGCAACACAAGGAGTAAGGAAATGAAAAAGATTACCGTTAGTTTTGTCCTCTTGACCATCATGATCGCCCTGCTGGTCATACCTGTCGGGGCCCAGGGCACCGACAATCCAGACGCCTGTTGGGGCCAGGCCTCCGCCGTCTTTGCCCAGACAGGCGAAATGGGCGAGCACGCCAGCCAGGAAGAAACGCCTCGGATCGGCCTGCGCAATCTGGCGCGGCAGCTCTATGAGGCCGACCTACTTCCCGACGACTCCCTACAATCCCTGGGCCAGTTTGTGGTTGCCGCCTGGGAGCTGGAGGTAGACGCCTGCCTGGAGTAGTGAGTCGGCGGCTGGTTGCCACCCTTTACCCCAGACCAACATAGACAGACGGGGGACTTCCCGACCAGGAAGTCCCCTTTTTCTATTGGGCCGGCAGGAGCCATTCCTCAAGAACCGCCTCCAGCGACAGGGCGCTACCATCCCGCCACGCTGCCTCGTAACCTGCCTTGCCCAGCTTCACTTCAAGAGCATCTCTTAGGCGCCGAAACAGCGGCCAACGATCCATCCAATAGGCAGCACCCCGCGCGCGGCTCTGGACGGACGCAAGAGCCATCAGTTGTACGGCCGCGACCGGTTCTCCGCGCCTTGCGGCAACAATGGCCAGAGGCGGCAGGAGCCAGGAGATCACAGGGGATGGGCCCAGTAGTTGCGCATACTCTGCCGCGCGCCGCACATGAACAATCACTTCTTCTTCTACTCCCAGCCCCGCGGCGTTCAGTGCCCACACCCAGTGGCCCATGAGGCGCGCGAAGTTACCGGCGGGCGCCTCGACACTCTGCCGGCTGAGACGAACGCCCAGCTCGTATGCCTCGCCAATGGCGGCGGCCCCCGCAAGCACAGCCAGCGCATACGCTTCACTCGCCGCATACCGGATTTCCCGCGCCAGGCGCAACCCGCGGTCGGCCAAAACAGAGGCCCGCGCCACATCACCGCGCAAGAAATGGGCCAGCGCTAGTTGCGATTGTGTGTGAGCGATACAACCGCGCAGGTTCAATTCCGTGCCGATCTCAAACGCTTCCTCCGCATACCCTTCCGCCTCGGCAAACTGCCCCGCAGCATAGGCCGAATCGGCCAACAGGGCCAGAGCATTAGAAGCGACGACCTCATTATCCGTTTCTTGTGCCAGGCGCAGCCCCTCTCGCATATAGGTCTCCTGGCTCTGCGACCCTTTCACGTGCGCATAGCAGTGTCCCAGCCAGAGGTAGATGTAGGCAATGTAATAGCTGTCATCCACCACATGGTAGGATGCGAGGCTCTGCTCCATCAGGGCCGCGGCCTCTCGAAGGTCATGCTTCACCAGACCGGCGACCTCTCCTTGGGCCATCAGTACAAAGCCAATCGTGGCCTCGTCGCCATACGCTCTGGCAATGGCCAATGCTTGCTCAAGAATGAGCTCCAGCTCCTGGTAGTCCCGGCGAAAATGGGACTCAAAAGACACGATGACGGCCATTAACCGCGCCCAAACCAGACCGGGCCCCACTCCCACTCGTGAAGCCAGGCGCTCGCTCGCGCCGCGCAGAAACTGAGCGCCTTCGTAATGGCCGCCTTTCACATCGAAATAGAGGTAGACGCTTTCTAGCGACTGCGCGATGCGCGCCTCGTTGCCCTGCTGTACAGCCCAGTTCCAGGCGGTTCTTACATTTTCCAGTTCAGTCGTTATAGTATTGAGCGCCTGCAGCTGCTGGTGACCCTTCAGTCGAACCGTGCACTCCTGCAGCAGCGTAATAAAGTAATCGCTGTGCGTCGCCCGCACGACATGGAGCTCGTTGGCCTCCGCCAATTTCTCCCCACCAAACTGGCGCAGCAGTTCATGGATGGCATATCGCCCTTGAGAATCGACCGTAAGAAACGACTTCTTCAGCAGGGCACGAAGCACATGCAGGCCAGCGCCACTGACGGCACGCGCACTGTCTCGCGTAAAGCCGCCACGGAATACGGACAACCGCGGGAAGACGCGCTGGCCCTCATCTGGCAAGCGTTTCCAGGAGTAGTTAAAGGCCGCCCTGACGCTCCGCTGTCGCGGTGGTAAATTACGCGCGACTCCCTCCAAGATGTCCAGGCTCCTTTCCAGCTCATCGGCAATTTCCCGCGACGAAAGTAACTCCCGCCAACTGGCCGCCAACACCAGCGCCAGCGGCATCCCCTGAACCATCCGGCAAATGCGCACCACATCCGCTGCCTCCGCTTCCAGCGAAAAATCCACACGCGCTCGCTCCGCTGCCTGCGCGAAAAGCATTATCGCATCATACTCCTGCACAGCAGTGCCGCTTGCCTGTAACGCCGAGAGTGGCGGCACGGCCATACCGCCTACCGGATGAAACCATTCTTCCTGCAGGCTAAGGGCCTCTCGCGACGTCGCCAAAATTCTCACGCTTGGAGCGACCGCCAGAATATCGCTGACCAACTGCGCCGCCGGGGTTAAATGTTCCATGTTATCCAACACCAGCAGCAGGCAACGGTCTCTGAGCAGCTCCAATACGGCATCCCGCGGCGAAATGTTGCCGCTCGTGTCCTGGCCCATCGCCTTCAAAATAGCCGGCGCAACACCTTCCACAGATTCCACTTGCGATAGAGGCACAAAGTAGATTCCGTCTTTGAATTGCGGATCGTTGGTCTCTGCCAAGCGGCGCGCCGCCTCCACGGCCATGCGCGTCTTGCCGATGCCTCCGGGCCCTGCCAGTGTCAACAGACGACACGTTGGCTCGCGTAGACGCAAGAGGAGAACGGCCAGCTCCCGTGAGCGGCCCACGAAGGGGGTGATTTCTGGGGGCAACTGGCGTGGAATGCGCCGCTCCTCACGCTGCGCGACGGGCTGTGTCGGAGGCGGCGCCTGCACCTGCGCCCGCCCGCACAGCTCCTCATAAAGCGCTACCGTCTCCGCTGCCGGGGCCAGCCCCACTTCCTCGGCCAACACGGCAACACATTGCTCGTACTGCTGGCAGGCTAACTGACGCTGGCCCGACTCAGCATAAAGGCGCATCAAAGCCCGGTGCGCCGGCTCGTGCAGAGGATTGAGCCACAGCCAGCGCTGCCCGTAACGGATCGCCTCGCCGTGCGCCCCCTGCTGTTCATAGAGGTCGACCAGTTGCTGCAGCCCCGCAGCCAATCGCTGGCGCAACGTACTACGCTGGTATTCCAGCCACCGTTCGAACTCAGGGCAGTCGTCCAGGCGGAATCCTTCCATGAATTCCCCTTCGTACAACGCCGCCGCGGCTGCCAGTTTTTCCTGGCAATCAGAACAGGGCTGCGAACCGTGCCCATGCTCGCCCACCGCATCCAGATGCGCCTGGAACTCGTTGGCATCCACCCACACCTTGCCCGCAGTCAATTCCAGGTGCAATCGGTCGGCGCTCACCACATCATCGCCCAGCGCCTTGCGCAACCGGGCCAGCTCCCGCCGCAGGCTCTTTAGCGCCTCCGCGTGATCGTGTTCTGGCCAAAAGAGGCTTGCCAGCAGTTCCCGGCTCTGTGGCGCGCTGCTGAGACAGAGGTAAGCTGCCAGAGCAATAACGCGCCGGCGCCCCACCCGCACAGGGCGAGAGTCGTGCTCGAAGCGCGGCGCACCCAGAAGATAAACGCTGAGTGACATAGCGTCTTTCCGCCTCTTTAATTTACGGCACAGGGTTTATTTGCTAACTACAGAATACCACAAAGCGCGCCTGAGTACGCTTACAGAAATTCGTTGGGAATCAAGCCACTCCAAAGCGTACTTATTAGGCAGTTGCACGTCAGTGTGCGCTTGCTGAATTCCAAGGAAGTGTGCAACTGCACTTAGAGATTGATCAAGAACCCTCCCAGAGCAATGAGGATAAAGCCGGCAACCATCCAGGTCGCGCCGGGGCGCCAGGCGCGCAGCAACGCCAGGAAGTTCTCGCGCCGGGCGCGACTCACGTCCGCTTTCGACGACTTTTCATTGATAATAGCCACGTTGGCTCGGATAGCGTCCCCGCTCATAGCGCTGAATGTATCGCGAACGAACACAAACCCACCGTAGACGATGCAAACCGTCCCCGCCAGAATCAGAGGAATGCCCACGAGATGATAGACGATGGACCACCAGTCGCCTGCTCGCCACAAAGGCAACATCGTTTCGAAAACAATGGACCATAGGATGGAGCCCACAAAAAGGGCAGCCAACCCTACCAGCACCCACTTCCCCCACTGACTCTCAGATTTCGATGATGAGCGCGCCATTACGTTCCCTTCTGTTTCGCTGCTAATATAGAGGAAAGAGATCCAATTGCAAGAAAAGGATCCCGCGAGAATGAGCAATAGCAACAACATGCCCTGGCTCTACAGCGACACCTTCCTGCACCCCTACCGCACGCGCGCCGCCGGCGCGCGCCGCCGCAACAGCACCGGCGTCCATTACGAGCGCCATCTACGCTACCTGGCGCAGTGGGTACAGGAGAAAGAACGTGACGGCTACGACGAAGAATCCACCTGGCCCCTGGATCCCGCGCAACTCACCTTCGAGACCGTGCGCGATTACTGCGACTGGCTGGCGAACTACAAATCGTGGAGTACGGCCCGTACCTACATGGCCGGTATCTTACAATACCTGCGACACCTGGAGACCATTGGCGCGCTGCCCGAGGGCCTCTCCATCGGCCGCGTGCGCAACTATGTGCGGCAGCGGGGCCAGCACGAGAACGTGCAGGCCTCCCGGCGCGTGCTCTCCCAGGACGACTTGCGCATGCGCAAAGTGCCCGAGATGGTGCACTATTACGACACCCTGCCGCTGCCCGATCCCGGCGACGCCGACTTCAACCAGCACCTCTCCCTGCTGCGCAACCGGGCCATCATGCACACGCTTTACGCCACAGGTATGCGCATCTCAGAACTGGTCTCCCTCGACGTAGGCGATATCGAGCCCGGCGCCAGCTACGTGGTCGTCAGCGGCAAGCGCAAAAAGCAGCGGGCCATCCATCTGCGAGAATACGTCCACCACTCCCTCGACGCCTACCGGCAGGCCCGCGGCGCGCGCAGCGGACCCATGTTCGTCTCCCACAGCCGCAACAGCGAGGGGCATCGCCTGACCACCACCTCCGTGCACCGCGTCGTGAAGAAAGCGGCGCGCGCCGTGGACGCCGGCCGGCTCTCGGCCCACGACATCCGCCACTTCCGCGCCACCCAATTGCTGCGACGCGGTATGCCCCTGGAGGTCGTGCAGGAATTCCTGGGCCACGAAAACATCGCCACGACCCGTGACATCTACGCCCCGGTCCTGGGCGCCGCCGCCGTGCGCGAATGGCTGGACCGCGTCGACGACCCCGACCTGCAGGCCGCGCTGGCCCGCCACCGCGACGAGTGGCGCCAGTGGCAGGCGGCGGAAGGACCATTGCCTTCGTTGGAACTGGAGTAATGGCTGCTGGCGAAGGTGCTTCGCCATTGTTTCCGTTTTGTTATGGACACTGTAAGACCAGATCACGTATCATTAGGAAGAAAGGACTCGGGAAGTGTTGGTTGCATCGTCTCTTCAACTAACCGCCCGGGAAGTATTGCCAGGCATTATGCAGGTAGAAAAGTATACAAACCGAACTGACTGGAGCCACCCCAGCCCCGGGGTTGAAAAGGGCGCAGGGAGCAAGGTGGGAGACTTTTGAAAAGGCCATCGGCCCTCGACGTCGCCCGTCTGTTGCTACTGACACTCTTTGCACTGTGGTTGCTGCACTCTGCACTGGCCGATGCGTCGCGCCTCCCGAACGATGACGGGACAATACCAACTCGAATCGATACGCCTACTCCATCACCAACGAACACGCACGCGCCGACAAACACACCCACCAGCACAAACACACCAACAAATACGCACACGCCAACGAACACGAACACACCGACAAACACACCAACAAATACGCACACACCAACGAACACGCCGCCAAATACACCAACCCACACACACACGCCGACAGGCACGCCGCCGCCCTCACGAACACCAGAGCCACCAAGTACTGACACCCCCACACCAACGGCCACAGCCACGTCCACGCCTGGCCCCACGGCAACACCGACAGCCACGCCAGAACCGCCGCGCCAGTACTTCTACATGCCGATTATGCACCTCGTTGCCCACAATCGGCTGGGCGAACCCAACGACACCTGCGCGCAGGCTTATCCCATTGAACCCAATCACGAGTGGCAGTTCCTGCCCGAAGATCGCAGCGATTGGTACCGCTTCCGCCTTGAAGCCAGTGCCCGCCTGCGCGTCACGCTGTCAAACTTCGTGCCGCGAGAAGGGCAGATCGCCCTCTACCGTGGCGAGAGTTGTGGCACAGCCGTCTTCCTCAAGAACGACGGCGATAGCAGCCTCAACAGAACGCTGGACCTTGGCGACCAGCCGGCCGGCCAATATTTCATATTCGTAGGGAATGACGGACCGTTGAACGAGGTTGATTACTACACCCTGTTTATCGATGCCCAGTAACGCGGACAAGGGACGGGGTCAATGACTCAATTTAACATCGCAGGCTATGAAATAGTGCGCCAGGTAGGCGGAGACGCTGCCAGCCTCCTGTACAGAGCGCGGCGTCTTGCCAGCGAGCAGGGCACAGAACACCTCGTCTTCCTCCGGGTCTTCAATCATCCTCTGCCTGCGGCGCGTTACGAGCAAAGCCTGCAATGGGCCATGAAAGCCGCGGCGCCGCTGTCACACCCCGGCGTATTACACATCGTCGATTGGGGCAGCACAGATGATGAGGAGCCATATCTGGTTATAGAGCACGCCACAGGCCAGCCTCTGACCACCCACTTTCGTGACGAACCAGCCGAGGGGCCATCGAACCCACAGGACGCGCTGACTCTGGTCTACCATCTGGCTCTGATCCTGGAAGCCGCTCTTAAGCAGGGCGTCGTGCACCGCGACCTGCAACCAGATCAGATCCTCGTAGCGCCACAGGACGGCGAGCAGGCGGACGAGATGCCCGTAGCCCTCATGGGCCTGGACCTGCCCTATGCTCTGGCTACGCTGGGGCATGACCAGGACGCGCCGCAGTCGCGTTACCCTTCGCCGGAGCAGAAACAGGGCAAAGCGCTGGACGCGCGCAGCAATATCTACTCCCTGACCATGTTGCTCTACGACCTGCTCGGCGGGCAGAAAGCGCGCGCAGCCCCCCCGGACGCGCTGCCGGCCCTGGATACACTGGCTCCCCACATTTCCGAAGCCACACACGAGCTCGTCCGTAGAGGGCTGCAGCCTGAACTGTGGAAACGCTATCACAACTATAGCCACTTTATGGAAGCGCTGATGGAAGCAATCATTGCCGAAGGCGGCGATGTTGAAGCGCTGCCCGCGCCGCCGGTCGAGGCTGAGCCGCTAGTCGAGGCGGAACCGCCAGATGCGCCACCGGCGAAGGTCGACCCCACGCTCACCCTCCCCCCTGCTCTCAGGATAGCGCTGGCCCAGGTGGGGTTACTGGTGATCTTGCTCGTGGGCAGCTTCCTGCTCTTGCGGAACCGGGACGTGCAGGAGACCAGCGTGGGAGGCCCATCCCCGGCGGAGCCCGCGCCATCCGGAATCTTCACCGGCGTCCAGTGGACGGCCACTCCCTCTCCCACGACGACTCCCGTCGCGCCCGTGACTGCAACGTTGATCGCCACAACCGCAGCTGCGCCTCTGATGCCTCTCACACCCTCGGCGACTCCCTCCCCGTCGCCCACCCCCACCGAACCGGCGGCAACCGTCACGCCTTCACCGTCGCCCAGTCCAACGCCGACGACGACCGCCACTTCCCTTCCGCCGCCGCCGCCCACGGCTACGTCAGAACCGCCGCCACCACCGCCACCCCCAACGGCCACATCACAGCCTCCTCCACCGCCACCACCCCCGCCACCAACTGCTACCTCGGTGCCTCCGACGCCAACAGTGGCGCCCACCGCAACCGAGAGCGCGCCGACGCCAACACCGCCCTCGCCTGTCGAGGACGCTGCGTCTCACCTCATCTCTGGCGGGTCGCAAGGCGCCTGATTACATATTGAGCGGTCTATACCTTTGGGTACAACACAAAAAGCCTCAGAGGCTGTACCCCTCTGAGGCTAATCGTGGACAAGAGAGCCTGTAAGCGCCCTTATCCCTCCCTCATTATAAAAAAGTAGGGGCGGCGCACAAGAGCTTTAGTACAAATTAACCGGTCTCAACTTTGGGCAGAGGCAGGATAACATTCGTCCACGTTCTCGGCGGTGATGAAATCGTGCTCCATGTACACGGCCGGCGGCACCGACTCTCCATTCAAGACCTTTAGCGCCAGCGCCAGCAACTTCTCCCCGTATTGCTCCGGACGGTATGCCGTGGAGCCGATGATGCGCGAGCCCGGCTTGCGCAGTTCGTCGCGCACCATGCGGTCGGCTCCCTGGCCCACGATCACAACGTGCTCCTCGCGACCCAGGCGGCGCGCGGCCCGCAAGGCCCCAATCGCAGCGTCGTCATTGAAGCAGATGATGGCTACCCGCGTGCTATTCGGATGCGCCTCCAGCGTCTTCAAAATCTGCGCTTCGCTGACAGAGCTGGTGTTGGCGCTCTCCAGGCAAATCTTCTTCTCCCCCCGGATCGGCCCCACGATCTCCTCCAGCCCGTCCAATTGTCCCTGGATGCGAGCTTCCGGCAGCGAACCAGCTCGCGATTCCTCCAAAACGACGAGCAGATCGAACTGCCCCTGCCACTGTTCCTGCAGCCACTGGCCCAGGCCAACGCCTGCCATGTGTCCCGCGCGGTAGTTGTCCACCCCGAAATAGGTCGCGCCCACCATAGGAATATCCACGGCGATGACCGGAATGCCCGCTCGCTTGAACTTGTCCATGATCAGGCTGCCGGTCTTGAAATCGATCTGGTATTCGATGGCCAGATCCACCTCGCGCCGGATCAATTGCTCGGCAATGTGCAGCGCGCGCTCCGCGCTAAGGGCGTTATCGGCGACAATGAGGTCCACGTTGTTCACGTCCTTGACCGCCCGCTCCAGCCCACGGCGCACGTCCACCGCAAAGGGCAACTGCTCGCTCTGGTTGGCAAAACCGATGACATATTTGGCTTCCTGATCGTGCACCAGGTAGGAGCGCACCGTATTCTGACCACACACCACCAGGTTCACCTTCATCTCGCGCAACCAGAACAGGCTTTCCTCCGTCACGTCGCTGTCCGTATAGAGACGGCTGAGCCGTTCGGGGGCGATCACAGGCGCCAGACCTTCCTTATCCAGCTTGGAAGAGTCAACCAGGGCCACAATCTGGCGCACGCGGGACAGAATGGCCCGCTTCAGGCGCGCCTCGTCAATATTGCGCTCCGTCAACCCCGCCTGCGCCGAGAACCCCACGCCGGAGATAAACGCCGTGCGAATGTGAAGATTCTCCAGAATGTCCAGCCCCATCTCGCGCGTAATGGCCTGTCCGCCGGAGCCCACCAGACCGCCCACGAGGATCACGCTGTGCGCCGCATGCTGGCTGAGCAGGCGCGCCGTATCCAGGCCGGTCGTCACAATCGTCAGCCGCCGGAACTGGCTCAGGTGCGGGATCATGTGCTGAACCGTCGTGCTGGCGTCCATGAAAATGGCGTCCCCTTCTTCCACCATCTCCGCCGCCCAGCGGCCGATGCGCTGCTTGGCGTCGGCGTTGGCCACGTCCTCGCGCCCCAGCAGTTGTCCGCCAACCCAAGGATACTCGTTGAGCACCGGCTCCACCAGCACGGCTCCACCGTAGACCCGCTTGACCTGTTGCTGCTCCTCCAGAGCGTTCAGGTCATTGCGGATGGTGCCCGTGGACACGTCCAGCAGCTCCGCCAGATGCGTGACTTTGATGCCTGGCTGCTCCCGTAGGAGGCGCAGGATGGTCTGTCGCCGCTCAAACCTGGTCGTCATTGGTAACTATGCCTTTTTTTGTGATGATCACCCTTTCTTGACAGACTTTAACATCTCTGCTACGCTTTCGTCAATACGCAAAAATTATCGCAAAATCTCAACAAAAACGCTTCTCCTCAGACAGCTTTTCTCTCGCGGACCCAGGTGGAGGGAATGACCAACGCCACTCCTGTCATTCGCATGGAGCGCATTCACAAATCGTTTGGCGGCGTTCACGCCCTGACAGACGCACAGATGGAAGTGCATGCCGGGGAGGTACACGCCCTGCTGGGCGAAAACGGAGCCGGGAAGTCTACGCTGATCAAAATAATGACCGGCGTGCACCAGCCGAACAGCGGGCAAATTTACCTCCACGGCGAGCCCATCGCCTTCAGCGGGCCGCGCGAGGCGCAGCAACAGGGCGTAGCAGCCATCTACCAGGAACCCAGCCTCTTTCCCGATCTGGACATTGCCGAGAATATACTGGTGGGTCGCCAACCCACGCGCGCCGGGCGCGTAGACTGGGGTGCCGTCTACGGCGAAGCACAGCGCCTGCTGCAACAACTCGGCGTGCGCCTCAACCCGCGCACCAGGGCCCGCAATCTCAGCGTGGCCCAGCAGCAAACGGTAGAGATCGCCCGCGCCCTTTCCCTCAACGCCGACCTGCTGATCATGGACGAGCCCACGTCCTCGCTGACCCTGACCGAAGTTGAAGAGCTGTTCCGCATCGTGCGCCAGCTGCGAGAGGCGGGCACGGCCCTCATCTTCATCTCGCACCGTCTGGAAGAACTGTTCACCATCGCCGACCGCGTGACCGTGCTCCGTGATGGTCACTATGTGGGCACCCGCGACATGGCCGGCGTCACCAGCGAAGAACTTATTCAAATGATGGTCGGGCGCCAGCTGGACGAGATGTTCCCCGACCAGGAAGCGGAAGCCGGCGACGTCCTGCTCGAAGTCAGCGAGCTTTCCAAAATCGGCCGGTTTGAAGACGTCAGCTTCCGCCTGCGAGCCGGCGAGATTTTGGGACTCGCCGGGCTGGTGGGCGCCGGGCGCACCGACGTGGCGCGCGCCCTTTTCGGCGTGGCGCCGGCCGATAGCGGCGCGATAAAGATCGATGGGCGCACGGTCACCATCGGCGAGCCGCAAGAGGCGATGGAATTCGGCCTGGGTCTGGTGCCCGAGGATCGCCAGAATCACGGACTGGTGTTGCCCATGAGCATTGCCGCCAATATCAGCCTGCCTATCCTCTCCCGCTTCGCTAAGGCCGGCTGGCTGGATCGTCGCCAGGAGAAAGACGCGGCATCCAGAGCCGCGCGGCGGCTGGAAGTGAAAAGCGCCGGCATTCAGCAAAAGGCTCGCGAGTTGTCGGGCGGCAACCAGCAAAAGGTAGTCCTGACCAAATGGCTGGAAACCAACCCGCGCATTCTGATTCTGGACGAGCCCACGCGGGGCATCGACGTGGGAACCAAAGCCGCGGTGCACCGCCTGATGCGCGACCTCTCCCGGCAAGGAGTCGGTATCCTGATGATTTCCTCAGAACTACCCGAAATCCTGGGCATGAGCGACCGCATTCTGGTCATGCGTGAAGGTCGCATCACCGGCGAGTTCACGCGCGAGGAAGCCACACAAGAAAAGCTAATGTCAGCAGCTACTGCTGCTGACACGTCTGCGGCCACCGCTGCTGACACGTCTGCTGAGCCGGCGGCAGCCTGAGCCGGCAGCCCCGCAAGCAACCCGACGCCAACAGTAGGAGATGCTGTCTTGATTACCGACACAACAGCCGAACGCGAATCGCACAGCCTTTTACTGACGCTGGTGCGCTTTCGCGAGCTTAGCATCATCATCTTCATCCTGCTGCTGATCGGCGTGGTCGCCATACGCAGCCCTGCCTTCTTCACCATCGGCAATTTTCGCGACATATTGCTCAACATTTCCATTCTGGTCATCGTCTCTCTGGGCCAGACGATGGTCATCATTACCCGCGGCATCGACCTTTCCGTCAGCTCCATGATCGGCCTCACCGCCATGATGGTCTCCTTCACCGTGGTCGCTTTCCCCACCATGTCCCCAGCTCTCGCCATTCTTCTGGGCATGGCCCTGGGCAGCGTCCTGGGCGCCTTCAACGGCGTGGTGATCACCGTCGGACGTGTGCCGCCCATCATCGCCACCCTCGGTACCCTGAGCATCTTCCGCGGCATGGTTTTCCTGTATAGCCAGGGCAACTGGATCAATTCATTCGAAATGCCCGCCGGCTATCGCGCCCTGGCCAAGGCCTCGCCGTTGATCATTCCCAACATCATCCTTTTCGCCATCGTCGTCATCGCCGTCGTCTACTTCTTTCTCAACCACACGCGTGTAGGTCGCGACATTTACGCCGTGGGCAGCAATCCCGAAGCAGCCAGCCTGGCCGGCATCCCCGTGCAGCGCATCATCTTCATGGTTTACGTTATATCCGGCCTGCTGGCCGGTCTCGCCGCCGTGCTGTGGGCCTCGCGCTTTGAATCGGCGCAGACCAACACCGCTCTTGGCTTCGAATTACAGACGGTGGCTGCCGCCGTTGTAGGCGGAGTCAACATTTTCGGCGGCAGCGGCACCGTCATCGGCGTTGTCCTCGGCGCCTTCCTCCTGGGCACCATCGAAAACGCGCTGACCCTGGTGCGCATCTCGCCCTTCTGGCAACTGGCAGCCCAGGGCCTGCTCATTCTGGCAGCCGTGGTCGTCGATTCCGCCATCCGCCGCCGCCTACAACGGATCGGAGCAACGTGATGAACACCACGACCGGCGACGACAATGCCCGCTCCACCTCTATCTCTCGCTCTTCCCTGCTGGCCTTTTTCCGCCGCTGGGAGTGGCTGCTGGTCCTCCTGATTCTGATCGTCGTCCTGGTCAACGTGCGGCTCTCGCCCTTCTTCCTCAACGTGCGCAATCTGATGCGCGCCACGTCTGATTTCATGGAGCTGGGGCTGATGATTCTGCCCATGGTCTTCGTGATCATCACCGGCAACATCGACCTCTCCGTGGCCTCTACCCTGGCCATGTGCGCCTCCCTGCTGGGCTGGCTGCACATCCAGGGCGTAAACATCTGGATCGCCACCGCCGCCGCTCTCATGCTGGGCCTCCTCGCCGGTGGGTTCAATGGCTATCTCGTGGCCCGCGTCAGACTCCCCTCTCTGGTGATCACCCTGGGCACCTTTGCCTTTTACCGCGGCATGGCCTTCGCCCTGCTTGGCGATCAGGCAGCGCGCGGCTACCCGGCCGACTTCACCTTTTTGGGCCAGGGCACGCTGGGCGCCATCCGCCTGCCTTTTTCCGCCCTGCTCTTTGCCCTCCTGGCCCTCATCTTCGGCCTCGTGCTACACAAAACCACCTTCGGTCGCTATCTTTACGTCATCGGAAACAACGAGGAAGCAGCGCGCTACAGCGGCGTGCCCGTGGCCCGCGTCAAGATGATCATCTTCATGCTCTCCGGCTTCATGTCCGCCCTGGCGGGCGTGATCATTGCCGCCCGCTTCGGCAGCACGCGCCCCGACATCGGCATGGGCCTGGAACTGGCGGTGATCACCGCCACCGTCCTCGGCGGCATTAACATCTTCGGCGGCAGCGGCACCATGGTCGGCGCCATTCTGGCTCTGGTGCTCATCGGCCTCATGCGCTTCGGCATGGGCTTGGTCAACGTTCAGGGTCAGGTCCAGAGCATCGCCATTGGCCTGCTGCTCATTTTCTCCATCTTGCTGCCCAACGTGGCCCAACAGGTAGCCCGCCGTCACAAACGCTCGCCCCCCTTGCTCCCCGCTCTGGTGCTGCTGGCGCTGGGCGCTGCATTTATCTCGTTTTTCTTCTGGTCACGTGCGTTGATTCTGACGCCATAGTAGAAAAGGAGGTGCGACGAGGATCATCAAAGAAATCGAAGCGAAGACAACCTTTGAAGCGTTCGCTATTGAATGGAATGTGCTTCTCCCACGCTGGAGAAGGAGAGGAGGATAATCACATGAAGAAGTATTTACTTTTCCTTTTGTTGCTGGCGATGCTGCTCACAGTAGCAGCATGCGGCGGCGGCGCGGCCGAACCGACGACGCCCCCCGACACGGGCGAGGTGCCGGGTGGAGAGGTGGACGAACCGGCTGGCGACCTGACCTATGTCCTCGTGCCCAAGAACCTGGGCAATCCCTACTTCGACACCGGCAATCAGGGCGCCCAGGAAGCAGCGCAAGAGCTGGGCGTAGAAGTCACCTATCAGGGCTCCTCGGTCGCCGACGCCACGGAACAGATCCAGCTGCTGAACTCGCTCATCGCCCAGAACGTAAACGGGTTAGCCATCTCCGCCAATGACGCCGACGCGCTCGTGCCCACAGGCCAGGACGCCATGGAAGCCGGCATCCCCGTCGTCACCTGGGACTCGGCCATCGCTCCCGAGGGGCGCAACGTGCACATCAATCAGGCTGAATCGTACGACATCGGCGCCATCCAGATCGAGATGGCTGCCGAACTGGCCGAGGGCGAAGGGGAAATCGCTATCCTCAGCGCTACCTCTACCGCTCCTAACCAGAACGAGTGGATCGAGCATATGCAAACGGAGCTGGAGAACCCTGAGTATGCAGGGCTGGAACTGGTAACCATCGTCTATGGCGACGACGAGGACGAGAAGAGCTACAATGAAGCACAGGCCCTGATGCGCACCTATCCCGATCTGGAAGTGATCATTGCGCCCACCACCGTGGGCATCGCCGCCGCTGCCCGCGCCGTTCAGGATGCGGGCCGCATTGGCGAAGTGTACGTCACCGGATTGGGCACGCCGAACCAGATGCGCGAATACGTCAACAGCGGCGCCGCGCCCATGTTCGCGCTCTGGAACCCGGCCGATCTCGGCTACCTGTCCATCCACACCCTGCACGCCATCGCCACCGGCGACATTGCAGGCGAACCCGGCGACACCTACAGCGCCGGCAGGCTGGGCAGTTACACCATCGCCGACGACGGCACCGTCCTTCTCGGACGCCCGACCATCTTCAACGCCGATAACATTGACGACTTCGACTTCTAGGCAGCGTTAGCCATAGGGGAGGCGGCTGAAGCGCCGCCTCCCCCAATGTCAGCAAAAAACAACTATGAATGATGCCCCGACCGAAAAACAGATCCAAGACGCCTACCAGCTGGCCAAAGAGCGCTATGCGGCCCTGGGCGTAGACACCGACCGGGCCCTGGAGCGCCTATCCCGCATCGCCATCAGCCTGCACTGCTGGCAGGGCGATGACGTCTCCGGCTTCGAATCCTCCGACGGCGAACTGGGCGGCGGCCTCGCCGTCACCGGCGGCTATCCCGGCCGCGCGCGCACCGCCGATGAGCTGCGCAGCGACCTGGACAAGGCTTACAGCCTGATCCCCGGCGACCATCGCCTCAATCTGCACGCCATCTACGCCGAAACCGGAGACCAGGCCGTGGAGCGCAACGAGCTGCAGCCTGAGCATTTCGCCGGCTGGCTCGATTGGGCCAGAGAAAAGGGCCACGGCCTCGACTTCAATCCCACCCTCTTCTCCCATCCCCTCGCCGAGAGCGGTTTCACGCTCTCCAGCTACGATGAGGCGGTGCGCGATTTCTGGATCGAACATTGTATCGCCTGCCGCCACATCGGCGCCTATTTCGGCCGCGAATTGGGCACGCCGGCGATTACCAACATCTGGATTCCCGATGGCTATAAGGACACGCCCGTCGACCGCAAAACGCCGCGCGAACTGCTCAAGCAGTCGCTGGACCAGATCCTAGCCGAGCCCGTAGACCCCGACCACAACCGCGACGCCGTAGAGAGTAAGCTCTTTGGCCTGGGCTCTGAAAGCTACGTTACCGGTTCCCACGAATTCTACCTGGGCTACGCGCTGAACAGCGACGCCCTGCTGACCCTGGACAGCGGCCATTTCCACCCCACCGAAACCATCGCCGACAAGCTCTCTGCCGTTCTCATTTACCAGGACGAGCTACTGCTGCACGTCAGCCGCGGCGTGCGCTGGGACAGCGACCACGTCGTCACGCTCAACGACGAGCTGCAGGCTATCATGCAGGAGATCGTGCGCGGCGATTACCTGGATCGGGTACATATCGGCCTCGACTTTTTCGACGCCAGCATCAACCGTGTCGCCGCCTGGACCATTGGCACGCGCAACGCGCTGCGCGCCCTGCTCCTGGCCCTGCTGGAACCGATCGAGTACATGCGCCGGCTGGAAAGAGAGGGCGACTATACCCGCCGCCTGGCCCTGCTGGAAGCGCTGAAAGGAATGCCCTTCGGCGCGGTCTGGGACTACCACTGCCTGCAGCAGGACGTGCCGGCGGACATCTCCTTCATGGACGACATCCGCGCCTACGAAGCAAACGTGCTCGCCCGTCGCCAGGCCGCACAACGGGAGTAAATGCACCATGGCCCAACAGACCGTTCTCGCCGTCGACCTGGGCGCAGAATCGGGCCGCGTCATGGCCGTGCACTTCGACGGCTCCTCTCTGTCCCTGCAAGAATTACACCGCTTTGCCAACACGCCGGTCAACGTGCGCGGCGCCCTCTACTGGAACGTCCTGGGCCTGTGGCGCGACGTGCAGGCCGGCCTGCAGAAGGGCCAATCCCTGCAACCGGCCGCTCTGGGCGTCGACACCTGGGGCGTCGATTTCGGCCTGCTGGATGAACAGGGCGAGCTGCTGGGCAACCCCGTGCACTATCGCGACGCGCGCACCGAAGGCATGATGGAGACAGCATTTGAGCGCGTGCCCCGTGACGAGATTTTCCGGCGCACGGGCATTCAATTTATGCCCATCAACACCCTCTACCAGCTTCTGAGCCTGGCCCGACGCCGCTCGCCGCAACTGGAGGTCGCCGCCACTTTTCTGACCATGCCCGACCTGCTCAATTACTGGCTGACCGGCGCCCGCGTCTGCGAATACACCATCGCCAGCACCACGCAGATGCTCGACGCACGCAGCGGGGAGTGGGCCACTGATATAATGGAGCGCCTGGACATCCCCGCGCACATCTTCCCCGACATCGCGCCGCCCGGCACGCGCCTGGGCCAGTATGACGGCGTCCCCGTCATCGCCCCCGCCTGCCACGATACCGGCAGCGCCGTGGCCGCCGTGCCCATCGCCACTGCCGCCGGCCGGGAAGCCGCCTACATCAGCAGCGGCACCTGGAGCCTCGTAGGCCTCGAAGTCGACCAGCCCGCATTGGGCCAGGCAGCGCTGGCAGCCAACGTCACCAACGAGGGCGGCGTCGCCGGCACCTATCGCCTGCTGAAGAACGTGACGGGGCTGTGGATCCTGCAGCAATGCCGGCAGACGTGGGCCGCCGCCGGCCACGAGTACGATTACGAACAACTGGTAGCCCTGGCGCAAGAGGCGCCGCCCCTGCGCTCCCTCCTACAGGTCGATGATGAGGCCTTCTTACCGCCCGGCGACCATCCGCAGATCGTGCGCGACGCCTGCCGGCGCACGTCACAGCCCGCGCCGCAGACCCACGGCGAAGTGGTGCGCGCCGTCCTGGAAAGCCTGGCCCTGGCCTACCGCCGCGTGCTGGAGCAGCTAGAAACCGTCTCAGGGCGCACCGTGGAAGTCATACACATCGTGGGCGGTGGCTCGCAAAACGAACTACTCAACCAGATGACGGCCGACGCCACCGGCCGCTCCGTGCTCGCCGGCCCCGTCGAGGCCACCGTACTGGGCAACGCCCTCGTGCAGCTCATCACCCTCGGCGAACTGCGCGACATCCACGAAGCGCGCCAACTCGTCGCCAACTCCGGCCACCTGCGCCGCTACGAGCCCCAGAACACCGGCGCCTGGGACGAAGCGTACGGCCGCTACCAGGAGCTGGCGGCGAGATGACAACAGACCGCAGACGGCAGACGGCGGACTCATCCTCCCGGAGGTTTCCAGCGTTGAACCAACCTCCGGGAGGATTACCGCTACGGTCTGTAGTCCGCCGTCGGCGGTCCGCCGTCATCACGTCACCATCTAAACCACAAAAGCACAAGAGGAATATCCTATGAACAAACAATTCCAACACGTAAACGACCTCTGGGACGACGACGTCGCCGGCGATCTCGATCCCGTAGATCGCCTGGTCTACCGCTCCAATCTGTTGGGCAGCGACCAGCGCATCACCAACACCGGCGGAGGCAACACCTCCTCCAAGATCACCATGCAAGACCCGCTCACCGGCGAAGACGTCGAGGTGCTGTGGGTCAAAGGCTCCGGCGGCGACCTGCGCACCTCACAGCGCGCCAATTTTGCCTCCCTGTACATGGACAAGCTACGGCAACTGCAGGACATCTACAATGCCGCCGATGAGAAAGGGGTCAAGACGCCCATCGAAGACGAAATGGTCAGCTACTACCCGCACACCGTCTTCAACCTCAACCCTCGCGCCAGCTCCATCGACACCCCGCTGCACGCCTTCGTCCCCTACCGCCACGTGGATCACACCCACCCCAACGCCGTCATCGCCATCGCCGCCTGCAAAGATCAGGAACGGCTGACGGAGGAAGTGTACGGTGACGACGTAGGCTGGGTGCCCTGGCAGCGCCCCGGCTTCGACCTGGGCCTGGTGATGCAGGAAGCGTGTCGCGAGAACCCGCAGTGGAAAGGGATCGTCATGGGCCAGCACGGCCTCATCAACTGGGCCAACGACGACAAGGAATGCTACGATCTCTCCCTGACGCTCATCGAACAGGCCGCCGAGTACATTGAGGCCCGCGACAAAGGCGAGGACACCTTCGGCGGGCAAAAATACGAACCGCTCTCTGACGACGAGCGCGAGGCCCTGCTGGTGCAAGTCCTACCCCGTTTGCGGGGCATGGTCTCCCAGCAAAACAAGTTCATCGGCACCGTGCAATCGGACCCCACCATCCTGCGCTACGTCAACAGCCACGACGCGCCGCGCCTCGCCGAGCTGGGCACCTCCTGCCCCGACCACTTCCTGCGCACCAAGATCAAACCCCTCTACGTGGACTGGAACCCGCAGCAGGAGGACGTGCAGGCCCTGCTGTCCAGGCTGGAAGAAGGGCTGGCGCAGTACCGCGAGGACTACACTGCCTACTACGAGGAGTGCAAGCATCCCGATTCCCCGCCCATGCGCGATCCCAACCCCACTGTGATCCTCATCCCCGGCGTGGGCATGATCGCCTGGGGCAAGAACAAGAGCGAATCGCGCGTCACTGCCGAGTTCTACAACGCCGCCGTCGAGGTCATGCGCGGCGCGGAAGCGATCAGCGAGTACATCGCCCTGCCCCGCCAGGAAGCGTTCGACATCGAATATTGGGCGCTGGAGGAAGCCAAGCTGCAACGCATGCCGCCGGAAAAAGAGCTGGCGCGCAACGTCGTCGTCATCGTCGGCGCCGGCAGCGGCATCGGACGCGCCACGGCCTTGCGCGTGGCCCGCGAAGGCGCCCACGTCGTCTGCGCCGACCTGGACGAAGAGGCGGCGCAGGCCACGGCCCAGGAGCTGACCGATATCTACGGCATGGGCATCGGAGTCGCCGGCAGCGGCCTCTCCGCCTGCGGCCCCGCCATCGGCCTGGGCGTGGACGTCACCGACCGCGACAGCGTGCGTCACATGTTCGACCAGGTGCTCCTCGCTTATGGCGGCATCGACAACGTGATCATCACCGCCGGCGTGTTCGTGCCCCCGGACAAAGAAGGGCGCATCCCCGACGAGAAGTGGTCACAGACCTTCGCCGTCAACGTCACCGGCGGCTATCTCGTAGCCGATGAGGCGCGCCGCATCTGGGAGGCCCAGGGCCTGCCGGGCACGCTGGTGCTGACCACCAGCGTCAACGCCACCGTGGCCAAGAAGGGCTCCCTGGCCTACGACACCAGCAAGGCAGCGGCCAACCACCTGGTGCGCGAGCTGGCCATCGAACTGGCCCCCCTCGTGCGCGTCAACGGCCTGGCCCCGGCGACCGTCGTCGAGGGCAGCAGTATGTTCCCCCGCGCCCGCGTCATCAGCTCCCTGACCAAATACGAGGTTCCCTTCGACGAAAGCGAGGAGACGGAAACGCTGCGCCAGAAACTGGCCGACTTCTACGCCCAGCGCACGCTGACCAAGACGCCCGTTCTGCCCGAGGACCAGGCCGAAGCCGCCTACCTCCTCAGCAGCAGCCACATGAGCAAAACCACAGGCCAGATCGTCAGCGTAGACGGCGGCCTCCACGAGGCATTCTTGCGTTAAGCCAACAGCGATAGGCGGCTGCGTGCGCCTGTGCGCACGCAGCCGCTTCCATTTGTCTGTAGCTGACAGGCGGGATAATCACGCCTCAAACTGGTGGGCCATCGCTTCCGCATAATCAGTATAGCCGCCCAAGAATTCGCTCACCCTCCCATCTCTTAACTCAATGATGCGGTCGACGACCTGATCCAGGAAGTAGCGATCGTGGGAAACGACCAGAACCGTTCCCACGAACTCGTCCAAAGCCTCTTCCAGCACTTCGATAGAAGCGATATCCAGGTTGTTCGTCGGTTCATCCAGCAGCAACAGGTTGGGACGGGTGAGGACCACCCGCGCCAGCTGCAGGCGGCTGCGCTCTCCGCCGCTCAAATTGCGAATCGGGCCGCGCACCTGATCATAGGTAAACAAGAAACGGGTCAAAAACGCCACCGCCGCGCTCTCACTCATGGGCACGGTGTTTCTGATGTCATTCAGCGGCGTCTGGTTCAGATCGAGCGTCGTCTGTTCCTGCGCATAGTAGCCGATCTTGCTGCTAGGGCCGATCTTAATTTCGCCTCTCTCAATGACCTCCGGCTCAAGAATCTGCTTCAGCAACATCGACTTGCCGGCGCCGTTAGGACCGACCAATCCCACTCGCTCCCCGTGCCACAGGGTGAAACTAACCTCGTTCCACAGTTGTAAGCCGCCCGGCAGGGTTTTACTCACGCGCTCCAGCTCGATGACCTTCTTGCTGCCCCGCCAACCCTCCAAATCCATCGTCATGCGCCGCTGCTCCAGCACCTTTTCCACTTTGTCCATTTTCTCTAACATCTTGCGCCGGGATCGCGCCTGTCTGATGTGCCTTTCGTTGACCACAATGGAAGCCCACTGCTCAAACCGGGCAATCGCCGCCTCGATGCGTGCAATTTCCTTCTGCTGAGCGACATACAACTGTTGCTGGCGCAGGCGGCGCAACTCTCTCTCGTTGGTGTAAGCGCTGTAGTTGCCATGGTACAGGGTCAGCGCGCCGTTTTCCAACTCGGCAATGTGCGTCGCAACGCCATCCAGTAAATAGCGGTCGTGAGAAATGATCACCACGGCGCCTGGATAGTTGTTGATAATCTCCTCTAAATTTTCCTTCGCGGGAATATCGAGATGGTTGTCCGGCTCATCCAGTAACAAAAGCTGCGGCTGGCGCACCAGCAATTTTGCCAGCAAGACCAGCTTCTTTTGCCCGCCACTCAACACCTGCGCCGGCGTATCCCACATCGCCTCTTCCAGGCCCAGCAGCGCCAGCATTTCTCGCACCCGGCTCTGGTAACGCGGGCCATCGAGCCCTTCATACTTATCCAGCAGCTTCGTGTGCCGTTGTAGCACCTTCTCCAGCCGGGCATAATCATCGTACACTTCCGGATCGGCCATCTGCGCTTCCAGCCGGTCAAGGTGTTCCTCAATCGCGACCAGCTCTGGCACCGCGGTCAACGCCTCCTCGAACACAGTCCGATCTGGCGGCATCTGCGGTTCCTGGGCCAACCGTCCCCACGAAAGCTCCGGCGCCCGGAACAGCTCGCCGGTCTCCGGCGCCAGCTCCTGCGCCATCACTTTCATCAGCGTGGACTTTCCGCTCCCATTGGGACCAACCAATCCAATTCGCTGCCCTGCCTGTACCTCCAGCGATACCCCATCGAAAATATTCCGCCCAGATAGACTCACCCGGACGCCCACCAGATTAATCAACACCCCGGTCATGACACCTCTTTACCTCCCGCTCAGCCAGAGCCGGCCCATAAATCGCCTGCGTGACCTTGATATGAACTCTGCATTGTATCACAACACGCTGCCGCACTTCTCCCAAGACTTGCCGCGGGAGTGCGAAAATGTTGTGATCGGGCCGGTCTCCTGACCGCGCCCGCGAAGTGGCTCGGTGGGGACACCGGCCACAGCAATTCACAAATCTTTAGTGCTCCCCTTGCCGCGCTCCAGAACTGGTGGTCGATACCGCACGCCAGATCTGGAGCGCTCGTCCGCCGTCCGCAACCACCAATAATCCACTTTTGTCACATCCCGCCCGAGAAAAAGCGTAAGAATAAGATAAGAAATCATGCCCGATCGCGCTATAATGACCAACGTTGAAGAGTTTCAGCGTCTGATATCCACTACCCACTGGTTGGCAAACTGATGGCTGCGCTCACCACCCGACAACGGGACCTATTGCAACTTTTGTTGGCGGCCCGCCAGCCCCTGGCAACGTCCGACCTCGCTCAGAAGATGAATCTGACGCGACGCCAGGTGAGCTACGACCTGAAAGGGCTGGACAAGTGGCTGGCCCAGCAAGATGTCACCCTCAACGTGACACCGGGCGTCGGCGTGGAGCTGGTCTGTGATAATGGGCAGAACGACCGGCTGCTGCGCCAGCTGTCCGCCTACCGTGAACTCCAACTCGTGCTGACTGCCGAACAACGCCAACAATTGTTGGCGTTGTTGCTTCTTGAAGCTACCGAACCCGTTATCCTCCAGCAGTTGGAGCAAATGCTGGAAGTGTCGCGTACTACCGTTGTGGCCGATCTCAACACCATCGAACCGTGGCTTTCAGAACATGCCCTTGACCTGCAACGGCGACCCAATTACGGTATCGACGTCCAGGGCAGTGAAGCACAGCGGCGGCAGGCGCTGGGCGCCTGGGCCTGGGGCCACACCCCGTTCGGCGCGTCCCTCACCTCTGTCACCCACAGCGACGGCATCACATTCGATCTCGCCGGCGACAGCCGGCTGCTCCCTATTGTGGCCCGCTCGGCGGAGATTATTGACCGCTGGCAGGTACCGCGCCTGTTCAGCCAGGTAGCCTACGCCGAGGCGCAGCTGGGCGGTCGCTTCAGCGACGACGCCGTCCTCTATCTGGCCCTGGTCTTCGCCATCCAGACCACGCGCGTGGCCCAGGGGCAGGTCCTTGAAGAGTCTGAACGAGATGATATGGCGCAGCTGCAGAGCCACGCCGTCTGGCCCATCGCCCAACAGATCGCCGCCCGCTTGAACTGGGGCGTGGGCAAACCGTGGGCCGACCCAGAGGTGGCCTTCATCACCCGCTATTTACTCGCAGCGCCCCGCAACGAACGCTGGCCCGGCGATCTGGACATCGATATCTCTTTTAACACCCTGCTTGAGCAGATGATGCGACACATCGCCGACTACTACGAATTTTCTTCCCCCGAACAGGACAAAATGCTGCGCAATGGCATCCTCATCCACGCCATTCCCGCCTACTTTCGACAACGCTTCAACCTGTGGATGCCCGCCCCACCTTCCACCTCGGTGCTCTCCGACGAATACCGATTGGAGCACCAGGTGGTGGCGGAGTTGGCGCAGATGTTTGGCGACCACTTTGGCGTCCAACTGCCGCGTGCAGACATAGACAACATCGCCCTGCTGCTGCGCGCGGCCTACATTCGCGAGCGACCATACCGTCTGGGCCAAGTAATTGTCATCTGTCCCAGCGGCATGGCCTCCGCCCAGCTGCTGTGCGCCCGCCTGCGGGCTCGTTTCCCGCGCCTGGGCGAACCGCTGGTCCTCTCCGTGCGCGAGCTAACCCGCCAGCATGTGCAGCGAGCAGACCTCGTGCTGACGACCATTCCCCTGAAGCCCGAGCTTCACAATCACGATAACGTGCTTCAGGTACACCAGTTGCTCTTTCCCGAGGATGTCGAAGCCATCACCGTGTGGCTCTCATCCCGTCGCAAGTGAGTCCAACGTGATTACAAAGTAACGAGCCGGCCGTTACTTGTAATAGCGGCGAACAGTCGCCCGCTTAGGCGAAGAGTCGCCCGCTTACTATTGATTACAGGAGGGTAGAACCTACCCGCGTCACACATGAGGAGGCAAAAATGAGAGAGAGATTGCAGACGTTCGGCGGCTTTCTGGCCGGCATGATCATCCCCAATATCGGCGCCTTCATCGCCTGGGGTCTGATTACAGCCCTTTTTATCCCTACCGGCTGGGTTCCCAACGAGAACTTTGCCGAGCTGGTGGGCCCCATGATTTTATACTTGTTACCCATTCTCATCGGCTACACCGGCGGGCACCTGGTGTACGAGGTGCGCGGCGGCGTCGTGGGCGCGGCGGCGACCATGGGCGTCGTGGTCGGCGCTGAGATTCCCATGTTCCTGGGCGCCATGCTCATGGGCCCCGTCGGCGGCTGGCTCATCAAGAAATGGGACGGCGTCGTAGAAGAAAAGATTCCCGTCGGCTTCGAGATGCTCATCAACAACTTCTCGTCCGGCATCCTGGGCGGCATTTTGGCTCTGGTGGGCTACCTGCTCATCGGCCCCGTCGTAGAAAGCATCAGCACCTTCCTCGGCGCCCTGGTCGACGGTCTGGTCGAGGCCCGCTTGCTGCCGCTGGCGGCGATCATCATCGAGCCCGCCAAAGTTCTCTTCCTGAACAACGCCCTCAACCACGGCGTGCTGGCTCCCCTGGGCGTCGCCGAAGTAGAAGCCAACGGCCGCGCGATTCACTTCCTGCTAGAAACCAACCCCGGTCCCGGCCTGGGCCTGCTGGTCGCCTACTATGTCGCCGGCAAGGGCATGCTGCGCGAGTCGGCCCCCGGCGCCATGATCATCCACTTCCTGGGCGGCATCCACGAAATCTACTTCCCCTACGTGCTGGCCCACCCCATCATGATTCTCTCCGTCATCTCCGGCGGTCTGGTCGCCGACCTGTGGTTCACCATCACACGGGCCGGCCTGGTAGCCACCCCCTCGCCTGGTTCCATCTTCGCCTACCTGGCGGTGACGCCGCCCGGGCAGCATATCGCCGTGCTCGGCGGCGTTGCCCTCGGCACAATAGCTGCCTTCCTCACCGGCGCCCTGGTGCTGCGCCTGCGGCCCGTTCGCGAGGAAGAGGAAGAACCAGAGTACGACGAGGCAACGGCAGACGCAGGCGTTCCCGGCCTGGCAACAGATTAACAGTGACCATTTTGAAGGGGGCGAAAGACACCGGCGCCCGTCGCCAGAAACGTCCTTCCGCCCCCTCATACAGATATTGCCATAATAGAGGTGAAACAATCATGGCCCACTCAGTCCCCGCATCCGACGTAAAAACCATCGTCCTGGCCTGTGAAGCAGGCATGGGCTCCAGTCTGATGAGCGTCAACGCGCTCAAGAAGAAGTTGAAAAAAGCGAAAGTGAACGGCGTCACCGTGCTGCACAAACCGGCGCGGGCCATCCCTCAGGACAGCAAAGTGGTGGTCGTGCACAAAGGCCTGGCCAAAGTAGCGCAGAAAAAAGCGCCGGGCGCCGTCGTCATTACCTTCGATCACTTCATTAACGATCCCGCCTTCGACCGCCTCGTGCAGGCCCTCAGCGATGGCGGTGAAGTTACTGCCTCGGGGTGAGCGCTATGAGCATTCTTGCACCAGACCGTATCCGTCTCCAGGCCACCGCGGCCGATAAGGATGATGCCATCCGCCAGGCAGGCGAACTACTTGTGACCAGTGGCTGCGTGGAAGCGCCTTACGTCGATGGCATGTTGGCCCGCGAGAAAACGATGTCCACCTATCTGGGAAACGGTGTCTCCATCCCGCACGGAGAGTATGAGGATCGCGCCCACATCAAGCAGACGGGCATCTCCATCGTGCAGTTACCCGCGGGTGTCGAGTGGGGAGATGGCGAAAAGGCATTTCTGATCATCGGCATCGCCGCCGCCAAAGATGAACACCTCGACGTCCTGGCCAACCTGGCCGAGGCAATTGAAGATGAAGACGTAACACAGCGCCTGATAACCACCACCGATCCCCAGGACATCATGGTCACGTTGGAGAGTGGTTAGAAGGCCGGAAGGAGTCATCCCGTGCGAGAGTTTGAGGTTGTCATCCGTAATCCAACCGGGCTGCACGCCCGCCCGGCCAAAGTGCTGGTTAACACAGCCAAACAGTTCGACAGCGACATCCACGTGATGCACGGTCAAAAGAAGGCCAACGCCAAGAGCCTCATCTCCCTGCTCACGCTGGGCGCCGAGCGTGGGGCGCAGATCCGCGTGACGGCCGACGGGGACGACGAAGAGCAGGCCATCAACAGCCTGAAAGACGCCATCCGCGGCGGCCTGGGCGAAGAGATGCCCGACGACGGCTCGCAACGGGATGGTCGTAGCCCAGCTCAAAGCACCGGATCGGAACCCGCCGCAGCCACCACACCAAAGGCAGACGACGTGGTAGAAGAGGCCAAAGATGCGCCCGCCGACGGCCTGATCGAAGGCATCGCCGCCGCCCCTGGCCTGGCCATCGGCCCCCTCTTTGTGCTACAGGCGCAATCCATTGAGGTTGACGACGCTCCATTTGCCGGCGTGGACGCCGAACAAGAACGGCTGCGCCAGGCGCGCGAAGAGGCGCGCGCCCAGCTGCGGCAGGTGCAACAACAGATAGCAGCCCAGGCCCCCAAGGAGGCGGCTATCTTCGACGTGCACCGTGAGCTCGTGGACGATCCCGATCTTATCCAGGACGTCGAAGAGCGCATTGCTCAGGGGCAAAATGCCCCGCGCGCCTGGCAACAGGCCGTCAACGCCCGCGCCGAAGCCGTCGCCGCCCTATCGGACCCCATGCTGGCGGAACGCGCCACAGACCTGCGCGACGTGGGCCGGCGCGTCTTGCAGCTGCTCACCGGCGCCGCCGGCGCCCGGCTGCCCGACGACAGGGTCATCGTCGTCGCCGGCGACCTCACGCCCTCCGACACCGCGCTACTCAGCGGGCGCAATGTGCTCGGCTTCTGCACGGCAGCCGGCGGCCCCACGGCCCACGCAGCCATCATCGCCCGCGCCCTGCGCCTGCCCGCTGTGGTTGGTGCCGGGCCCGGCGTGCTCTCCCTGACGCCGGGCGCAACCGCAATCCTCGACGGCAACGCCGGTACGCTCACCGTCGATCCCCCCGAGGAGGCGCTGGCCCAGGCCCGGGCAAAACAGGCGGCGTGGCAGGCGCAATTGGAAGCCGCGCTCGTCGCCTCCGACGAACCGGCCGTCACCCGCGACGGCCATCGCGTGGAAGTGGCGGCCAACATCGGTGGGGTCAAGGACGCCCACGCCGCGGCAACCTCTGGAGCCGAGGCCGTCGGCCTGCTGCGCACCGAATTCCTCTTCCTGGGCCGCACCACGGCGCCTTCGGAAGCGGAGCAAGAGCAGGTATACGGCGAGATCGTCGAGGCCATGGGCGGCCGCCCCGTGATCATCCGCACCCTGGATATCGGCGGCGATAAGCCATTACCTTACGTACAGGTGCCCGAAGAAGCCAATCCATTCCTGGGCGAGCGGGGTATCCGCCTCTGCCTGGCCCGGCCCGCCTTGCTGCGCCGGCAGGTGCGCGCCATCCTGCGCGCCGCCCGCTCAGGTCCGGTACGCATTATGTTTCCCATGGTGGCTACCGTCGACGAGTGGCGGCAGGCGCGGGCCATTGTGCAGGAGGAACGCCGGGCGCTCGTGACCTCAGATGACGGCGGCGGCGTACCGCAGGTGGAACTGGGCATCATGATCGAAATCCCCTCCGCCGCCCTGCTCGCCGACCGCTTCGCCCCGGAAGTCGATTTCTTCTCCGTGGGCACCAACGACCTCACGCAATACACGCTGGCCATGGACCGCATGCATCCCACGCTCTCGGCGCAGAGCGACGGCCTGCACCCTGCCGTCCTGCGCCTCATCAAACAAACAGTGTCCTCCGCCCACGATCACGGCAAGTGGGTCGGCGTCTGCGGCGAATTGGCCGCCGATCCCCAGGCCGCGCCCATTTTGATCGGGTTGGGCGTCGACGAACTCAGCGTCAGCGTGCCTGCCGTCGCCTCTCTCAAGGCCCAAATCCGCACCCTGGCCCTTGCCGACGCCCGCGCCCTGGCCCAGCAGGCCCTGGATTGCGACAACGCCGGCGAAGTCCGCGCGCTGAGCACCACCGCTGCCGAGCCAGAACACAACTAATGTTGCACGGAGCACCACGGAGACCAACCTCCAATCAACCAATCTCCAATCTCCGTGACCCGCCCTCCGTGTCACGTTAGTCCCGCACTCACAAGGAGCTTGATTTTCTAATGGAAAAATACGAACAGTACCACCACCCACCGCCCGATCCCCCGCGCACCACCCTGGCCTGGAACATGTATGGCCCCGGCCTGGAGAACATCGGCCGCCAGGGCGCGCCCGAGACCGTGCCCGTCCCCGACCCCGGTCCTGACCAGCTCCTGGTGCGCATTGACAGCGTCGGCATGTGCTTTTCCGACGTCAAGATCATCCGCCAGGGCGGCAGCCACCCCAAACTGTACAACCGCGACCTGCAGGCCGATCCCACGCGCCTGGGTCACGAGGTCGCCCTCACCGTGGTCATAGTGGGCGAAAATCTGCAAGAACAGTACGCACCTGGGCAGCGCTTCGCCGTGCAGCCCGACATCTACCAACAGGGCCGCAGCGCGGCCTACGGCTACACCGTGCCCGGCGGCCTCATCCAATATCACCTCATCGGCCCCGAAGTGCTGGACACCGACGAAGGCGCCTGCCTGCTACCTCTGGACGGGGACCCGGGCTTTGCCGAGGCTTCCCTGCTGGAACCGTGGGGCTGCGTCATCGCCGCCTATACACAGCGACGGCGGCTGTGGCCCAAAGCGGACGGCGTCATGTGGATCATCGGCCGGCCCGGCGACGACACAGAGTACACGATCAGCACCGACCCCGGACGCGTCCTGCAGGCAACCCAGACCATCGTGGTCAGCGACGTGCTCGCTGCGCTGCGCCGCCTGGTAGAAGCCAGCGGCGCGACCATCGTCGAGCGCAACGACGTGCGCCCTGACGATTATCCCGCGCTAGTCGAGCAACTGACCGGCGGTCGTGGCTTCGACGACATCGTCGTCCTCGACCCGCGCCGCGCAGAGCACATCGGCGCCATCGCCCGCCACGTCGCCCGCCGCGGCACACTCAACCTGGTGGGCCGGACGCCCCTCGACGGCCTCGTGGACACCGACGTGGGCCGGCTCCACTACGACTACATCGCCCTGCTGGGCAACCGCGGGCCGGACATCGCCGCCTCCTACGGCGAAGCGCGCAACCGTTGCGAGCTGCGCCCGGGCGGGCTTGCCGTGGTCATCGGCGCCGGCGGCCCCATGGGCCAGATGCACGTCCAGCGGGCTATCGAACTCCCCGACGGGCCGCGCGCCGTCGTAGCCACAGAAATCAACGACGAGCGGCTGGAAACATTGCGCCAGGGCTTCGCGCCGCTGGCGGAGCAGCACAGCGTAGCGCTGCACGTCGTCAACCCCACAGCGCCTGGCAACTCCCTGTCCGATCTCGTCATGTCCCTCACCGGCAACCAGGGGGCGGACGACGTCGTGGTCTGCGTGCCCAATGCCACCCTGATGGCCGAAGCCGCAGCCATGATGCGCCCCGATGGCATGCTCGTGCTCTTTGCCGGCGTGCCCAACGGCACTCTGGCTCCACTCAATCTGAGCCACGTCTACCTGCACAACGCGCAATACACCGGCACCTCCGGGCTCACGCTCGAAGACCAGCGACAGGTCATGGAACGCGCCAGCGCCGGCTCTCTCTCGCCGGAGCGCGTGGTAGCCGCCATCGGCGGCATGAACGCCGCGCTCGACGGGCTGCAGGCGCTGATCGACGGCCAATACCCGGGCAAGATCGTCATCTTCCCCCAGATACCAGACCTGCCCCTGACCGGCCTCGACGAACTGGCGCAAATGATGCCCGACGTGGCCCGCGAGCTGGGGCCCGGCAACACCTGGACGCAGGAAGCGGAAGCGGCGCTCTTTGAGCGCATGTGGCGTGAAAATGGCGAGGGAACGGATGTCCAATAAGCAGCAGGAGCCGCCCACGTTCGGCGCGCGGGGCAGCCTGAGACGCTACGTACTCACCGGCGCTGCCCTGGGCCTGTACTTTGGCCTCTTTTTCCGGCCGGTTCGCCAACCAAGCCTGCTTTTCGTGGTACAATTAAGTTTAGCTGCCGCATTGCTGATGACCATGCTGCAGCTGCGTCACCGGGAGAAGCGCAGTATCGGTAAGTTGCTGCCATACTTTCTGAGAGCCTGGGCGGGGTTTGCCCTGCTCCTGGCCATGCTGGAAGGGCGTCACTTCTTCTATGACCTGGGTGGCCGGCCCATCGTGACCCTCTTCACACTACTCTACGGCGCGGGCCTGGGCCTGTTCTACGCCGCCAGGGACAAAGAGATGACATGATCTACACCGTGACCCTCAATCCGGCCATAGACCGCGAGCTGACCGTACCCGACTTCGCCTACAACACCGTCCTGCGCGCCGGCGCCTGGCGCGTGGACTGGGGCGGCAAGGGGTTCAACGTCTCGCGCATGTTGCAGGCGTTGGGGACCGAGAGCGTGGCCCTGGGCTTTGCCGGCGGCCACACAGGCCAGATGCTGCGCGAGGGGTTGCAGGAACTGGGCATTGCCACCGAATTCATCCTCATCGCCGGCGAAACGCGCACCAACGTCAGCATCGTCGGCGAGCAACGCGACCGCTACCTGAAGGTAAATGAGCCCGGCCCACCGGTCACCGCCGCCGATCTGGAAGCCCTGCGCGACAAGATCGCAGAACGAGCGCAGCCCGGCGACTGGTGGGTGCTGGCGGGCAGCCTGCCGCCGGGCGCGCCGCCCGATAGTTACGCCGGCCTCGTCACCCTCATCCAGGAAAACGGCGCGCGCGCCGTCCTGGACAGCAGCGGCGACGCGCTGGCGCACGGATGCGGCGCCTGCCCCTTCCTGATCAAACCCAACGACACGGAGCTACAACGGCTGAGCAACATGCCCGTGCAGACCGTGCCGCAGGCCATATCCGCCGCCCGCGCCGTGCTCACGCGAGGCGTGCGCCACGTCGTCGTCTCCATGGGCCGCCAGGGCGCGTTGCTGGTTGACGAACAGGGCGCCTGGCAAGCCGCTGCGCCCTCTATCGCCGAGCGCAACCCCATCGGCGCTGGCGATTCGCTCGTCGGCGGGCTGGTCTGGGCCCTCAGCCGGGGCCGCACACCGGCCCAGGCCTTGCGCTGGGGCGTGGCCTGTGGCGCGGCGACCGCCGGCAGGGACGGCACAGCCGTCGGCTCACGCCAACAGGTCGAGCAGCTGGCAGCGCAGGTTCGCACAGACGCGATATCCGAACCGGCGCCAGTCGAGGAACACCATTAGAGACAAGGAGGTGAGCCACAACAACCAACTGAGGGCTTTATAAAGAACCGGCTCATGTCAAACCACACGGAACCAACCTGCAACCCGCAACCTGCAACGTGCAACCCTGTTTACCGAGAGCCAGGGCATTTCAGGCCACAAGGGAGGAATAGCATGCTGTACAAAGATCGCGACCACAAGTGGGTGTACCTTTTCAGCGAAGGAGAGAGCGGGATGAAAGCCCTGCTCGGCGGCAAGGGGGCCAACGTGGCCGAGATGGCCCGCATCGGCCTGCCCGTGCCGCCCGGCTTCGTCATCACCACCGAAGCGTGCCGCGCCTACACGCAGTACGAGCGGCAATTTCCCGAAGGCATGTGGAGCCAGTCGCGCGAGGCCCTGAAGGACGTCGAGGCGCGCACCGGTAAACACTTTGGCCATGGGCAGAATCCGCTGCTGGTCTCCGTTCGTTCCGGCGCCGCCGTCTCCATGCCGGGTATGATGGACACCGTGCTCAACCTGGGCCTCAACGACGAAACCGTAGAAGGGCTGGCCCGGCTGAGCGACAATCGCCGCTTCGCCCTCGACGCCTACCGCCGTTTCATCTCCATGTTTGGCCACATCGTCATGGGCGTACCCACCGAAAAGTTCGACCAGGCCCTGGAACGGTTCAAGTCACAGACCGAGGGCGGCAAGGACACCGACCTCACCGCCGAGCATCTGCAAGAGCTAATCGATGTCTACAAGCGCATCATCTTCGCCGACCGCCACGGCGATGAATTTCCCCAGGACCCCCACGAGCAGTTGCGCATGGCCATCGCCGCCGTCTTCGACTCCTGGAACGGGCGCCGCGCCGTCGACTATCGCCGCGTACACCGCATCCCCGACGACCTGGGCACCGCCGTCAACGTGCAGGCCATGGTCTTCGGCAATCTGGGATGGGATAGCGGTACCGGCGTGGCCTTCACGCGTAACCCGGCCACCGGCGCCCGCGAAATATTCGGCGAATATCTGCTCAACGCCCAGGGTGAAGACGTCGTCGCCGGCATTCGCACGCCCAAACCGATCCGAGAGCTGGACGGCGAGCTGGACGGCGTCTACAGCCAGCTGCAAGAGATTACGGCGCAGCTGGAAAGCCACTACCGAGACATGCAGGACATCGAGTTCACCATCGAGCAGGGCAAGCTGTGGATGCTGCAAACGCGCACGGGCAAGCGCACCGGCGCCGCCGCCGTGCGCATCGCGGTGGAAATGGTCGAGGAAGGCCTCATCGACAAGAACACGGCCGTCATGCGCGTGGACGCCAACCAGCTCGACCAGCTCCTGCACCCTACCGTAGACCCCGACGCCGAGGTCACCGTGCTCACCACCGGCCTGCCCGCCAGCCCCGGCGCCGTCGCCGGGCGCGTCGTGCTCGATCCCGACGACGCCGAGCAGATGGCCGAGGAGGGGCCTGTCATCCTCGTGCGCCGCGAGACCAGCCCCGACGATTTCCACGGCATGGTCGCCGCCGCCGCCATCCTCACCGCCCGCGGCGGCATGACGTCTCACGCCGCCGTCGTGGCCCGCGGCATGGGCAAGCCCTGCATCGTGGGCGCCGACGCCATCACCATCGACCAGGAAGAAGGGTTCCTGCGCATCGACGGGCAGGAAGTGCGCCGCGGTGACTGGATTACGCTGGATGGGGCCACCGGCCGCATTTTGCAGGGCCAGGCGCCCACCGTCGAACCAGAGCTGGGCCAAAACTTCCAGACGCTCATGATCTGGGCCGACGAGATCCGCCACCTGCGTGTGCGCGCCAACGCCGACACCGGCCCCGACGCCGAGAAAGCGCGCGGCTTCGGCGCAGAAGGCATCGGCCTCTGCCGCACAGAGCACATGTTCTTCGGCGAGGAACGGCTGGCCATCATGCGTGAGATGATCCTCTCCGAGGACCTGGCCAGCCGCACCGCCACTCTGGAGAAGCTGCTGCCCATCCAGCGCCGCGACTTCCTGGAAATATTTCGCGCCATGGACGGCCTGCCGGTGACCATCCGCCTCCTGGACCCACCACTACACGAATTCCTGCCCAATTTTGACGAGCTGCAGGCCGAGCTATACGAACTCAAGCTCCAGATGCAACAGGCGGACAGCTTCGCCCGCGTGGACCAGCTGCTGCGCCAGATCTGGGAGAAAGAGACCCTGTTGCGCCGCATCCAGCAACTACGCGAAGCGAACCCCATGCTGGGCCTGCGCGGCTGCCGGCTGGGCCTCATCTACCCCGAAGTCACCGAAATGCAGACGCGGGCCATCTTCGAGGCCGCCTGCGCTGCCCACGGGGAGGGCGTCACCGTGCACCCTGAGGTCATGATCCCCCTCGTGGGTCTAGAGGCCGAACTGGAACAGCAGCGCGCGCTGGTGGAGCAAGTCGCCGAGGAGGTGCTGGGGGCGAACGGCATGCGCCTGGATTACCAGGTGGGCACCATGATCGAGCTGCCCCGCGCCGCGCTCACCGCCAACCGCATCGCGGCTCACGCTGACTTTTTCAGTTTCGGCACCAACGATCTCACGCAGACCACCTTCGGCCTCAGCCGCGACGACAGCGGTCGCTTCCTTTCGCACTACATCAAGGAAAAGTATCTGGCCGACGACCCCTTCCAGATACTGGACGAAGAGGGCGTCGGCGAGCTGGTCCAGCTTGGCGTCGAGCGCGGTCGCGCCACGCGCCCCAACCTAAAAATCGGCATCTGCGGCGAGCACGGCGGCGAGCCGCGCAGCGTGGCCTTTTGCCACCAGCAGGGCCTGGACTACGTCAGCTGCTCCCCCTTCCGCGTGCCCATCGCCCGCCTCGCGGCGGCCCAGGCCGCGCTATCCGCGGCTGCAGAAGACTCCGACTACGCCTGGCAACCCTCGTCAGCAATAAGGGAAGAAAAGGATGCCTTACACGATCAATGAGCAAAAGCAGTACGCACAACCATCCGACAAAGTCCTGCAGGCCGCCCTCGGCGCCGTCGAGGGCCTGCAGGGCAAGGTGCTCAACAGCAGCAACGGCCACCTTGAAGCCAAATTCGACAAGAAGATCCACGGCAAGGTGCTGGGCGACCGCACGCAGCTAAAAGTCACTATCCGCGACGACGGGCCTGGCGCCACCGTGGACCTCGAAGCCTTCCCCGTCGACCCCGTCGGCCGCAAACTGCAATTCGGCGCCCGCAAAGGCGTCACGCGCACTGTCGTCAACTGGTATTGGGCCCATCTGGAACACCGGCTGGAGTAGGCTGTCCGGCGGAGTGAGCCGGCCGGCAGTGTAAGCTCTAGCGACAGGACAGGCACGGTGTGTTGGTAACCATAGGCAGGTACTGGCGCTGCACCACGCTACCCACCTCAAAGGCGCCAATGTCGATCCTGTCATCCAGAACGCGCCGGTTGCCGTTGCGGTCAACCAGGTTGCCCTTTACTCGGTTTAACCAAACGGTGGACACATGCGCATTCATTGCCCAAGTTGTTCTATTCAGATACCAGCGTCACGCCCTTGCACCACGAGTACGCGTCTGTAACGTGACCTCGGGAGCGGGTCTGAGCGACCGCGCACGCCTCCGCTGCCCCTGTCACAGAAGCAACCGGCCCGCGGGCCACGACCCGCGCCGTCCACACCTGGATATCGCCGGTGCAAACGTCCTGTGTGTGCCCTCGGGCGACGGCTCCGGTCGCTCCCTGAGTAACCGTCACGTCGATACGCAACTGTTCCCCTTCCTCACAGGCGATGTGACCCCTCACCTCAACCAGACGCCGGTTAGATCCTAACGCCAACTCGGACTCAATGCTGGGCGAGATGACGCCGGTAAAAATCCGGGCTTCAGCCACGTGAGCTTCAGGAATGACCGCGCGAAGGGCAGGCGATACCTGCGTGGCGCCCAGCAGGCTATCGAGGAAACCGAAGAACCCAAACAGCGCCAGAACAATCATCACCACCAAGACGAAACGAGGAATGTGAAACTTCATGGAACACCTCCTTACAGTAGTCTTCTCCTTAGGATCCTGGCTCCTGTACGGCAAAAGGCGGCCTCAGTTGTTCACTACAACCTCTGAAGCATATTCACTAGGATAGAGTTTGACGATGGTGATAGGTGTAAAGTCAGGAACTGTCTCCTCGGGCGTAATCGTTAGCCTGATGGCCACTTTTCTTTCTTGAACAACCGGGCCGGGGTCGTCGCAGTTGCCGGGCCCCTTTAAAATGTCGACGGCGGGAGGGAGCTTCGAGAGCGCAAAATAACCGTCCGGGCCGGCGGATTGGGCGAAGTCGAGCGTACCGTTGGGTCGCACGAAAGCCACGGCCAGCTCCGCCTTAAGGCCGGCTTCGGGATTGACGATTACCTGCAGTCGTCTCAACTTGTGCTGGTGGCGTTTAGGGAACGGAAGCGTAAGGATTTTTGGTCCCACCTTACCGGTGTTCCGGCACTTGGTAACCTCCATGATGATCTTGAGGTCGACAGACGGCTTGGAGCGCAGATTAAATACACCCAAGGGCTTGTCGTAAAATGGCAGGTCGGTGTTGCCGAGGTGGCGCGCGCCGGGCACTCGCAGCAGGAATGAGCCGATCGCCCCCTGAAGACGAATGGTGCCACTCAGGTCAAGTTCCCCTTTGAACTTCAGCACCTGCGTCTGCTTGGGTTTGTTCCCGCCCAGGAACATCTTGAACAGGGCAATCCCGGCTGAAACGAGATTGGACATATCGGCGAGTGAGACATTTTCCAGCTTCTCTTCACCCACGCTCTTTTTGATGGCTTCCTTTAATCCATCCAGGTTCTTGAAACCACTCGCGGTCTTCTCGCCAAGCGCCAGCGCCGACCCCAGCTCCCCCGACTTAGACGCCACGAGGTTTGTTTTGTCCAGGACCTGGTTCAGGGACAGGTTCCCCTCAAGTGCAATCTCGCTTTCCCGAACCCCCGCGATCTCAAACTGGAGCCGGGCATCGTCTGGCAAC
The DNA here is from genome assembly GCA_035464315.1 of Candidatus Sulfomarinibacteraceae bacterium. GTDB lineage: Bacteria > Chloroflexota > Anaerolineae > Promineifilales > Promineifilaceae > JAAYYY01. The sequence goes on from DATHSI010000124.1 coordinate 46,256, forward strand.
TCGGGATCAAAGCCGACGACTAAGAAGTCGGCATAGTTCCAGGAGACGGGCTCGAGCCTCCCGATGAATACCTCTGTCCTTTCGGAATCGAAGTCGCTCAACGTGGTATTCGTCTCATCCGTAAACGTGAGGAGCCCAAACGGATCGCTGGCGCTCTGTTTCTGCAGCGTTACGACGCCGTACGTAAACGCTTCTGGGAAGTGGGGGTTAAAGTAGAAAAGGCGCATCAGGCCGCGAAATCGATTGTACAGAATAAAGCGCGGAAAGACGGCTCCCCGCTCCGGCGTTCCGAAGTCTCGCGACAAGAGCACCCAACCGTCTTCAGCCAGGATGTCGCGCACGCCGGGTACGTCACTGTTGAAATCATCCGCCGCCGGGCCGCTATCCGTATAGTAGGGCAATCGCACATTTTCAAATATCTGAACCCCGTTTTGTGTGAGCGCAAATAAATCGTGGGGTTCGTCAACCGTCCAGTCCCAATCGGGATCAAAGTTTGGATCGTCGGTCGTCAGCGGAAGCGCAGACGGAATCTTTAATTCAAGCGGAGTGCCAGGCACACCGCCCTTTTTGGCTTTCTCAATCGCTTCGATTATTGGGCCAAGGATAGGAGTTTTTTGGTTATCCATGCGTACCTCCTCGAAAAATACACTTCATTTTTATCTCTCTCTGGTCTTCGCATTTCTCTTCACACCTCTGAACGTGCCCTTCTAAATGCACTTGATGCACTTGCGCACCCTGGGTACCTCCTTTTGTGGTAATATGGGTGTAACGGCCTGAAATGCATGCAACTGTAACTGCTCTACACGCGCCGATTGCCTTTCACCGGTTACACAATCAGCATACGCCGCCGCTGTTCCGAAAACGTTCCGAGAATTTGCGAAGGCTAAAATGAGCGGACTGGCGCTGCGCTTGTTGGGCGCACCCGAAGTGACGCAACATGGCGAGCCTGTTGACGGCTTCCGCTCTGCCAAAGCGCGCGCCCTCCTGTTCTACGTCGCCGTGATCCGTCAGCCGCAATCAAGGACCAGGCTGGCCGGACTCCTTTGGGGCGATCTACCGGAGGAGAACGCCAGCGCCAACCTGCGCAAAACCCTCACCAATCTGCGCAAACTTGCCGGGCCGCACCTCGATATTACACGCGACGCCGTTGCCATTAACCTGGCCAATCCGCCGGCGCTGGACGTGCAGGCCTTTGAAACAGCCCTGGACCGCGGTGATCCAGCGAGGCTGCAAATTGCCGTCGACCTTTACCAGGGCGATTTCCTCGAGGGCTTTTACGTACGCCAGGCTCCGGAATTCGAAACCTGGCTGCTGACCGAGCGCGACCGCTTGCGCGAACGTCTGCTGGCGGCCTTGCAAAAGCTTGCGGAATACGAAACCGGTAGGGGACAACCGGTTATGGCCATCGCCCACGCACAGCGCCTGTTGGCCATGGATCCGTTGCGCGAGGACATCTATCGCCTGTTGATGTCACTCTTCGCGCAGAACGGCCAACGCGCCCGCGCCCTGGCTCAATACGAAGCATGCGCCCAACGCCTGGCCGATGAGCTGAACGTGGAGCCGGGCGAAGAAACGATTGCGTTGTATCGTCGCATCCGTGACGGCGTGTTCGACCCGCCACCCCTTCCCGCGATCCCCTTGCACAACCTACCGGCGTCCACGACCTCGTTTGTCGGCCGCGAAAGAGAGTTGGCGTATATTGAGCGGTGGCTGGGAGACCAGGCGCTGGCAGGCAATGCCAACCGGCTATTAACCATTATCGGTCCCGGCGGTGTGGGTAAGACCCGGCTGGCGCAGCAGGCAGCCTGGAGCGCCGTCGATGACTTCGGCGACGGCCTGTGGTCCGTATCGTTGCGTTCCCTGCAGGACGCAAGTGGGTTGTCTGCAACCATCGCCGAGGCTCTGGGTATCAGCTTTTTTGGCCACGAGGATCCGCAGGCGCAGCTCGTCCGCTATTTACGCCACAAGAACCTGTTGCTCTTGCTGGATAATGCCGATCAGTTGGTCTCGCAAGCTTTTGCCGATTTTACGCTGGCCATCTTGACCCAGGCGCCGGCAGTGAAAATTGTCGTCACATCGCGCCGGCGGCTGGAAATGCAAGCGGAGCAACTACTGGAACTGTCAGGCCTGGTTTATCCCGACGAAGAACCAGCCATTGCCGGCTCAACTTACCCCGCCGCACAGCTGTTTCGACAACGGATAGAAGGGCACGGCCACCGCTTACCGCATGGGCCAGAAGTAGATAAGGCCGTGTACGAACTGTGCCGGTTGCTAGACGGTCTGCCTCTCGCTCTAGAACTGGCAGCGACGTTGGTAGGCAGCCTGTCGCTCAGCCAAATTGTGGCCCAGATCAAGCGCGGGCTGGACTCTCTGGCGACGAATCTACGTGACCTACCCCCACGTCATCGCAGCATGCGCGCCGTTTTTGAGACGTCGTGGCAATTGTTGAGTCGCGAGGAACGACGCCTCATGCGCCAACTCGCTTATTTTCGCGGCGGCTTTTCCATTCAGGCAGCAGCCAGCGTGGTCGGGGCCCGGCCAACACAGTTACAGGCGCTGGCCAACAAATCGCTAATTCGTGCCCAGGGCGACGACCGTTACGACATGCACGAGCTGATCCGTCACTACGCATCCAACAAACTGGCCAACCGCCCTCACGAAGCGCAGGATGTCGCCCGCCGCCATGCCCGGCGACTGACCCATTTTCTGGCCGCGCGCAAAGCGGCAATCCAGGGACCCGAGTATCAGCAGGCCAGCTTAGAGATTGCAGCGGACGCCCCTAACGTGCGCAAGGCGTGGGAATGGGCGGTTGCTGCCCGCAGCCTGGAGGATATCGCACGCTCTGCGGAGACGTTGCACTATTACTTCCTCAACACCCGGAGCTCATTCGACGAGGCGGCGCAGCGCTTTGAGAACGCGGCAAGAGCAATCGCCGGCATGCCCGCAATGGAGGCCGACGCGTTAGCCGGTCGCCTCCTATTAAAGGCAGCCGTCAACCGGCGTATGCTGGGCCAACTAGAAGACGCACGCCGTCTGGCAGAACAGAGCCTCTCACACTTTTACAGGCAGGAACTGGCGCTCGATATCGCGCGCGCCGCCAGCACTCTGGGCGTGATCCGCCTACAGCAGAGTGAGAAAGCCGGCGCCTTGCGCCTGGCAAAAACCGCCGTAGATCAGGCGCGCGATCTTGATGCACCGGTTGACCTCTGCCTTTGCCTAAACAATTTGGCCTACGTCCTCGCGCACAACGGACAAACGGAGGCCGCAATCGCCAGCGCAGAGGAAAGTGTCGAACTTGCTCGACACATTGACTATCCCCACGGCGAATTGTCGGCCATGAACATGCTCGGTGTCTACTATCAGAGCACAGGTGAAGACGCCAAAGCACGGGGCGTCTTCGAAACGCTGGTGGATCGCTGCCGCAAGACGGGAACGCAAAGTCGGTTGGCGCAAGCCGTCAACAATCTTGGCGCCCTGTACAAAAAACAGGGCGACTCAGACAAGGCCCGTCCACTGCTGCAGGAAGCCGTGCATTTGTATGAAGCGGTGGGCCAGGCACACTACGCCGCCTTTGTGCGTGTGCTGCTGGGCGAGCTTGCGCTCGAGCGCGGCGACGTTGAACGCTCCCGGCGTTGTTGCACACACGCATTACAAACCGCCGAGGAAATGGAGATGCCCGCGCTGGCCGCGAACGCTCTGGTTCTCCATGCGCGGCTGTTGGCCCGTCAGGGAAAAATCGATGATGCGGCGTCAGTGCTGGCCCTTATAGCCGCCGATCCATCCGCCCTGAGTGACGCCAGGAACGACGCGCGTCAGGAGCTAGAGGCGCTCCGAGACTTGATGTCGCCTCAGGCCTTTGACGTCGCCCAGGACAAGGGCCGGCGCTGCACCCTTCACGAGATCACTCGCCAGGTATTATCCATCTATGCCGCGTCAGTCGAAGAGGCTCGCGCGCCATTCTCAACCCACCCGCGCTAGACAATCACCGGCGCTCCTCATTCCGTAAACCGGGCAGGCGGCTGAACAAATTTGGATGGTGGGCATAGTCAGGTATCATCCAGACTGCTATGCTAACAGACACCGCTGCCGTCATCGCAGCTATTTCCCGGGTCCTGCCCATCATCCTGCTCTTGCTGACCGGCGTCTTCCTGCGCCGCATCGCTTTCCTCGCGCCGCAAACGGTCCAGGACCTGAAAAAGCTGGTCGTCAATGTCACTCTACCCGCGCTGCTATTCGCCGCCTTCTCTACCGTCGCTCTGGAGCCACGCTATGTGGTCATCGTCGGCGCCATTTTCGCCGCCTGCCTGCTGGCCCTGCTCCTGGGGCGGCTCCTCCTACATGCCACGCCCATCGCCTCCCCCGTGTTTCCGCCGCTCCTGACCGGGTTTGAGGCCGGCATGATGGGCTACGCTCTGTTCAGCGCCGTGTATGGTCAGGAGAACGTCTTTCGCTTCGGCGTCGTCGACCTGGGCCAGGTGACTTTCGTCTTCTTCGTCCTGGTCCCGCTATTGAAACGGCAGAGCGAGGGCGCTCAGCCATTTCTGGACACACTCCAGGGGTTTCTCAAAACCCCCGTCATCCTGGCCATCCTCGGCGGCATTCTCTTTAATCAGTTAGGCCTTGTCGACCTGATGAGCAGTTGGCCCCCCACCGCCAGCGTGCTGGAGACCGTCTCCCTGCTGGGCAGCATGACCACGCCCCTCATCGTCCTCGCTATCGGCTACGAGCTACACTTCCGCCCCGGCGCGCTACGCCTCCCTGTCCTGACCACCGCCATCCGCCTCGCCATCTGGGTTCCCGCCGGCCTGCTCCTCACACACGTCGCCATCTCCTGGCTCAACCTGGATCCAGGCTTCGCCCCCGCCATCATGACCATGTTCATCCTGCCGCCCCCCTTCGTCATCCCCCTCTTCATGCCCACCGGCCCCCAGCATGAGCACGACTACGTGCTCAACACCCTCACCCTGGCCACGCTGGCCACCCTGTTGGCCTTTGCCGTGGTGACGCTGCTGTACCCGCCGGGTGGTTGAGACTGGAGCGCGAGGCCGTTCGCTCCACATTTCATCCCGCTGCCCGCTACCGCCCACCCACCACACGTCCAATAAACGCCCTGCTTTCTTCCGCGATGACGTCCGCCGCCAGATTGTGGACATAATGACCCACGTCCAGGACGAGATAACGGCCGTCGTCCGCCTCCTCAACGTATGTCGCCAGGATCTCGCCCCAATTGTCCAGCGGCAGCTCCTCGCCGTCGGAAATAAAAAAGTAGAGCGGAACAGCGGGAATACCTTGAGCGGCAACCAGCTCAGCATTCGCCTGGGTCGCAGCGACCTCGGCCAGCATATTAGCCGTCAGCGTGCGCCGGTAGATCAGCGAGCAGAAGGCAGCAGTCTCCTCGGCCGTCAAATGGCCCTGGCTGACGGCCGGCGCCTCCATACAGACAGACGGCGCCAGGCGGATCAACCCGCTACGAGACGCAAAGGCGATTGCAGCGAGCATCGCCCGCGGCGGCGGCTGATCCTCGTAGGCCTGCGGCACCGCCGGATCAAGCCCCACGATGGCTGCCACCTCATCCGGGTAAAGGCTGGCCCAATAGAGCGCCTCCAACCCCGACATCGAGTGCGGGAACAAGACGTAGGGCGGGCGCTCGCCGGCTCGTTGCAGCGCCGTCCGCGTTTCGTTCAACACCGTGTCGATGTCCCGAGAGGTCTCGCCTTCGTCGCTCCAACCGTAGCCCGCCCGCTCCACAACGGCTATGCGATACTCATCCGACAGGCGGCTGTACAGCCCCCTGAAATCCAGCGTGGGGGTCGCCGTGCCGCTGCCCGCCAGAAAAACCAGCGTCACAGGGCCCTCGCCCTCGCCGTAGACGTGCAAACGGTGGTCGTTGACCGGCGCCAATTGGCCCGGCGGCGGGTACGCCGCTTCCTCCCCCGGTATCCGCAAACGGTGGTTGATGAAACTTCCCGCCAGCAGCAGTAGCAGCAGGGAGACAAACCCAAGGAGTATCCATCGAATGGCTCGTTTCATGATAATCGCCTGATGTGGATGAACGGAGAGAAGCAACCTTGCGACAGTGGTTGCGTGGGAACGCCCGGAAAACTCACAGAATCGGCGGCGTCACGATCACCAGGTATTTCACCACGCCATTGCCGTGCGCCGCCAGGCTGCGCAACATGGGGCCTTCGAAATAGATCGAATCGCCCCCATTCAGCGTGTACGTCTGGTCCACCAGCCCCACCTCCAGCTGGCCCTCCAGCACGTAGATGCACTCCTCGGTATCCTGGTGGTGGATAATGGGAATGCTACCGTCGCCCGGCTCCAATTTCGTCAACACCACTTCCATCTTCTTATTCAACGGCGTCAGCAACTCGTAGGTTACAGCAGGGTCGGAGCTGATCAGCTTGCGCCGCTGGTCGCGACGGATAACCCGCTCCTCCTCATCCGGCTCCAGCAAAAAGAAAAATAGCGGCTCATCCAGAGCCTTTGCAATGGCCCGCAGCGAATCAATCGACGGGCTGGCCAGGTTACGCTCCACCTGGCTGATAAAACTGGCCGTCAGCCCCACCTCCGCCGCCAGATCCCGCAGACTCAGCCCCAGTTGTTTTCGTCGTTGCCTGATTCTTTGACCAATCTCCATCGCTCTTCTCTACGATTCCTCCGCCCAACAGTCGACTGATGCGGGTGTGATCGACAATGGTGCATGAGGACAATCTATATAGTGTGCTGTCTCACCCGACTGTGTTACCTTTGTTGCTTACATGGTAATCGGCTTTTGCGCCTCGCGCCAACAAGGCGCCGCCAAACCGCGAAGGGAATGGGAAGGGTTATGCAACTGGGCATAGAAATCATTCCGGACATGCCGGTTGACGAAGCCGTCGAAACCGCGCGTCGCGCAGAGGCATTGGGCTACACCACTTGTCTCGTCGCCGACGAAGGCTTCATGCACGACGTCTACGTGCTGCTCGGCGCCATTGCCCAGCACACCAGCCGCCTGCGCCTGGGGCCGGTCACCAACGGCTACACGCGCCACCCCGCCGTAACCGCCGTAGCCATGGCCTCTCTCAGCCAGATGACGGGCGGGCGCGCCGTGCTCACGCTCGTCGCCGGCGGCTCCTACGTGCTGCGTCCCATGGGCCTGCAGCGCCGCGCGCCGCTGACCGTCGTGCGCGAATCCGTCGAACTCATACGCCGGCTGTGGCGCGGCGAGCGCGTCTCCTGGCACGGCAAGCATTTCCAACTCGATGAAGCCCAGATCGCAAGCGGTTCGTCAGACGGGCCGTTGGACATCCCTATCTGGATCGCCGGGCGCGGTCCCAAAATGCTGCAATTGAGCGGCGCTATCGCCGATGGCGTCCTGCTCATGGTCAAGTCCGACCTGGGCAAAGCTGTGGCCCTGGTAGAGCAGGGCAGCGATGGTCGCCGGACGCGCCCGCAGCGCATCTACCTGGACCGCTTCGCCTACACGCCGCAGCTGCTGGCGGCGACCGCGTCCTTCTTCCCCCACGTCATCGCCGACAGCCCCACCCGCCAGTTGCGCGGCTTTCTGAACGACGAGGAAATCGAACAGATCCGCCACGCCATCAAGACCAAAGGATACGACGCCGCTGCCCAGCTGATCACGCCGCAGATGATCCAGGGCTACAAGATCGCCGGCACGCCCCAGCAGTGCAGCGAACAGTTCGCCGCCCTCGTCGAGGAACACGATCTGGACAGCTTCATCCTCAACATCGTCTCCGGCGGACTTGAAAATAATACAAAGGTGATGGAAGATGTGCTCGCTATCATCGACGACGCGGGCATTGCCACAGACGGGCCACAATCGCCAGGACAGGGATAAGATGAGCGGAAGCCCCTACCTCCAGTTTCGCCAGATCACCAAGACGTTCCCCGGCGTGCGCGCCCTGGACGAAATCAGCCTGGACATCCACCGCGGCGAAATCCACGCCCTGCTGGGCGAAAACGGCGCCGGCAAAAGCACCTTGATGAACATTCTCTACGGCCTCTACGAAGCGGACAGCGGTCAGGTCTTCCTGGAAGGTCGCAAACTGCAAGATAACACGCCGCGCAAGGCCATCGACAGGGGCGTGGGCATGATCCACCAGCACTTCATGCTCATCCCCGTGTTCACCGTGCTCGAAAATCTAATATTGGGCCGCCGCGCCGACCGCCCTCCGTTCATCGAGTTCGAGAAGCGCCGCGAGGAAGTGCGGCAGGTGGCGCGCCGCTTCAACATCCAGCTCGATCTGGACGCGCCCGTAGAAAAATTGAGCGTGGGCATGCAACAAAAGGTGGAAATCCTCAAGGCGCTGTACAAAGGCGCCCGCCTCCTGATCCTGGACGAACCCACCTCCGTGCTCACACCCCAGGAGTGCCAGGACTTCTTCCACATGGTCCTGGAACTGCGCGAAGCGGGCACGACCATCATCTTCATCACCCACAAATTGCACGAGGCCCTGCAAATCAGCGACCGCATCACCGTGCTGCGCGACGGGCGCCTGATCGACACCGTACAAACGAGCAATACCAACCCGCGAGAATTGTCGCGCCTGATGGTCGGCCGCAGCGTGCGCTTCGAGATAGAGAAAACAGAAGCCCGGCCCGGCGAAGAAGTGCTGACGCTACAAAAGGTGTCCTTGCTGGAGGATGGCGGCAAGCGCCTGCTGGGCGACATCAGTCTCCGCATACACGAAGGCGAGATTCTGGGCCTGGCCGGCGTTGACGGCAACGGCCAATCCGAACTCGCTGCCGTGATCGGCGGCATGATCCGGCCCACCTCGGGCGTCATCCGCCTCTTCGGCCAGGATGTGACCGTGAAGCACACGCGCGACCTGATTGAGATGGGCCTGGCCCTCATCCCTTCCGACCGCCACAAGCACGGCCTCGTCGCCGATTTTTCCGTAGCCGAGAACTTCATCCTGGAAACGTACTACCAGCCGCCTTTCACCCGCGGCTTCAGCCTGGACAAAAAGGAGATCAAGCGCTACGCCGAACGCTTGATCGACGAGTTCGACGTGCGCACCCCCAACAGCAAAATCCCGGTAATGAACCTTTCCGGCGGCAACCAGCAGAAAGTCATCCTCGGCCGCGAGCTATCACGCGATCCCCGCTTCCTGCTGGTGGTGCAACCCACCTGGGGCCTGGACGTGGGCGCCATCGAGTTCGTGCACCGGCAGCTACTCAACGCTCGTGATAACGGCGTGGCCATCCTCCTCATTTCCACTGAACTGGAAGAGCTGCGCTCGCTGAGCGACCGGCTCGCCGTCATCCACGACGGCCGCATCATGGGACAGGTAGATCCCGCTGCTACGACGGTAGAAACCATCGGCCTCATGATGGCCGGCACAGAGCAAACGACGATCGAGGAGCAGGGCGGAACAGCAATCACACCTTAACAAGAACTCGCAGTCACAATTGGATGTTGAAGTTTGTAAAGATCCGAACAGAAGGAGTGGAGAGACGAAGTGATTATAAGAAAAATTCCTACCGTAATTATCTTGTGGCTGCTGCTGGCTTTTACCGCCGCCTGCACTGGCCCGCCGGCGGCCGACGAACCCGCAGCAGAGGAACCGGTAGCCAGGGAAAGCAGCGAAGAGAGGGCCGGCGAGGCCGGCTCAGAAGAGCCCGTAAAGGTGGCCCTGATACTCGCCGGTTCCATCCAGGACGAGGGTTGGAACCAGGAAGGACACCGAGTGCTCATGGAAGCTGTGGACAATTATGGCATCGAGGTCAGCTTCCAGGAGAGCGTCCCCGTTGCCGAAGCCCGCGACGTGATCCGCAACTACGCTGCGGAAGGGTATGACCTGGTCATCGCCCACGACCTCTACTTCACCGACGTCGTGCTAGAAGTCGCCCCCGACTTCCCTGACACCATGTTCGGCATCTCCGGCGGCTACTCCGCCGAAGCCGACAACATGGTCGCCGTGGCCGCCACCGACTGGGAATCCACCTACCTGGCGGGCGCGCTCGCCGGCCTGGTCACCGAAACCAACAAGGTCGGTATTCTCACCGCCACCGATTCCCCCATCGCCCAGCGCCTGGCCAGGAGCTTCGAGCTTGGAGCGAAGGAGGCCAACCCTGACGTAGAAGCGTCCCACGCCTTCGTCGGCAGCTGGGACGACGTGGTCAAGGGCAAAGAGTTGGTAAGATCAATGGTCAACCAGGGCGTTGACGTCGTCTACACGCAGAGCGGTCAGGTCAACGTGGGCGCCGTGGAAGCCGCCGCAGAAGAAGGTATCCTGGCCATCGGCTCCATCGTCGACATGTCCTACGTGGCCCCTGACACCGTCGTCAGCAGCGCCGTGGCCTCACCCGGCGGCTATGTCGAGTACATGATCAGCGGCTACCTGGACGGTACGCTTGAACCCCGCGTCTACCGCCTGGGCATCGCCGACGGCATCGAAGATCTAGCTCCCTACCACAACTTCGAAGACCGGCTGCCCCAGGAAGTGAAGGACCGCGTGGCCGAAATCCGCCAGCAGATCATCGACGGCGACGTGCCGGAACCAACGCTGGACTAGCAAACACGACCGGCCGGCTATGGTGACGTAGCCGGCCGGTTGCACAAATCGCAGAGGTAACAAAACCGGGAGACACACGTGGATGCAAATTGAACTGCCCGCCCCACGGTGGGAGGCGTTTCGCAAACTGCTGGGCGCCAACGAGAGCGTAATCTCATTCAGTATCGCGCTCGCCGCCGTGCTTTTCGCCCTGGGGGTGGGCGCTATCCTGATCCTGATGGCCGGCATCAACCCCCTGGTCGCCTACGGCTATCTCCTGGAAGCTACCATCGGCAACACCTACGGCTTCGGCGAAACGCTGACCCGTTTCATCCCCCTGGCGTTCGCCGGCGTCGGCTTTTCCATGGCCTACCAGGCCGGCTTCTTCAACGTCGGCGTGGAAGGCCAGCTCTACCTCGGCGCCTTGGGCGCAGTCATCGCCGGCGTCCTGCTGCCCGAAATGCCCGCCCTGCTTCACATTCCGCTGGCCCTGCTGCTTGGCGCCGCCGGCGGCGCCATCTGGGCCCACATTGCCGGCCTCCTGCGCATCTACCTGGGCGCCGACGAGCTGATCAACACCATGATGCTCAACTACATTGCCGTCCTCGTCGTGTCCCTCCTCGTACAGGGCGTGCTCAAAGACCCCAACAGCATGACGTTCCAATCCGAGGCGCTCCCCGCGTCGGCGCGGCTGCCCTTCATTATGCCCGGCACCAACTTACATCTGGGCTTTGTGCTGGCTATTGTGGCCGTCTTCGGCATCCACTACCTGATGAAACACACACCGCTGGGCTTCAAAATGCGCGCCATCGGCCACAACGAAGACGCCGCTTCCTACGCCGGCATGGGCATCGCCTCCGGCATGACCATGGCCGTGCTCATCTCCGGCGCCCTGGCCGGGCTGGGCGGCGCCGTGGAGCTCATGGGCACGCAATACAGACTGCAGGCCGGCTTCTCGCCCGGCTATGGCTTCGACGGCATCGGCGTGGCCATCATGGGCAAGAAGAGCCCTATCGGACTCATCCTAGCCGCTCTGCTCTTCGCTATGATCCGCGTGGGCGCCGGCGCCATGCAGCGTGGCATCGGCGTGCCCGCCCCCCTGCTCTCCGTCATCCAGGGGCTGATCATCATCGCCGTTATAGCCAGCGACTACTTCATCAGGAAACGCGCCAGGCGCGTAGGAGGAAGGGCCTGAGATGAATGACTTGATTCTTTCCGCCACCATTGTCACCTGGCTGGCCATGTCGGTGCGCCTGGCAACGCCCCTGCTATTCACCGCGCTGGGCGGCCTGGTGGCGCAAAAATCGGGCGTCTTCAACTTCGCCCTGGAAGGCATGATGCTCATGGGCGCCTTCTTCGGCTACGTCGGCGCCCTGTACAGCGGCAGCCTGTGGGTCGGCCTTTTGTGCGCCCTGCTCGCCGGCGCCATCATGGGCCTCATTCTGGCCTTCACCTCCGTCACCCTTGGCGTCAGCCAGCTCGTCGTGGGCATCGGCATGAGCATCTTCGCCGCCGGCTTCACCGGCTACTTCTACCGCCTGATGCAACGCGACGTCGCCGCGGGCGGCAACACCATCGCCAATTTACAGCCGCTGCCCATCCCCCTGCTCGGCGACATCCCCATTGTGGGTCCCATCCTGTTCAACCATAATATCCTTGTCTATCTCAGCGTGGTCCTGGTCGTGATCATCGCCGTCATTTTCTCGCGCACGCCCGTGGGCCTCAACCTGCGCGCTGTGGGCGAAAATCCGCGCGTGGCCGACACCGTGGGCATTCGCGTGCACCGCATGCGCTACGCGGCGGTGATCATCAGCGGCATTCTGGCCGGCGCCGGCGGCGCTTTTCTCACCCTCACGCAAGTGAGCCGCTTCCTGGAGAATCTGGTGGACGGCCGCGGCTGGATCGCGCTCGCCGCCGTTATTCTTGGCAAATACAGCCCCTGGGGCGTGCTGGGCGCCTGCCTGCTCTTCGGCGCCGCCGACGCCCTGCAGATGCAGTTGCAGATCTTCGGCCTTGAAATTCCGCATCAGATCTTGCTCATGACGCCCTACCTGATGGCCATGCTGGCCCTCGCCGGCGTCGTCGGTCGCGTGCGCGGCCCGGCGGGCCAGGGCAAGCCCTATTTCAAATCGTGAGCGACGCAACTATGTGCGAAAAACGCTTCTATCTGACCTTCGACGGCGCGCCCAACCCGCCGGGAACCGACAAAATTCTGCAGGTTTTGGCCCACCACGCCGTCCCCGCCGCCTTCTTCATGGAAGGGCGGCGGCTGGAAACGGAGGCCGAGTGCGCCCGCCGCGTGCGGGACGCCGGTCACGACGTGGGCAACCACACCTACAACCACCCCACCTTCGACGCCATATCGCTCGCAGAGTGCCTGGAAGAAGTGACGCGCACAGACGACATTCTGGAAGCAGAGCTGGGCCGGCGCCCCACGCTCCTGCGTCCACCCTTCGGCATTCTCACCCCGGCAACACAGCAGGTGCTGCTGGAACGCGGTTACACCATCGTCCTCTGGAGCGTCAGCATCCGCGATTGGGAAGGACCCGACGCCGGGGCCATCGCCCAACGCCTGCTGCAACAGGTCCGCGATGGGGCCATCGTCGTCTTTCACGACCACGTACCGTGGAATCCCGACGCCCTGGACATCGTCATTCCCGCGCTACGCGACCAGGGCTATACCTTCGGCAGAATTTCAGAGATCGCACGTGGCAGCGGCATCATCCGCTAACAGCACCGTAGGCCGATTTTATAAATCGGCCCGCGCCGGAGGCGCGATTCGCAGCCGAGGAGTTCCTCCCACAAAGCATGGTACTCGCACGCGGCAGCCACCAACATCAATCCAGTGATAACCATAACCAAGGAGAGAACCAAGTTGTTCAGCATCAACCAACAGGCAGCACAGATCGTCAAAGAGCAGATCATTCCCTACGCCGAACAGTTGAACTGCCGCGTCGTACCCCTGTCCAACGACGCCACCGTCGTGGACATGGGCGTCGAGGCACCCGGCGGCTGGATGGCGGGCAAGCTGTTCACCGAAGCGATGATCGGCGGCATGGGCCACGTCGATTTTGGCCACTTCCGCGAAGACGATCTGGAGTTACCCGCCATCAACGTCTACATCGACCATCCCCAGGAAGCGTGTCTCAGCGCGCAATTCTCCGGCTGGCCCATCAAAGGCGGCCCGCATCCCGAAGGCATCGCGCCCATCGGCTCCGGCCCCGCTCGCGCCATCGCCCGCAACGACATCTTCTCCCAGGCCTGGCCCTACCGGGACACCCACCACGAAACCGTCTTCGGCGCCCAGATCGCCCGGTTGCCCGGCGAGGCGCTGGCGGAAGAGATCGCCGAAGCCTGTGGCATCGACGTCAAGAACGTCTACATCCTCGCCGCGCGCACCGGCAGCCTCACCGGCGCCATCCAGGTCTGCTCTCGCACGGTCGAGGCCTCCATCTGGCGCATGGAACGCAAAGGCTTCAACATCGCCCACGTCATCTCCGGCACGGGCACCTGCCCCCTGCCGCCTCCCGTCAAAAACGAGCTACAGGCCATGGATCGCACCAACAGCGCCCTGCTCTACGGCGTCACCGTGCGCTTCCTGGTCGACTGTGATGACGGCGAAATCGAAGCCGTCATCGACGAACTACCCTTCAACGCCTCCCGCCGCTACGGCGAGCGCTTCATTGACCTCTTTGAAGAAGGCGAGCGCGATTTTTACCGCGTAGACAAAGACGTGCACACCGTGGCCCGCTACGAAATCACCAATTACGCCACCGGCAGCGTCTTCAAAGCCGGCGAGATCCGCGTGGACCAGCTGAAGGAATCTTTCTACCGGGACTGGATGGAGGCCTGAATTTGAAAACAGAACTGTGTGAGGCGGCGCGTCAGAACACGGCAACATCCACATGACGACCAACGTCGAGCTGCTCATCAGCAACGCCCAGATTCTGCGCCAGACGCCGTCCGGCCATTCCGTCGAGGCCGGCGCAATCGCCATCGACCAGGGCCAGATTGTGGCGCTGGGTCCCACCTCCGAGCTGCAGGCGCGCGTGCGCCCCCAGACCATCTGGGACGCCGGCGGCAAGCTGGTCGCGCCCGGTTTCGTCAACACCCACACCCACCTCTTCCAGACCTTCATGAAAGGGCTGGGCAAGGACCGGCCCTTCCTGGAATGGCTGGAGATCAGCGTCAGCCGCTTCCTGCCACACCTGGACGAAGAAACCATCTACCTGGCGGCAATGGTCGGCTGCCTGGAAGCGGTGCGCAGCGGCGCGACGACCGTCCTGGACTATATGTACGCCAACACGCAGCCCCACTTCGCCGAAGCCGTGATCTGCGCTTTCCAGGACGTGGGCCTGCGCGCCATCCTGGGCCGCGGCCTGTGCGACCGTCCCACGTTGCCCGGCGGGCGGCCCAGCAGCGTCTACGAACCGGTCGCCGATTCCCTGGCGGCGCTCAGCGCGCTGCGAGACGCCTACGAATCGGAGCCTCTGCTCACCTTCGCCCTGGCCCCCAGTGCCATCTGGAGCATGACCAGGGAAGGGCTGCGGGCCGTCGACGAATATAGCGCGGCTCACAATCTACCCCTGACCATGCACCTGCTGGAATCTGACCTGGATAACCGCTTCTGTCAGGAACAATACGGCCTGCCCGCGCTGCCCTTCCTACAGGAAATCGGCCTCCTCGGCCCGCGCCTGCTTGCCGTGCACTGCGTCTGCCTGAACGACGACGACATCCGGCTGCTGGCGGAAAACGACGTCAGCGTCTCCCACAACCCGGTCGCCAACATGATCCTGGGCGTCGGCGTGGCCCCCGTGCCGCGCCTGCTGCAGAGTGGCGTCCCGGTCGCTCTGGGCACCGATGGCTCCGCCAGCAACGACAACCAAAACTTCCTGGAGCTGCTGAAAAGTGCCTGCCTCTTGCACAAGGTGCACGGCTGCGACCCGCAGGCCCTGGGCGCAGAAAGCGTGCTGCGCATGGCCACAGAGGTGGGCGCCGCCGTCGTGGGCCTGCAGGAGGAAGTGGGCAGCATCGCGCCCGGCAAGCAGGCCGACCTGGTCGTCTACGATCTGTCCCGGCCCAATACCACGCCGGCGCACGATCCCGTCGCCAGCCTCGTCTACTGCGCCGGCAGCAGCAACGTCGAGGCTGTGCTCGTCGCCGGGCGCTTCCTGCTGCAGGACGGGCAATTCACAACCATCGACGAGCAGGCGCTGTTGTGCCGGGCGGCGGAAAAAGCACGCTGGCTCATGGCACAAGTCGCGACGCCCTGACCGCCCGTTCCAGGCAACCTGCGCTGGCCAAAGTCGTATGTCTCTGCCTCTGCTCCCATCGCGGTCTGGGGCCAGGCTATTCAGGCATCGCCGGCCCGTCGTCATCCTCCAGCAGTATCTCCACTCGCTGCTCAGCCCCAATCTGCGCCGCTCCCTCACCGCCCTTATCCAGCAATTCTTGCAGCAGCAGGGGATCGATCTGCTCCAACTCCGCTCCCAACTCACTTTGCGCCGCCAGCGCCAGGTTGACCAGGCCCACCGGCAGGCGCAGGTCGCTGCGCATCACGCCCGACAACGGATCGCTGATGCGAACGCGTAGATAGCGCTGGTTGCTCTCTGCAACCTCCGGCGCCAGCCTGGCCCAGGCGCTTTCCTCCACCGCGTCCAGCAGACTGTTGGCCTCAATCGCCGAGATTTGCCCCTCTTCCAGCTGTTCCAGCACCCGCAACTTCTCGTCCGCGCTGTCCCAGGCCACCCGTCCGGCCCTCACTTCCAGCAAATAATACCCTGCGGCGGCGACCAGCCCCACCAGGCCCGCCGCGTACCACACCCAGCGGGGATCGGTGTTGTCCATAATCAGGCCCGCCAGCAGGGGGCCGAACGCCGTAGCAATCACCCAGTTAAACCCGTAAACGGCCATGTAGCGCGCGCGCATCGTTTCCGGCGCCATGCGCGCCACAATACTCTGGCTCACCGGCGAGACCATCATCTCCCCCACGGTGATCACAGCCATCGCCAGCAGGAACAGCACATAAACACCCACAAACCCATACAGGGCAAACCCAACCGCGTACAACACCGTGCCCGCAGCCATCACCTTCAGCGGTCGATACTGGCCCACCCATCGCGTCACCGGAAATTGCAGCAGGACGACCATCGCCGCGTTCAGGCTCATCAGATAGCCGTAGCGCTGCTCGTTCACGCCGTGCACGTCGCGCAGGAAAACGGCCAACGTGGTATTCATCTGCATATAGACCAGCACCATGAGCACCGAGGCCACCATAAAACCGATGAAGGCCACGTCGCGCAAGGCCACCGAGTAGCCGCCAATGCTCTGCAACATCGTCTGTGGCTCCGCTTCTTCGTCCGGCTGCGGCAGCGTCTCGCCGATGGCCAGGACGACGATGACGGCGGTCACCATGCTGGCTACCGCATCGGAGACAAAGAGCAGAAGATAAGATTGCGCCGCCAGAAAGCCACCGAGCATGGGCCCAATGGTAAACGAGAGGTTGACCGCCACGCGCAAAATGCCAAAGCCCTCCGCCCGCTTCTCCTCCGGCAGCAAATCGGCGACCATCGCCTGTTGCGCCGGCCCGCCCGCGTTGGCCAGCAGCCCCACGACCATGATCACAATCATGAACAGGCCCAGGCTGTCCACAAAGCCCATGAGCAGGCTGGTCAGGCCGCTGGCTATCAGGCCAAACAACAACATGCCCTTGCGCCCCAGGCGGTCGGCCAGCGCCCCTCCCATAAAGCTGCCCACCACGCTGGACAGCGAAAAGACCACAAAAATGCCGCCTACCTGGGTCATGCCAATGCCGAATTTTTGCGTGATGTACAGCGTGAGGAATGGGAACAACAACGCCCCGCCCAGGCGGTCAATGAACGTAGCCATCACCAACACCCAGAATTGGGCAGGATAGGCGCCAAACAGT
>DATHSI010000125.1:0-14712 GCA_035464315.1 Candidatus Sulfomarinibacteraceae bacterium
ATAACGGTATGCCTCCCGACGAGGTCGACTTCCCCTGGGACGAACCGTCAGTACAGGAACCGGCATCCGGCTACCCCCCTCCGCCGCCGGCGTGGGAGGATGAACCCGCACCCGCCGCTACATCCACCGCATCTGCCAATATAACCAACACCGACCAGGAGATGACAGCCGAGGCGACTGCCGGAGATCGAAACGGACACGTGCAGGAGGGCGCCAGCGTAAGGAACGTAGTGGTCGAAGTTGATCCCGCCAGTGACTGGCAACAGGCCTTTCGTCAGGCCGTGGCTCTGATCGGCGACTATCCCGGGCAAGATCGCCTGGCGCTCACGCTGCGCGGCACCGACCTCACCATGGAGTTCCCAGGCGCAGCCACAGGCTATTGCCCCGAATTGGAACAGGCGCTGAAGAACCTCTCCGGCGTGGTGCGTGTGGCAGCCGACTGAACAGGGCTGCCACGGCGCGGCTCACGCTCTCTCGCGGATCAGGTCACGTAACGCCTTTAGGTTCACCGGATCCATCTCCACGTCATTGCCCTCCTCATCCGTCTCCGTCTTGGGCGTTTCCAGGTGCGCGGGATGGCTGGCGAACCGAGGATCGTTCACAAAGTTTGCGAAGCCCTCCAATCCTATTTCCCCTTCCCCGATGTGCGCGTGGCGATCTTTGCGCTCGCCCAGCCCGTGCCGGCTGTCGTTGAAGTGGAAACAGTGGATGCGCTCCAACCCTACCACGCGGTCGAATTCTTCCATCGTTTCCGCATACGCCCGCGGCATGCGGATGTCATATCCCGCGGCAAAGACGTGGCACGTGTCAAAGGAAACGCCTACCCGCTCGTGGTTGCCGGTGGCCTCTATCAGATAAGCCAGGTGCTCGAAGCGGTAACCCAGCGTCGTGCCCGTTCCCGCCATCGTTTCCAGGCAAATGACGGTATTGAACCCTTCCGTTTCCTCCAACAGCCGGTTAAGAGCGCGGGCGATATTGGCCAGGCCGGTTTCCTCGTCGGCGTCGACATACGCTCCAGGGTGAAAGGTGAGTGTCGGCGCGCCGATGGCCTCTGCCCGCTCCACCTCCGTTTTCAGCGCCTGGTAGGACTTCTCCCATAAATCCGGTTTGGAAGAAGCGATATTAATTAAATAGCTAGCGTGGACTGCCACCGGCGTGATGTGCGCGTATTGATCGGCTGCCTCTCGATATCTGGCAATGTCATCATCCGTCAATGGTCGGGCGGCCCAGCGCCTGTTGCTCTTCGTAAAAATCATTATCGAATCGCAGCCCGCCTCTTCTCCACGTTCAAACGCGCTGTGCAGGCCGCCAGCTACGCTCATTTGCGCACCCAGTCGCATATATACTCCTCTTCTGACAATCGGCGCGCGTCAAGAGCGCGGCCCAGCCGCCAGTTTCATTTATCGATTAGACTCTGACTATACGAATCCGGCTGGGGAAAGTCTGGCGCTCCGTCCCCAGCGCAGACTGTGAACACCGGTTTCCGCGTGGATAAGGGACGAGCTAGATATCGTACTCATCCGGGCGTTCGTCGCCCAGATAACCGACTGCCTCGCCATCCATGGTGAATACCGCATCGCCCTCCAGACGCCACATACGGTTACCTTCCATATCAACAATGTAATTTTCTTCAACACGGCCGGTTACTTCATCATCCAGGGTGTACAACGTCGTGCCGTAAAGATAAGCGAACAACTCGCCGTTCGGATCGATCAAGCCACGGTAGCCCATGTGCGAACCTCCTCATTTCTCAGGGAATGTCGTACGTCGCCTGCACCGTGCCTTCGGCGTCACGCAACGTTACGGTTTCCCCACTTTCCCAGACCTCTGTTTCAAGACCCCAGTAGAGATCCGAGGGACCGTTCTGACCCGTCTCAGTATGAACAAGTATCGATGGAGAACCCGTTTCGCTGCCGCCATAGAGCGTCACATCGACGAAGGTATAAACGTGCCCATCCTCGTCGGCCAGCTCCCATCCGCGCAACATGAGCGGGCGGTTGCCCACATTACTGATGCGCACCGCCTCCGCTGTGAGATCACCCGCCCCGATCACTTCGGTGATTTCTACAATAGCCTCGCCCTCATCAAGCGCTTCTGTAGGCTCTGGGGTAGGCGTCGCCTCAGCCGTTGGCTCCGGCGTAGGCGTTTCTGTAGGGTTGGGCAGGCCGCCAATGGGAATCATAAGCTCCTGGCCCACAGCCAGGGAATTGACGTCGATAATGTCGTTAGCTGTGGCGATGTCTTCCATGGACACGTCGTACATCTGGCTGATGCGGCCCAGCGTTTCGCCGGCCTGTACGATGTGAATGGTGGGCCCATCCTCCTCTTCTTCGCCTCCCGGCTCTTCATTGTCAACCTCATCGTCAACCTCATCCGCGGGCGGATCGAAGCCGGGAACAGCGGGCACAGCAGTCTCAAACTCCGTTGCGCCACCGGCAACAGACGCCGCTTCCGGTTCCGGCTGGCGATTGTCCCACCAGTAGAGTACGAGCAGCACCACCGTAGCAGAGACGACGATGTTAATGAGAATGAACGGCAACATGCGACGTAACGACATTTTGTTCTCCAGATTTGCTAATCGTATTGTATCCCAGTGATCCCCCCTCGCAAGGCACAACCGATCCTTCACCTGCCCCGGTATCCTACGACAACGCCCCATCTCCGAGCCGCCCGTACATCGAAGGCAACCCGCTGGAGACAGTAACCGCTTCCAGGTTTGCACAAGCAGCGAAATCTAGGCACAATCAGCGCCAGTGATCTAAAGTCACAAGTTGGCAAATGGTAGGGAGATGGGTGCCAGGACGCACCGGCCGCCTGTCTCCAGTAATGAGATATGCCCAGAACAACGCACACCGTTGGACGTCGTCTGCGCCGCAAGAAGCGTGGCAACCGCGGCCTGCGCTTGTTTGTCAGGCTCTTCCTGGCGCTCTCCTTTGCCGCGGTGTTGTTTTTCTTTTTCCTCTTTGCCGGGGGAGTGTCTGGCGCCGCGGCCGTCTACGACTACTTCACACGAGATCTTCCCGATTTCACGGAAGTAGAGCAGTTGGGCCAGGATGTGGATGGCAACTTCGAGACGACTGAAATCTACGCCTGGGGACCGGATCAGAACGGCGACGGCAACCAGGATCTGGTTCTCATCTACGAGGTAATTGACCCGCTGGGCGGCGACCGGCAGTGGCTGAAGCTGGATCAGATCCCGCAGAATGCAATCAACGCCACCATAGCCATCGAAGACAGGACTTTTTGGACCAACCAGGGATTTGACATACAGGGCATTGGGCGCGCCTTCTACGAGTACGTGCTCTTGGGCGGCGACATCCAGGGTGGTTCCTCGATCACCCAGCAGCTCGTCAAGAACAGCCTTATCGAGGAAGAGCGTCGCATTGTCGGCGCAGAAGTGGACTTCGACGACTACCGGCGCAAAGTAGAAGAGTTGCTTCTCGCGCACAAATTATCCAGCACGTACACCAAAGAACAGATCTTGGAATGGTATCTGAACACCAACTTCTACGGCAATCTGGCCTACGGACTTGAAGCCGCGGCGCGCGTGTATTTCGACAAACCGGCGGTGCAGCTCACGCTGGCTGAAGCGGCGATGCTAGCGGCCATTCCGCAGTCGCCGGCTCTGAATCCCATTGACAATTTTGAGATGGCCAAGGTCCGCCAGGAGCGCGTCCTGGAGGCCATGTTCCGCGACGGGTACATCGATCGCGAGCAATTGGTCACGGCCAAATATACGCCACTGGCGGTGAGTCCGGGTATTGAGGAGCGTTATGACATCATTGCACCGCACTTTGCCATCTATGTACGCAAACAGCTAGAGGAGCGCTTCGGACCGGAGCGGGTATTGCGCGGCGGACTACGCGTGTACACGTCTCTAGATCTGGAAATGCAGCAACAGGCTGAATGTGTGGCGCGCGCCCACGTCGCGCGCCTGTCGGGCCATGTCGGTACCAACCTGCCGGCTGACGAGCAGGCCAGTTGTCCGGCCCTGGACTTTCTGCCCCCCTTGCGACAGGCAGATATTGGGGTTAACCGCAATGTAAATAATGCCGCCGTCGTGGCTCTGGACCCGCGCACAGCAGAGATTAAAGTGATGGTCGGCAGCCTGGATTACTGGAACGAGAGCATCGACGGTTCCTTCAACGTGGCCGTGGATGGCCTGCGACAACCAGGGTCGGCGTTCAAACCGTTCACGTACCTCACGGCGCTGAGCCAGGGCTACACGGCTGCGAGCATGGTGCTGGACGTAGAGACCGACTTCGGCACACCCTACGACGGTGTGGCCTACGTTCCGCAAAACTACGACCGCACCTTCCACGGCCCCATGCGTCTGCGACAGGCGCTGGCCAACAGTTACAATGTGCCCGCCGTCGAGGTCACAAGCTGGGTCGGCGTGAACAACGTCATACGCACGGCTCACAGCATGGGTATCACCAGCCTCAACGACA
The DNA here is from genome assembly GCA_035464315.1 of Candidatus Sulfomarinibacteraceae bacterium. Lineage (GTDB taxonomy): Bacteria > Chloroflexota > Anaerolineae > Promineifilales > Promineifilaceae > JAAYYY01. Next base: position 4,452 of record DATHSI010000125.1, read on the forward strand.
ACAGTTACGGCCTCTCCCTGACATTGGGCGGCGGCGAAGTGCGGCTGATCGACATGGTCTATGCCTTCTCCGTACTGGACAACATGGGACGCATGATCGGACAGCCTGTGCCCGAGTCAGAGCAGCGGCTCGGTCATCGAACGCTGGATCCGGTGGCCATCCTGCGCGTGGAAAATCGCAGTGGGGACGTCCTTTACGAGTACAACCAGCCACAGCAACAGGAGATTGTCACGCCGCAGCTTGCATTTCTGCTCAATGACATTCTTTCCGATAGAACATCGCGTTGTCCGGCGTTTGGCTGCCCTAACCCACTGGAACTGCCCGAGAATCGGCCTGCTGCGGCCAAAACCGGAACCACCAATGATTTCCGCGACGCCTGGACCGTAGGCTATACGCCACAGTTGGTGAGCGGCGTGTGGGTCGGCAATACGGATAACTCGCCCATGGACGAGGTGCCTGGATCGCGCGGCGCGGCCCCCATCTGGCACGCCTTCATGAGTTGGGCCTTGCAGGATGAACCGGCTGCCACCTGGGAACGTCCGCCGGGCATCGTCGAACGCACCGTGTGCGACATCTCTGGCCTGTTGCCCACCCCACGTTGTCCCACTGTGACCGAATATTTCATCGAGGGCACGGAGCCCGCCGTCTACGACAACATCTATCAAGAGTTCAGAATCAATCGCGAGACCGGTCGCCTGGCTACGATCTATACACCTCCGGAACTCGTTGACACACGCGTCTACCGTATTTATCCTGAACGGGCGGCGGACTGGGTGCGCGAGAATGAAATTGAACAGCCGCCCACAGAATACGACACCATTACCGATTCACCCGGCAGCCAGGGGCAGATCGCCATCACGGCTCCCGAACCGTTTGCCTTCGTTCAGGGCCAGGCGACTATCACGGGCACGGCGCAGATCGAAGATTTCGCCTACTATCGGCTGGCCTACTTTGAGGGACTGACCCCCAACAACATCCAGATCATCGTCGATAACGTCGAAGAAGCGCGGGAGCGTGAGCCGCTGGGTCAGTGGGACGTGTCCGATCTCAACGGACTCTACACTCTATTACTCACTGTGGCGCGCCAGGATGGCTCTTTCGAAGAGGTCAGCGTGCCGGTTACCGTGGACAACACGCCGCCAACGGCAAACATCCTATTTCCCATTCCCAATCAATCGATCTTCACCGACGACGAATGGGTCATCATTCAAGCGCGGGCCGAGGATGATATTTCCATCGAGCGCGTTGAGTTCTACATTGACAACGCCGGCGTGCCGTTCGCGGTGAAGACGGTGCCGCCGTTTACCGAAAAGTGGACCATCCGCGGCGAAGGTTGCCATCAGTTTCGCGTCACGGCCATCGATGCCGCAGGTAATGAGGCAACAAGCGAGAGCGTGCGCGTCTGCCTCATTGATCGCGGGCAGTAGAACTCAGCAGCAGTCGGCGTGGCTCAGCAAGCCTCGCTCAACATTCCTGGCAAATCTGATAAGATTGGACGGCGCTCGTGCGCGGTTGGCGCTCTCAGCCACGGTGGGCGCTCGCATGAACGGAAAACATAGAATCCACGTAGACAGTTTGAAGGATCGTGACATATGAGCGAAAGAATAGAACGACAGAATAAACGAAAGAAAACGGGCACCGGCGCCCTCGGCGCTCTGGCGCTGGCCGGCGCTGGCGTCGCCGGCGGCTGGATCGTGTACAGCGCCACGATGATTGACCATGACCTGCCGCTGCCGCTGGCCATCAACAGCGAAAAGCACCTGTTCACCGGCCGTATTTCGGGCCTTCTGAATTACTATGCCGACGAGAGCGACGGTGGACGACCGTTGGTGCTCGTACACAGTATTAATGCCGCCGCATCATCCTACGAAATGCGCCCCATCTTCGACTACTATCGCGACCAGCGCGCAGTTTATGCCCTGGATCTGCCCGGTTTCGGCTTTTCGGAGCGCTCCAATCGCCATTACTCGCCTAAGCTGTTTTCGGCGGCGATTGCCGACTTTCTGAGAGATATTGTGGAGGAACCCGCGGACGTCATCGCCCTGTCGCTCAGCAGCGAGTTCGCCGCGACGGCGGCATTGGAGCAACCAGAACTGTTCCATTCCCTGACTCTCATATCGCCAACGGGATTGTCGGATAACATTGACAAACGCGGCTCGCAAGAATCGCCTGAGAAGGACAACAGCCAGTTTCTCTTAAATCTCTTCTCATTCCCTCTCTGGAGTCAGGCCCTCTACGACTTGCTTGCCACGCGGGCCAGCATCCGCTATTTCCTCGACAAGAGTTTCTATGGCGCGCCCGACGAAGGGCTGGCGGCCTATAGTTATCTCAGCGCACACCAACCGAACGCGCGCTTTGCGCCACTGCACTTCATCAGCGGCAAGCTATTCACGCCGGATGTGTTGACCGAGGTCTACGAGAAAGTGAACGTACCGAGCCTGATTGTCTACGATCAGGATGCCTATACCACTTTTGACGCGCTGCCCGATTTGCTGTTGCGAAATCCCGGTTGGAGCGCCGTACGCATTACGCCGACACGGGGCCTGCCTCAATTTGAACAAATGGAAGCATTAGCCCGCGTCGTGAACAATTTCTGGAAACGGGCCGGGGCCGGGTAGCCGGAGCACTTTCGAAGCTGTGTCCAGCTCTCAATAACAGGATCATTATGGCAGCGATTTCTGAGATCCACCGTGTCCTTTCTAACACCATCTGGATGTTCTACCTGGCAATTGCCGTCTGGGGCCTATATCGCGCCGTCCGCGGCAAGGCGGTCGACGGCAGTTATTTCGGCGCCATCGCCGTCATTCAAATTGTTATCCTCGTTCAGGTTATTCTAGGGGGATTACTCTATCTAGATGGGGCGCGACCAGGACGCCAGCTAATACACTATCTCTACGGCGCTTTCGGCGTGGTCTTCCTACCCGGGCTTTTTGCCTATCTGCGCGGCGACGATTCGAACCGGGCCCAGTGGGTCTACGCGCTGGCCTCCCTGTTCATGTTTGGCGTCACCCTACGGATCATCGGCACGGCCTGAACGCACGTTTCACCTTACACAAGCAGGAGCAGCTAACCGGCGGAGCTGTCGGCTTCGTCCAACATCGTCTCGTCCAGAGGTACCCCCTCTGAGAGGGCTCTGGCAATGAAGCCCCGCGCACCGCGTATCTCCACTTCAACCAGATCTCCCAGGTCGCCGGCGACCGCCGTGAAATTGCCCCCCTCGAATATCTCAATGTTGTGCGGCGCTCGCCTGAAACGGACAATCAACGTATCCGTATCCGGATAGTAATCAAAGGCATCGCTCATTCAACGTCCCCCTGTTGCCGGCGCCGGGAAACTCTGCCGGCGCCTGGAAAGTTTCCACTCTGGATTACATAGTACTCCAATTGGGTCACCTTTGACAATAACGCCGCCTCCCGTTTTCTCGTTGGTCTAGACCACAGTGAACTCCCCGCCGCGGTTGAACAACTGACCGTCTACGTAGATCTCACCACCATCCTTCAGGTCGTGCACCATGTCCCAATGGAGCTGGCTCTCGTTGACGCCCTTTGTCTGTGGCAGGCTGGCGCCCAGCGCCATGTGGAACGACCCGCCGATTTTCTCATCAAGCAGGGTCGAGCCTGTCACCCGATCCACACCGCGGTTGGTGCCAATGGCAAATTCTCCCAGCCAGCGAGCACCCTCGTCCAGCTCCAACTGAGAGAGCAAGTAATCCTCTCCCTTACTCGCAGACGCCTCGACGACTTTGCCATCTTTAAAAGTGAGACAAACGCCATTGACTTCGCGACCCTGATGAATGGTCGGCATATTGAAGCGGACGTAGCCGTTAACTGATGACTCAACCGGCCCGGTAAAGATCTCGCCATCGGGGAAGTTGACTTCTCCATGTGCGCTCACCCACTCCCTTCCGCCATAGTCGAAGGTCAGCTCAACGTCTGGCCCTTTCACCTCAACGTGTGATTTCCCGCCCAGGAAAGCGAGCAACCGTTCGTGAAGCGCTTTGACACCGCACCAATGAGCAACAGGATCATCCTGGTCCAGAGCATAGGCGCGGAACAGGAATTGCGTGTACGCGTGAAGCCCCATGTCCGTTTGCTGAGCCGCCGCCGCCGTAGGCCAGGCCATCAAGCACCAACGCAGCGAGCCGTCGCCCATGCGACGCAGTTGTACCGGCATCAAGGGCGCTATCGCCTGCTGCCAACGGGTTATTCGCGCCGGATCCGATGACGCCAGAGATTTGGTATTGCTCGGCGCCTCAATCGCCAGAATAACGTCGGCCTCTTCAACCACCAGCTTCTGTATGGGATTCATGAAATCCAATTGGCGGTCACCGGCCAGCTCCAGGCGCATTTCACGCAGCCCGGGAATGTTCAACTGTACCACCGGGTTCCCACCCCGCCTTAGTACTGCCTCATAAAGCGCTTCAATCAGCGGCACTGCCTCAGTGTTGCCGAGAATGACGACAAAGTCGCCTTCTTTAATCGCCGTGGAGTAATCGGTGATCACGTGAGCAAGTTTTGGCGCAAAGTCGTACTTCATAACATTTCCTTCCGTCATTTCTTAAATTTATTCAATAAAATAACCATTTTTATTACATTAATATTACTTTTTTCAATATCGATAACAAAATAATAGATAATTGTTGAGTTATTGTCAAGACGACCGAACGATTAAGATAGTGGCCGGTAACGTTTCCACAGAAACGCCGGGAGGCGCTTGGACAAATGGACAGATGCAAGAACAATGCACGAAGCGAGTGCTGATTGCTTATAAGAAAGAAGAGCCTCCACCGTTTAGGGGAACGGCGGAGGCTCTTGCTTTTATTTACATTACCTACTCTTAGACCACAATATTCACCAGCCGACCGGGAACGACGATCACTTTCCGCGGCGTCTTGCCGTCCAGCCAGCGCTGTACGTTTTCCTCCTGCAGCGCAATACGCTCCGCTTCGTCGTTGCTGATGCCCGCGGGTACATCTACCTTGGCACGCACCTTACCGTTCACCTGCACGATCAACGTAATCGTTTCTTCACGCGCGATTTCTTCGTCCCATTCAGGCCACGGTTGCTCGTGAATGCTGTACTCATGCCCGCGCTTCTGCCACAGCTCCTCTGTGATTTGAGGCGCAAAGGGGGCCAGCAACAGCAGCAAGGTATCCACGGCTTCATCCCAGGCATCCTGGCTGGCGCCGTCTGCCTTCTGGGCGTCGGCGATAGCGTTGCGCAACTCCATCAGGGCAGCGACAGCCGTGTTAAAAGAGAAGGACTCCAGATCGTCGCCGACCTTGCGGATCGTCTGGTGCGTGTGACGGCGCAGCGCGCGCGTGGCTTCCTCGTCCAAGGCGGACGGCGCATATTCGGCGCAGGCCAGATCCCACACATCGTACAGGAAACGTTGCGGGCCTTTGATGCCATCGTAATTCCAGGGGCCGCCCTGATCCCACTTGGCAAAGAACATCAGGTAGGTGCGCACCGTATCCGTGCCGTACTGCTCCACCAGCTCGTCGGGCGCCACTACATTGCCCCGTGACTTGGACATCTTCTCGTTATCTTCGCCCAGAACCATGCCCTGGTTGTATAGGGCCAACATCGGCTCATCGAAGTCCACCAACCCCATATCACGCAGAGCCTTGGTGAAGAAGCGAGTGTAGATCAGGTGCATGGTAGCGTGCTCGATCCCTCCCGTGTACTGATCCACCGGCATCCAATACTCACACTCTTCAGGGTCAAACGGTCCATCCTCGTAATTGGGACTCAGGTAGCGGTATTGGTACCAGGAGGAACACATGAAGGTGTCCATCGTGTCGGTCTCTCGCTCGGACGGCCGGCCACAAACAGGGCACTCCGTGTTCAGGAAACCCTCGTGCAGCTTCAGCGGGCTGACGCCTGTGGGCATAAACTCCACGTCCTCAGGCAGCCGGACGGGCAGCTCGTCGTCAGGCACAGGCACCGCGCCATGCTCCGGACAGAAAATGATGGGGATGGGCGCGCCCCAGTAGCGCTGGCGGCTGATCAGCCAATCGCGCAGACGGTAGTTGACCGCCTTTTGGCCGATGCCCTGCTCCTCCAGCCACTCGGTCACCTTCTCCACTGCCACATCCACCGGCGTTCCGTCAAAGTGAGCGGAATTTACCAGATATCCCTCTTCCTTAGAGACGTAGGCCTCTGTCAGCGGGCCGTCCTCGTCCGTGCGTCCGGGCTCGCGGATGACCTCCACGATGGGCAGATCGTACTTCGTGGCAAACTCGAAGTCGCGTTCATCGTGCCCCGGCACGGCCATAATGGCGCCAGATCCGTACGTCATCAGCACGTAATCTGCTACCCAGATGGGAACGCGCGCCTGGTTGACCGGGTTGATGGCGTGGCCGCCGGTGAAGACGCCTGTCTTTTCGCGCTCCACAGACTCACGGTCGATGTCGCTCATGCGCCCTGCCCGGACCATGTAAGCCTCCACCTCCTCCCGCTGCGCCTCAGACGTTACCTCGTCGACCAGCGGATGCTCCGGCGCCAAAACCATGAAGGTAGCGCCCCACAGCGTATCGGGGCGTGTGGTGAACACAGGAATGGGATGACCGCCTTCCGTGCGGAAAACGACTTCGGCCCCCACGCTCTTACCGATCCAGTTGCGCTGCATAGTCACAACGCGCTCGGGCCAATCGATATCGCTGAAATCCAGCAGTTCTTCGGCGTACTGGGTGGTGCGGAAGAACCATTGTTCCAACTCTTTCTTGATTACAGGCGTGCCGCAGCGCTCGCAGTGGCGATCTTCGCCCCACACCTGCTCTCGGGCCAACGTCGTGTTGCAATTCGGGCAGAAGTCTACGGCGGCCCGCTTACGGTAGGCCAGATCGTGTTCCAGCAGCTTGTTGAAGAACCATTGGGTCCAGTGATAGTAACTGGGATCGGAGGAGATCGCCTCGCGCTCCCAATCAAACATGGCTCCCATACTCTTCAGCTGTTCGCGCATACGCTCGATATTGGCGTAGGTCCAGGTTTTGGGATGGATGTTATGCTTGATAGCCGCGTTCTCCGCCGGCAGGCCGAAGGCGTCGAAGCCCATAGGAAAGAGCACGTTGAAGCCCTTCATCCGCATATAACGCGCGCGCGCATCGCTGGGAACCATGGCGTACCAGTGGCCGATGTGCAGGTCCCCGCTGGGATACGGCAACATCGTCAGCGCGTAATGCTTCGGCTGTTCGTGATCAATCGTCTGCCGATACAGACCACTCTCTTCCCACTTCTTCTGCCATTTGCCTTCAATTACGGCGGGATCATACTTTTCGGTCATTAAGCCTCCTCCAGAAACGTCGGGCGCTACCCAACAAAAAAACCCCTCTCGCTCAGAGACGAAAGGGGTTCCGCGGTACCACTCTGATTGATGGTAATCACAGTTTCGAAAATCTAGTGGACCCAAAGGGACTCGAACCCTTGACCTCCACAATGCCATTGTGGCGCTCTCCCAGCTGAGCTATGGGCCCTGGATACCATCCACTCCAACACGTAACGTGTGCGATCCGGCGCCGGCTAGGACATAATTGCCTTTCACCAACGCAGCTCCCAGGCGAGTTCAGTGCTATTCTTGTTGCCCTTTCAGCCCGCGAGGCAACTTTCTGTCCGCGCAGCAGCACCTACTACTCCTGTTCGCTGCCATTATCCTATCATAATTATGTTAAATGCCAAGCAACTGCACCCGGCGAAATGGACCTGAGGGGATTCGAACCCCTGACCACTACAGTGCGATTGTAGCGCTCTCCCGGCTGAGCTACAGGCCCGAGGGCGTCGTGTATGGTAGCCTAGGCAGGGCCCGTTGTCAAGCTTTCTAACGTTCGTTATACTGTCCCGGAGGCCAATCGGTAATCAAGCGAGTAAAGCGAGTTATTCCATGGATAAGTACCGGATTTCAATCGAGTACTGCGTACCCTGAGACTATTGCGACCGCGCCGTTGGCGCGGCCAATGATTTACTGACCAATTATCAGCACGTCATTGATGAATTAACGCTCATCACGGGCACCGCGGGAGCATTTGAGGTCCGCGTCAACGACGACCTAGTCTTTTCCAAGAAGACGATGCAGAAGCGGCACGCTCGTCCTGGCGAAATACTGGAGTTATTCCGCGATATCGTCGGGCCCGACGTGCCTACTTATCCGCAGAGTAACTGAAGGTCCGCCGGTCACACGGAGGAACCCCAAAACATGCCCGCTTCATGGTTTGCGCGGCGATTTATGCCCCTCCCGGCGGCTGGCAAATGAGACGCTCTCCCCCTGCCTGCACCCGTCGAGAGTTCCTCCAGTTGGCCGGCGCGGGAATAACAACGCTGGTTCTACCGCCGCTGTGGTGGTCTATCGGCGGACCGTCGGGCCACCTTTCTGAGACGCGCCTGGACGTCAAGATCGGCCAGATGATCCTGGTTGGATTCCGCGGCCTCATGCTAAGCCATGACAACGCCATCAGAACCGATCTTGTGCAGCGATACGTGGGCGGCGTCGTTCTCTTTGATTATGATGTGGCAACCCAGAACGATAGGCGCAATATAAGCGAACCCAGCCAGTTGGCGGCTCTGAACCAGGGGTTGCAAGACACCACGCCCGTCGGGCCGCTCCTCATTAGCGTGGATCAGGAAGGGGGCCGAGTTAACCGGCTCAAGGCCGGCCGCGGATTCCCACCTTCTTATTCCCAGGAGTATCTGGGGAAACTGAACAATCTAGCGCTCACGCGCGCCCACGCCAGAACCACCGCGCGCACGCTGCGCTCGGTTGGCATTAACCTCAACCTGGCGCCCGTCGTAGATCTTAACCTCAATCCCGACAATCCCATCATTGGCAAGTACGGGCGCAGCTTCTCCGCCGACCCCGACATCGTCACCGCCCACGCTGTAGAAACAATCAAAGCGCACCGTGACGTGGGTGTGCTCACCAGCCTGAAGCACTTCCCAGGTCATGGCAGCGCCCGAGGCGATTCGCACAGCGGTTTCGTAGACGTGACCGGCACCTGGTCCAAGGTCGAACTGGAACCCTTCCGTAACATCATCCGCGCCGGGCTGTGCGATACCGTAATGACGGCTCACCTTTTCAATGCCCATCTTGACCCCAACAATCCCGCGACCCTTTCCTACCCCACCATCACCGGCCTGCTGCGCGAGGAGATGGGCTGGGATGGTGTGGTAATCAGTGATGACATGGGGATGGGGGCCATCACCCAACACTATGGCTTTGAGACGGCCATCGAACGCGCCATCCGGGCCGGCGTCGATATTCTGGCCTTCGCCAACAACGGCACACTGTTCGACCCCACCATCCCTGCTCGAGCCTTCTGGACGATCAAACAGCTGGTGAACCGCGGAGCCATCGAGGAATCACGTATCGACGACTCTTACCGCCGCATCCTGCGTCTGAAGGCGCGGCTGGCGAAAGGGAGACGGGTGGGAAAAGCCCGTTGATCTCCGGCGCCGGATCCTTCCACAGACAAAGGCTACTTGTGCAAGGTATGCGAATCAATCACCTCCCCCGAGCGAGTGATAAACTCCAACGTGATTGTCTCAGGACTGGCCTCGATGCGCATCGCGCCGTGCGTTCCCGTGAATTGTACCTGGCTGTCGGGGTGCACCTCCCCAATGCTATAAATGGCTCCGCCTCCTAACCCGTTGACAAAGTAAGGCAGCCCATCCACCAGCAACCGTTCGTAATGGTGCTCGTGCGCCGCCAGCACGGCCGATGCTCCCCACTCGCGAAAGGGCCAGCGCATCCACGCGCCTGAATCCCGATCGCTCGAGGAATAGGGTGTGACGTGGAAGTAAACCAGCTTCCAGGACGCGGTTGATTCAGACAACGCCTCCTGCAGCCACTGTGCCTGCGCTGAATTAGCTCCCACCCCGTCCGGTTCGCTGAAGTCGCTGTTGAGAGCGAACAAATGTACCGGCCCCCACGTGAAGTCATAGTAACGCTCGTTGCCCGGCAGCGTGAAGTACTCCAGATAAGGTTGGGCGCCGTCAGGATTGTAATAGTCGTGGTTGCCCAGCGCGGGGAAGAAACGGTTTATCTCCAGGGTCGATGTGGTTGGATACTCACCGAGATAGGGATAGATGTAGTCAGCATAGTACTGGCCAATATTCTCATCAATCGTTTCGGCTTCACCGTCGGGATAATTGTTATCGCCAAGAGTGATGATAAATTCAGGCTCCCAACTGCTGACCAGTGTGGCTACGGCCGCTGCCCCATCTCCAGCCTGACCGTAATCCCCGATCGCCGCAAATACCACGGCAGCCGG
>DATHSI010000126.1:0-17105 GCA_035464315.1 Candidatus Sulfomarinibacteraceae bacterium
CAGGTCGTAGGCCGGCCCCTCTTTGCGCAGGTCGGCGGGCGCCAGGTTGACCGTGATGCGGCCCTGGGGAAAGTTCAGACCGCTGTTGCGAATGGCGGCATAGACGCGGTCGCGGCTCTCGCGCACGGCGGCGTCGGGAAGGCCTACCATGGTGAACGCCGGGCCGCCTCTGTTGACGTCGACCTCTACCTCCACCAGCTCTGCTTCCAGGCCGACAATGGCGCAGCTGATGACTTTGGCCAGCATGATGGTTCCTCTCAGGTCGTAATGGGTTGTGTTGACACGAAAAACGCCGGGCCATTATAGCAGGGGTTGGGGGAGTGGTGTAGTGGGATATTGGTGTGGGGGCTTAGTGCGCTTCGGCACGGTTACGCCTCATAGCTGCTGGTATCGTGCCACTCGGCGGTCCGTCGCCGCCCGTCAGCGGTCAGCCTTCCACCACACGCACCTGGTACCGTTCGTCGGGGCGGTGGCCTTCGTAGGGCTCGATGATCAGGGGGAGGGTGTCGGTGCCGTCGGAGAGTGGTGCTTGCAGGTGGAGGGTGACTTGCTCGTTGGGCTGCAGATCGGTGACTGCGTCGGAGCCTTCGGGGAGCTCGATTTCAATGACGCCATCGGTGAGCGTGAATTGCGCTTCCCCCTCTTCGGGCAGGTTGAGCTGGTAGGTGACCTGACAGACGGTAGTTTCCCCGCGCCGGATTTCGCCCTTACCGCTAATTCTTTCTGCCATGGTTCGGTTCTCCTCTGCTTGTACTAAATGAAAGCGCTCACCCAAATTGTTGAGTACAAAGATAAGAAATTGCTCAACAGCCTGCGCCTTCAGAGTCAGCGCCCACGGATGCGTCAATCGCGCCAACGGACGCGCCGAACGTAATCCCCACAGCAACCCCGCCGCCGGCAACGGTCGCGCCCGCCGCCAGCCCCTTCCCTGCGCCGGGCAGCGCCTTACCCTTTGACAGCCGCGGTGGGCAGCGTATTCGCCCAGGTGCCCGTGCTGCTGCTGGCGGAGCAGGCGGACGGCTCACATCTGTACAGCACCGCCATTTCTCCAAATGTGCTCGGTGGAAAATTGGGAGGTCCTATATCACCTTCGCAGGGAAAAAAGAAAGAACCGGCCGGGAGGAGCACCCTGGCCGGTTCTTCAAAGCTCGCCATAGATTGACCCCCGCCCGTGATGCCCCCCGGCAATCCATCACGAGCGACGCTAACGGGATGCGGCGGTGTTGGTCGGGTGTGTTGTGAGTCTGAAAGTTAGTTTGATTGCTGGCATTGATGCCAACACCGCCGCCGCCGATACTACCTTAGATGATTGATGTTTTGGATGTATCGAAAGCCTGTATCGACGTTCCACCTATATAAACGAGTAACGTTGCAAAACGTTACAAATTGGGTCGAAATTGGTCGAAATTGGTTTTTTGGGCTCCGCATTCGCTTGTTCAACGGCCGGCAGCCTGCGCCTACTCCGCCGCCGAAGGCCTGAACTGACCATTGCTGTCCGCTTCCCATCCCGGCTCCACGTTCCCTTCCAGAGGCAGTTGTAGCGTGAATATACTGCCCTGGTCCTGTTCGCTTTCCACCCACACCCCGCCGCCGTGCGCCTCGGCGATGGAACGCACCAGCGTCAGCCCCAGGCCAGAGCCGCGGCTGGCTCCTTCATGCACCTGGTAGAACTTCTCAAAGATGTGTGGAATGTCTTTCGCCGCAATACCGCGACCCTCATCATGAACTCGAATGAGCACGCTGTCGTCCTGAACATCCATCCGCACCTTCACGCCCTGTCCCGCGCTGGAGTATTTTATGGCGTTATCCACCAGATTGCTCACCGCCTGTCGAATCTGCGTGGGATCAGCATAGAGCGTCTCTGGCGCATCCACAACATCCAGCGACAGATGCACCTGGTGTGTCATGGCCTGGCCCTGCAGGTCGGTCAGCACGCTGCGCACAATTCCCACCACGTTGCACCGCTGGCGCACCTGTTCCAGTTGCGAGTCGATGCGCGCCAGGTCCAGCAGCGCCGTGACCAGGTTCATCATGCGTTCTGTGGAGTCAGTGATACGGCTCACAAACTCCTGCTGCTTCTCGTTCAGCGGTCCCATTTCGGAGAGCGCGGCAGCAAAACCGGTAATGGAATTCAGGGGCGCGCGCAAATCGTGCGACACCGTCGCCACAAAGTGCGACTTAGCCGTGTCCAGCTCCTTTAAGTAGGTGATATCCTGGAGGACCAGAATCCGGCCGTAGCGGGGAATGGGCGCCAGCGTACAGAGCCAAAAGGTGCCATCGTCCAGCTCCACCTCGCGCCGCTGCGATTCAGTCTGCGCAGGCAGCTCACAGCTCAACATCCCTGCCAGCTCCGGATGGGAGAGCACCTCCTCCGCCGGTTGCCCGATGACGTTGGGGGCCAGTGCGAACTGCTCGCGCGCCTGCTGGTTCAGCAGTAACAGGTAGCCCTCGGTATCGGTGATGAAGATGGGGTTGCCGTTGTGCTCCAGCATCGCTTCCAGCAACTGCTGGCGACCGGTGGATTCGGCAAAGAGGCGCGCGTTGGAGACGGCGATGGCGACGGCGATGGCGATGGACGAGGCGCGCTCCACGTCTTCCTCGCCGAATGGGCCGTCACGCTTGTTCAGCAACTGCAGCGCGCCGATCACTTCCTGGTTGAAGACGAGCGGCACGCAAAGAATGGAGCGCGTTTCGAAACCGGTCTCCCTGTCAATGTCCCGGTAGTGCAGGGGATGATTGGGCACATCATTGGTAAAGAGCGTCTCGCCGCTCTCCACCACGTGGCCTACAATGCCCCGGCCGACCTCCAGCCGGTACCGGCTGAGGATGTCCGCCGACGTCCCCACATTAACCAGCACGCGCAGGTTCTGCCGCGGCTCGTCCAGTAGCCAGATGGACGAGGCTTCCATGTCCCAGCTCTCGTGCACTTCCTTAATAGTCAGCCGCGCCACCTCGTCCAGGTCGAGAGACGACGTAATGGTGCGCGTGATGCGCAGAAGCGTCTCCAGCTCCTCCATGTTCGTCGTCAGCGCGCGGTCCGCAGCCTGATACGTGCGCGCATTCTCCAGGGCAATGGCCACATAATCACCCAGCGCCGCCAGCAGCAGCTCGTCGCGCTCGCTAAAGGCCCGCGGCGCTTCATGGTTGCTGACGGCGAGGACGGCAACGACCTGTCCGCGCGTGGTCAGCGGCGTGTAGAGGATTGCGCGCGCCAGAAAACCGGTCTTAATCTGTAGGCCCTGACCGGAAAAGTTGGCCTGGCGCAGCGGCTGTCCGCTGCGGAACACGTCCCCCACAGGCGTATCGGCAATCGAGAGCGCCGGTAGGGTCGCCTCGTCGTCAAATGTGCTCTTAGTATGCGCGTGCAACACGCGGCGATCGGCGTCGGGCACCCATAGCGTGGCCCGTTCCGCCGATGTCAGATCCATGGCCGACTGCAAAGCCTGATCCAACACCTGATCGGTATGCAACGACGCCGTGATCAGCTTGCCCATGCTGAACAGCGTGCGCATCTCCTTGATCTGCCGGCGCATCTCCCCTTCCGTGCGCCGCAGTCGCTCGATCAGCCGCCGTTTGTCGTAGCGCAGGCGCGACTCCAACAGCGCCCGCTCCAGCGTGTCGCTGACTTCCTCAATGGTGAAGGGTTTGACGAGATAATCCTTGATACCCAGACGGAAGGCCTCGATGGCGTCCTTCTCCGACCCGTAGCCCGTCATGAGCACCACCGGCGTCTCCACGGCATCACGCGCCAGGGCCTGCAACACGTCGAGTCCGGTCATTTCCGGCAGGTTCAGGTCCAACATGACCAGATCGGGGTGCTCCTCGCGCACGACCTCCAATCCCTCGCGCCCATCGTAGGCTGCGACAGCACGGTAGCCCAGATTGGGGAGCAGATACTCGGTCAGGTGCTTGACTATTTCCCGACTGTCGTCAACGACAAGGATCAGCTCACCGCTCATCTTCTATACCCTGGATCGATATCAACCATGCTCGACAGCTGCAGATACCTTCCCATTTCTCCAATACGCCCCACTGCTCAAAAACAAACGCGAGGGCCATTATAGCATATCTTGACAGTGATGCCCCCCATACTATAATCTCGTCGAGGGTGAGCTCTTTCTCCCTTGTTTTGGACGCGGGACACAGATGAACACAGATTAACACTGATTTTTTTGCCGGTTTGTGAGCACCCTTTCGCGCCGCCAGACTCCGGTAAAATCAAAATAGAGAAATCTGCGTCTTCTGTGTTCATCTGTGTCCCCTTTCCTTTAAGCCACACAAATCCGTCGATATATGTAGAGGGTCCATACCATGACACGAACCGTACGCGCTCCCCGAGGGACAACGCTCCATTGCAAGGGTTGGCTGCAGGAAGCGGCCTACCGTATGTTGCAGAACAACCTGGATCCGGAGGTAGCCGGCGATCCGCAGAATCTGATCGTCTACGGCGGGCGCGGGCGCGCTGCGCGCAACTGGCAGGCGTTCGAGGCCATTCTGGACAGCCTGCGCCGCCTGGAAGACGACGAAACGTTGCTGGTGCAAAGCGGCAAACCGGTTGCCGTCTTCCGCACGCACCGCGACGCGCCCCGCGTGCTCATCGCCAACTCCAACATCGTGCCCCACTGGGCCACCCAGGAGAATTTCGACCGCTGGGAGGCCGAAGGCCTGATCATGTACGGGCAGATGACGGCCGGCAGCTGGATCTACATCGGCACGCAGGGCATTCTGCAGGGCACCTACGAGACGTTTGCCGCTGCGGCGCGCCAGGCCGGCTGGCCCTCCCTTCGCGGCAAGTGGGTGCTGACTGCAGGCCTGGGCGAAATGGGCGGCGCGCAGCCGCTGGCGATCACCATGAACGAGGGCGTGGGCCTTGTGGTGGAAGTGGACGAGTGGCGCGCGCAGCGGCGGCTGGAACACCGCTACATCGACGAGGTGGCGGAGGAGCTGGACGACGCGCTGGAGCGGGTGCAGCATTACGTAGACGCCGGCGAGCCGCGCTCCATCGGTCTCATCGCCAACGCCGCCGGCGTGCTGCCGCAATTGCTGGAGCGCGGTATGGCGCCCGACGTGGTCACCGACCAGACGCCGGCTCATGACCCCCGCGCCTATTTTCCGCACGAGCTGAGTTTTGAGGAAGCGCGGGCGCTGCAGCAGGAGGACCCGCAGCGGTTCGAAGAGATGGCCATGCACTCCATGGCGCGCCACTGCCGGGCCATGGTCGACTTCCAGAAAGAGGGAGCCATCGTCTTTGATTACGGCAACAACCTGCGCCAGCGGGCGTTCGACGCCGGGGTCGAGGACGCCTTCAGCTACCCCGGCTTCATCCCCGCCTACATCCGTCCCCTGTTCTGCGAAGGCAAAGGCCCCTTCCGCTGGGTGGCGCTCAGCGGCGACCCCGAGGACATTTACGCCACGGACCGCGCCATCCTGGAGCTGTTCCCCGAGGACGAACATCTGAAACGTTGGATTACGATGGCCCAGGAGCAGGTGGCCTTCCAGGGTCTGCCCGCGCGCATCTGCTGGCTGGGCTACGGCGAGCGGGCGCGAGCCGGGTTGCGCTTCAATGAGATGGTGGCCAGCGGCGAAATTAAGGCGCCCATCGTCATCGGCCGCGACCATCTGGACGCCGGCTCCGTGGCCAGCCCCAACCGCGAGACGGAGGCCATGAAGGACGGCTCCGACGCCATCGCCGACTGGCCCATCCTCAACGCGCTGATTAACGCCGTGGGCGGCGCCACCTGGGTCAGCTTCCACCACGGTGGCGGCGTGGGCATTGGCTACAGCCTGCACGCAGGCCAGGTCATCGTCGCCGACGGCACGCCGGAGGCCGCCGCGCGCCTGGAGCGCGTGCTGACCACGGACCCCGGCCTGGGCGTCGTGCGCCACGCGGACGCGGGGTACGAACGGGCGATTGAGGTGGCGCGGGAGCGGGGGATTGATATGCCGATGCTGGAATGAGGGTTGCAGGTTGCTGGTTGGCAGGTTGCAGGTTAACCCTCATAGACAATGCGGTAGATGAAGCCGCCCTTGTCGTCGCTGACGTATAGCGCGCCGTCCGCGCCGACGACCACGTCCACGGGACGGCCTGGGGCGTTGTTGGTTTCGCGGTCCAGCCAGCCGGTGGCGAAATCGACGACCTCGTTTGCCGGTTGGCCGTCCTCGAAGGGCAGGCGCACGACTTTGTAGCCGGTGGGCACGCTGCGGTTCCAGGAGCCGTGGAAGGCGATGAAGAGATCGCCCTGGTAGTCGGGCGGGAACAGGTCGCCGTCGTAGAAGGTGAGGCCCAGGGGAGCGGAGTGGGCCTGCATCTCCACCACCGGCGCCTCCACGCCCTCGCAGGCGCCTTCGAAGCCCAGGTCGGGGTCCACGATGTGGTTGCTGTGGCAGTAGGGCCAGCCGTAGTCTGCACCGTCCTCCACGCGGTAAATCGTCTCCGGCGGCGTGTCGTCGCCCATCAGGTCGCGCCCGTTGTTGCTGGCCCACAGCTCACCCGTGTTGGGATGGATTGCCAGGCCTACGGCGTTTCGCAGGCCGCCGGCGTAGACGCGCTCGCCGCTGCCGTCGGGCCCGTCGTAAATGACAATGGTCGCCCGCCGCGGGTCCTCTTCCTCGCACACGTTGCAACTGGATCCAACGGAGACCACCATGCGCCCGTCGGGCAAGAATTCGACCGTGCGCGTGTTGTGCCCACCTGTGGGGTAATCGTCAATCACCATCTCCCGTTGCTCGGCGACCCCATCACCGTCCTCATCGGCCAGGAGCACCACACCCGTCGGCACGCCCACGAACCAGGCCGCCTCCTGCTCGTGATAGACCAGACTGTGCGGCGCGGTCAGATCGTCGGCCACTACGCGCATTTCGTCGGCCACGCCATCGCCGTCTGCGTCCGGCAGGGCCACGATGCGCCCGTTGCCGCGGTCGGCCACGTGCAGCACGCCGTCGGGACCCAGGGCCATGAAGCGCGGGCCGTTCAACCCTTCGGCAAAGACGTTGGCACGGAAGCCCGGCGGCAGCTCGACCTCGGCCACCGCGCCGGAGCCGGTTATGGGTCTGACGTTGACCCGCTGCGAAACATAGCGGTAGGCGAAGATGCCGCCTATGACGGCGACGACGATCACAATGACGAGGATGGTCAGACAGGTGCGTCGATTAACGCGCATGATTGGCTCCTTTTGACAGCAGACCGCAGACCGCCGGCCTTTTCCCTGGCAACACTTAAACCTGCAACCTGCAAACCTCCCGCTGTCCGCCGTCAGTCGTCCGCGGTCGTCAAATTCTGAAACGTCAATCGCCAGCCGCCGGGCAGGCCACCTTCGCCCGCCGGGCAATCCTCCACGCGCAGGCCGCTGATGGTGGGGCTGCCGTCGGGCAGGACGACGCTATAGGAGACGTCGGGGCTCATGGTGAAGTCGCCATAGCCGGGGCTGCGCTGCGCTTGAAAGCCGGTGAAAAAGCGGTCCGACCCACCCTCCCAGTTCACGTGGACTTCCACGCCCGGCAGCGGCTCTAGCTCCGCGTCCACGATCATGATCTCAATGCGGGGAGCGGGCGCCGCCTGGTCGCAAACCCGCTCCTGGCTCAACAGGCGGTAGACAGGCTGCGGTGTCTCCGTGGGCCGGGGCGTAGACGACGGTGTCAGCGTGGGCTCCGGCGTGCGCGTGGGCGGCGGCGTCAGAGAGGGGGTGGGTAGCAGCGTGGCAGTGGCCGTGGCTTCAGCCGGCGTCGCCGTCGCCGTCACCGGCGGGGGCTGCGGCGTGGGGCCGAAGAGCGAAAGGGCGGGGTTGCTCCCGCCGACTTGATGCGTTAACTGCGCCAGATTGCGCACGTACTGAGCCGGCGCACCCTGGCGCAGATACTGCTCGAACAGATCGGCCACGTGCTGGGGCAGGTCCGGGTCCTCCAGCGCCTGCAATCGCGCCTCTGCCTGTTCCCAATCGCCGGTGAAAGCGTAGCTCTGGCTGACGAGGAAGATGTACTCATCCCGATACTGCTCATTCAGGCGCTCAGGGCTGGCGTTTACGTACACAACGGGGTTAATGATCCAGGCATACACCAGGCCACCGGCAAGACCCAGGATCAGGCCCAGAAGGAGATAGCTGGTCGCGGCAATGCGCGGCTGTTCCCCTTCCCGGCGCGCCTTCACTTCCCGGTAGCGGCTACTGCGAAACATCTATGCCGTCCTCGGCCCGACCTCGCTGGATGGCCCCGTCCTCGGCCGCATCCCCGTGGTTGGCCTCGTCCTCCAGGTTATGTAAATAGGGGGCCATCGCCGGCGAATTCAGGCCCAGGTCGTGAGACAGCGTGACCAGAGGCATAATCACCGTCTGTTCATCGCGCCCGGCGAGGATGGCGTCCACCGTCTGCGTCAGCAGCCAGCGGTCCGGCGCTTCCCGCTCCAGACTGGCGAGCCGGCGGCGCGCCGCATCCAGGTCGCCGTCCAGAGCGTAGGCGTGGGCGATCATCACGGCGTAATCGCGGCGATATTCTTCTTCCAGGATGGTGGGATTGGCTTCGACAAACTCCGTAGGCCAGGCGACCCAGCCCAGATAAAGACCCAGAGCCGCGCCCAGGAGCAAACCCAGCCCGATCCACACAAGCGGGCGAACCCAGTTACGCATAGGCTCTAAGTGTGGCGATGGTCGTCGTGGCTGTCAAGGGCACTGTGGTACGGCACAAAAAAACTCCAGAGGCTCTAACGATTGCCACTGGAGTGCTTCGCTGAACCCGGTTCAGCCACCTTCAGCCGAACCTCGTTCGGCCACTTGCCCGGCCCGTACGGCGGACTTATAATGCTCCTGTCGATGCCGAAGGTGGGAATCGAACCCACACTCCCGAAGGAACACGATTTTGAGTCGTGCGCGTCTGCCTGTTCCGCCACTTCGGCCTGCGAAATCTGAGTATAAAACATGGCCCAGATTCTGTCAACGAAGGTCTTGTGATCTAACAGATCCTTTACCTGAAACTGGAATTGGCGCGCGCCGCTCTCCAGGTCTGACATTGTTCAACACAGCACCGCGAGCTGACACCGGTCTGCATGGATGAACCGAAGTTAATCGCCCAGGCACAAGAAGGCGACCTGACGGCGTACAACACGCTGGTTTTGCATTACCAGGACATCGTCTATAACGTCGCCTACCGCATCATGAAGGATCCGGCCTCCGCCGACGATGCGGCCCAGGAGGCGTTCATTTCGGCCTACAAAGCGATCAAATCCTTTCGCGGCGGCAGCTTCAAATCGTGGCTACTGCGCATCGTCACCAACACCTGTTACGACGAACTGCGCCGCCGCAAGCGACGCCCGCAATCCTCCCTGGACGAAATTACAGAAGAGAATCCTTCCGCCTCCTTCATGGCCGACGATCAGGCCGGGCCGGAGGAACAACGCCAACAGTCGGAACTGGTGGACGCCGTCAAACATTGTATGGATGAACTGCCTGACGAACAGCGCATTGCGGCAGTCCTCTGTGACGTGGAAGGGCGTGATTATAAAGAAATCGCGGAGATAATGGAAACCTCACTGGGCACCGTGAAGTCGCGCATCAGTCGCGCCCGCAGCAAACTGCGCGACTGCCTTCAGGAGTTTCGGGAACTTTTGCCCGGTGAATACCGTCTTAATACATAGACCGGTAGAACGAGCTGACAGCTCGTTTTACGTGTATTGGAAATAATTTCGCAAGCCTCAGCCGGCCCGACGCCGGCGGCGGCTTACCTTCAACTAAGACATGTTTGACTTTTTGCGCAACATCAGGAAATCGGCTGAGGAGAAGCGCCTGGAGCGGGTGAACGCTTACCTGGACGGCGAGCTCTCCCCGCGCGAGCAGGAGCAGTTCGACCAGGAGCTGGCCCAGGATGAGGCCCTGCGCGCCGAGGTAGACGCCCTACGCCAGATCCAGATGAGCGTGCGCCGGTTGCCGCGCGTGCGGGCGCCGCGCAACTACACGCTGGATCCCGCCGTGTACGGCCGGCCGGCTCGGACAGAAGGCTGGCAACTGTATCCCATGCTGCGCGTGGCTACAGCGCTCACCGCCTTCTTCTTCATCATTGCGCTGGCGCTGGACCTGATGACACCGGCCGGCGTCCTGGGCGAGCCTGTGGCCGGCCTGCTGTCGCCCGCCGCTGGCGATGTGCAGGAGACGATGGCCGACACCGCCGTGGAAGGCGAGATAGCAATGGAGGAGATGGCCGTCGAGGAAATGGAGGAGCCGGTAGAAGAAGAAGCTGCCGTTGAGATGGCTCCGATGGAGGCAGACGCGCCAGATGCCGTACAGCCGGAAATCGCCGCCGAGGAAACCGCGGCGAGCATGGCCGAAACGGTCGAAGTCACCCGGTTGGTGACGGAAGGGGTGACCGAAGAGGAAGCGGCGGAGGTGCCCGATGGCGCGGCTCCCGCGCCCGGCGTGGCCCAGGCCGACGAGGCTGAGGCGCGGGCCACGGCAACGGCTGCGGTCGAGGCCACCGAGATGGTTGAGGCCGGTGACGGTGACGACGCGGCGCTGGCCCTCCCGCCTGGGGCCACGGTCGTTGCTGACGATGTACAGGCGCCGAGCGAACCATCCGCGCTCCTACCCACTCCCGTCCCCGGCGAGGTGGCGCGTGCCACCGACGACACCCCCGACCCCTTCCCCTGGCTGCTGCTGGCCGAAATATTGCTCGGCGTGGGGCTGGTGGGGCTGGTTATCATGACGTTGATTGCACGGCGAAGTGCGTAACCGGAGATTGGTTGTCTGGTGACTGGAGATTGGCAACAGGTTTCATCTCCAATCTCCGCTCTCCAGTCTCCGCTCTCCAGTCTCCGATCCAGAGCCTTTTATGACTGAGCCCCCTCCTAACACCGCCCCCAAGGACTACGTCTACTGCCCCCGTTGTGGCGCGCCGCTGGAAACGCGTATGGTTGGAGACAAACCGCGCCGCGCTTGCCCTGAATGCAATTTTATCTACTTTACCGATCCCAAGGTGGGCGTGGGCGTACTGGTGGTGAAAGGGGGAAAAATTCTGCTCGTGCGGCGCACCATGATGCCCGAGCGCGGCAAGTGGAGCATCCCCGCCGGCTTTCTGGACCGCGACGAAGACCCCGAGGAGGTGGCCGTGCGCGAGGCATATGAGGAGACAAACCTGCGCGTGGCCATCGATGAGCTGCTGGACGTCTACTACAATGAGCCCACCGGGCAGGGCGGGGCCTCCGTGTTTATCCTCTACCGCGCTCGATTGCTGGGCGGCGAGTTGGAAGCGGGCGACGACGCCGACGCCGCAGGCTTCTTCGGACCGGACGAGCTGCCCGAGCTGGCCTTTGATAGCACGCGCGACGCCATCCGCATGCTTCAGCAAGAAGTTGACGAAGTTGAGTAGAGCCATCTGATAGATGGGTCTGGGCCGGCCCCGGCTTGCTTGACTTGCTTTCCAGCGCGCCTTACAATCCGCCCTGTGCAGTCAGCGCCCGGAGAGAGGTTATGGACATTTTTGAGAAGATTCATTGCGATGAGCGGTTACAGAGGGCTCAAGAGGTAAAAGACAGCGGTCTTTACCCTTACTTTGTGCCGCTGGACGGGACGGAGGGCACGGAGGTCACCGTGAACGGCCATTCCGTGATCATGATAGGCTCCAACAACTATCTGGGACTTACCACTCACCCCAAAGTACGCGAAGCAGCCAAACGAGCAGTCGATGAGTATGGAACCAGTTGCACCGGATCGCGCTATCTGAACGGCACGTTGAAACTGCACCAGGAGCTGGAAGACAGACTGGCAGACTTCGTGGGCAAGGAAGCTGCGCTGGTGTTCAGCACGGGCATGCAGGCCAATCTGGGCGCCATTTCGGCTCTCGTGGGTCCTAACGATTACGTCATTCTAGACAAGGACAACCACGCCAGCATTGTGGACGGCGTGCGCCTGAGTCAGGGCACCATGAAGCGCTTCCGGCACAACGACGTGCGCCATCTGGAACGCGTCTTGAGCAACCTGCCCCAGGATGTGGGGAAACTGGTCATCGTGGATGGCGTGTTCAGCATGGGCGGCGACATCGCGCCGCTGGACGAGATCGTGCCCATCTGCCACGAATATGGCGCGCGCCTCTACGTTGACGACGCCCACTCCCTTGGCGTGCTTGGCGGTGGACGTGGCACGGCGGCGCACTTCGGGTTAGAGGATGAAGTGGACCTGATCATGGGCACCTTCAGCAAATCGTTCGCCTCTATTGGCGGCTTCGTTGCCGGCGACGCCTACGTCATCAACTACATCAAGCATTACGCCCGCTCCCTGATTTTCAGCGCCAGCCTGCCTGCGCCCAACGTGATGGCTGTTATGGCTGCTCTGGAGATTATGGAAACGGAGCCGGAACACGTACAACGGTTGTGGGAAAACGGCGACTACATGGTCAATTGCCTCAACGAGCTGGGCTTCAACACCGGCAACACACAAACGCCCATCGTGCCCATCGTTATCGGCCACGACGAGCCCACCTTCCTGACGTGGAAACTGCTGTTCGAGCGGGGCGTGTATACCAACCCGGTGATCACACCTGCCGTGCCTCCGGGCCAGTCCCTGCTGCGCACCAGCTACATGGCCACACACACCCGCGAGCAACTGGATCGCGCCCTGGCCGTGCTGGCTGATACCGGTCGCCAGTTAGGTCTTATACCGGCATAGCGTGATTCACCCGTAGAACGATTTTTCAAACCGTTCAGTTTATTTAAGACTTACAAGTAAACGATCTACAAAATCGTTCTACAATACGCCATGACCTCCACTGTCCCTGCCCACTTACAATTGCCCTTCGACCCGCTGGCCGATCCCCAAGCCGTGGTGCGCGCCGCAAAAGCGCGCTTCACCGTGCTCACACCGCGACTGATCCGGCTGGAGCATAGCGAGTATGAAACATTCGTAGACCGGCCCAGCCAGCTCGTGTGGTATCGCCGGCAGCCCGCGCCGCCTTTCGAGGTACGCGAAGCTAACGGGCGGCTGGAAATTGTCACCGATGCCCTGCACCTGACCTACGAACCCGGATTCCATCACGACACACCCACCTTCACCCGCGACACGCTGTCGGTCAAAGTGCGCGATACCGGCGTCGTGTGGCGCTTCGGCGACAGCAACGACGAAAATCTGCACGGAACGGTGCGCACGCTGGATATGGCCAGCGGCGCTATCGAGCTGGAACCCGGCCTCCTTTCGCGCCAGGGCTGGACCGTAGTGGACGATTCGCACAGCCTGCTGTTCAACGAGCAGGGCTGGCTGCAACCGCGAACGACAAACGCGGGGCTGGACCTCTATTTCCTGGGCTACGGGCAGCACTACCGGCGCGCGTTGCAGGACTATTTCACAATTTCCGGCGCAACGCCCCTGTTGCCGCGCTGGGCCCTGGGCAACTGGTGGAGCCGCTTCTGGGAATACTCGCAGGAGGAGCTGACGGCCCTCATGCGTCAATTTCGGCAGCACGACGTGCCGCTGTCGGTGTGCATCGTGGACATGGACTGGCACATCACGGACACGGGAAACGAGGCCAGCGGCTGGACCGGCTACACCTGGAATCGCGAGCTGTTTCCAGAGCCGGAATCCTTCCTGCAATGGCTGCACGAACAGGGTCTGAAAACCGCCCTGAACCTGCACCCAGCCGAGGGCGTCCACAACCACGAAGCAGCGTACGAAGCCATGGCCCGCGCCGTGGGCCTGGACCCGCAGAGCGGCGAGCCGGTGCCTTTCGACATCGCCGATCCCCACTTCGCCCGCGCCTACTTCGAGCACCTGCACCACCCGCTGGAAGCGCAGGGGGTGGATTTCTGGTGGATAGACTGGCAGCAGGGCGAGGTTTCCACGCTGCCAGGGCTGGATCCCCTGTGGTGGCTCAACCACCTACACTTCTATGACCGGGCGCGTGACGGGGAGCGCAGGCCGTTCATCTTTTCGCGCTGGGGCGGGCTGGGCAACCATCGCTATCCCATCGGCTTTTCCGGCGACACCTACGTCACCTGGGAATCGCTGGCCTTCCAGCCATATCAGACGGCGACGGCGGCGAACGTGGGCTTCGGCTGGTGGAGCCACGACATCGGCGGGCACATGTACGGCCTGGAGGAACCGGAGCTGTACGCGCGCTGGGTGCAGTTTGGCGTCTTCAGCCCCATCATGCGCCTGCACAGCACCAAGAACCCCTACCACGAACGCCGGCCCTGGGGCTACGACGCCGAAATCCTGCGCATCACACGCCAGGCTCTGCGCCTGCGCCACGCCCTCATCCCCTACCTGTACACCATGTCCTGGCGCAACGAGCAAAAGGGCCTGTGTCCCGTCCGCCCGATGTACCACGACTACCCGCAGCACGAAGCGGCCTACGCCTGCCGCCAGCAATACACTTTTGGCAGCGAGTTGATCGCCGCGCCCTACGTCTCGCCCGCCGACCCGGACACGCGCCTCAGCCGGCAGGTGGTCTGGCTGCCGCCGGGCGACTGGTACGGTTTTTTCGACGGACGACGTTCTGCCGGCGACGGCTGGCAGGCGCTACACGGCGCGCTGGAGGAAATACCGGTCTTCGCTAGAGCCGGGGCCATTGTGCCACTGGACGGGGCGGTGAAATGGGGCGACGTGGGCAACCCGCGCCGGCTGGACGTGCTCGTCTTTCCCGGCGCGGACAACGAGTTCGAGCTATACGAGGACGACGGAGAAACGCAAGCCTACCACGACGGCGCCTACGCCGTAACTACCCTGCGCCTGGCGTGGCAGGGACAGCGTGCGGTCATGACAGTGGAAGCGCCTCGCGGCGACGTCTCACTGCTCCCAGAACATCGCATGGTGCGCTTCCTGCTGCGCGGCTGGCAGCAGCCCGCGGAAGTGCGCCTGTTGCTGAATGGCGATTCCCGCCCGCTGCCCTTCAGCTACGACCGCGCCACGCACACGGTCATTCTGGAAGCGGTGACGGTAAGGCCACAGCATCACCTGCAGGTAGAGGTGGTCAGCGCTGGCGCAGAACTGGCCCTGCCCGTGGCGTGGCAGCTACCGGCGCTAAAAAAGATGATTGGCGCTTTTCGCCTGGAGACCGGCGTCAAAGCAGCCATCGCCCAACGGCTGGAAGCCATTTGCGCCGAGCCGGGCCTGCTGGCAGACTACGCCGTGGCCCTGGCGCGCTCCCAGCTGCGGGCGCTGCTGGAGACGATCTGCAGCGCAGGCGCGCACCGGCTGCAACACGCCGGCGACCCGCTGCTGCTCCTATGGAACAACGAGGACCGCCCGGGCGCTCGCTTCCGGCTGGCAGAGATCGACGAACACGGCTGGCTGCCGCACGAGCGCTATCGTTCGCGCGGGGAACGTGTCCCGCGATTCGCCGCCCTGTCGCCACAACCGCACGCGCAACGCCAGGTGTGGCTACAGTACGAAGAGCTGCTGGCGCTGACCTGGACGACGGAAGATGGGGAGTGGTCGCCGGCGTCGTGAGGCGACATTCAGCTGTTGAAAAGAACGAAACAGAGTAACGAGGGAAACGACCATGAGCAACGTCCGTTGGGGACTCCTTTCCACCGCCAATATCAACCGTCGCGTTATCCCCGCCATCCGCAGCTCGCAGCGCGGAGAGCTGGTCGCCGTCGCCAGCCGCACGAAAGAGCGGGCCGAGACCTACGCCACAGAGTGGGAGATCGAGCAGGCGTTCGGCAGCTACGAAGCGATGCTCGAATCCGGCGCCGTCGACGCCGTCTACATCGGATTGCCCAATTCAATGCACGCCGAGTGGACCATTCGCGCCCTGGAACACGGGGTGCATGTGCTGTGCGAAAAGCCGTTCGCCCTCTCGTTGGAGGAAGTAGACGCCGTCGTGGAGGCTGTGAAAGCCACCGGCAACGTGGCCGCCGAGGCTTTCATGTACCGCCACCACCCCCAGACTAAGCTGCTGGGCCAGTGGGTGCAGGAGGGCCGCCTGGGCGATCTGCTCGCCATGCGTGGCGTGTTCAACTTTCGCGTGACCGATCCGCAAGACGTGCGCCTCGCCCCGGAGTTGGGCGGCGGCTGCCTGTGGGACGTGGGAGTCTATCCGCTGAGCCTGGCGCAGTACATCTTCGGCGGCAGGCCGCAGGAGGTCGTGGGCCATCAGACCGTGGGCGACTCCGGCGTGGACGAAGTGTTCGCGGGACAGATGGTTTATGAGGGCGGTGGCTTTGCGCAGATCATGTCCTCTTTCCGCTCCCCATTCTACACCTACGCCGAAATCATTGGCAGTGAGGGCCGACTGACCCTGACGCGCCCCTTCGTCGCTCCGCAGGAAGGGCGCATTACATTTTATCCGGCACAGGGCGAGCCGCAAGAGGTAGAAGCGCCGCAGGAGTACCTGTACCTGGGCGAGATCAAGGATATGCACGCGGCCAT
The DNA here is from genome assembly GCA_035464315.1 of Candidatus Sulfomarinibacteraceae bacterium. Lineage (GTDB taxonomy): Bacteria > Chloroflexota > Anaerolineae > Promineifilales > Promineifilaceae > JAAYYY01. Next base: position 16,341 of record DATHSI010000126.1, read on the forward strand.
CCTGGACGGCGCCGAGTCCTACTTGACCCTGGCCGAAACGCGCAACCACGTGCGCACGGTTCTGGCCCTGTACGAGTCGGCGGAGAAGGGGCAGGTGGTGGAGATTGGAGATTAGCGACTGGGGATTGGCGACTGGAGATTGGCGGACACTGTGGTTAAGCACTGGTCTCCAATCTCCGATCTCCAGTTACCGATCTCCCCCTAGCGCAGCGTAAAGACCCTGCTATTATTCCGCCTATGCGATGGATACTACATGCAAAGATACACAAAGCGACCGTAACTGAGGCCGACGTAAGCTACGTGGGCAGTATCACCATAGACGAGGCTCTGCTGGAGAAAGTGGGGCTGTGGCCGGGCGAGAAGGTGCTGGTGGTCAGCAATACGTCCGGCGCGCGGCTGGAAACATACGTCATCGAAGGCGAGCGCGATTCGGGCGCGATTGCCATGAACGGCGCCGCCGCACACCTGATCCGGCCCGGCGAGGAGATCATTATCATGGGCTTCCGGCTCAGCGAGGAACCACTGCAGGCCAGGATGATCCTGGTGGATCGGAATAATCAGTTCGTGCGCTATCTGTAGAATGCTTTTGCAATCAGTGCAATTCGATTAAGTTGAGTAAGCGCGAACGTTACACAGAGTAACACAGAGAAAAACCTGAAGAGTACCACGGAGCGGTAACGGCGAGACGCCGGCGATTTCTCCGGTTGAGTTCTCCGTGGTTCTCGGTTTCACTCCGCGATCCTCCGTGCAACGTCAGTTCTCGCT
>DATHSI010000127.1:0-2306 GCA_035464315.1 Candidatus Sulfomarinibacteraceae bacterium
GCCGTCGGCGCCGATGTCGAACGTCTCAAAGTCGCCGCCGCCGCCCATGATGGCCACCATCGCGTCCCAGCTCGTCTCCACGAACACCGGCTCGCAGTTCAGACGAGCACAGATCTCCTCAAAGATGTCGTAATCGTAGCCCACCGCTTCCCCTTCATCGTTGATGAAGTTGAACGGATTGTACGCATTCTCCACCGCGATGCGTACTTCCTGCCCGCCAAGATCAGGTAGATCTCCTGTCTCGCTTTCTCCGGTGGCTTCATCCACGGCTTCGCTCACTTCCGTTGCCGCGGCCTCCACCGTTGGCGCAATATCGGTCGCCGCCGCTTCCACCGTGGGACCAACATCGGTGGCTACCGCTTCCACTGTCTCTTGCACCTCCTGCACTGAGCCGCCACAGGCGACCAGCACCAGGCTGAGCAAGAGAAAGATTATGGTGTAAGAGAATCTCTTTTGCTTCATCTCCCTTCTCCTTTCACTAAATATGACCAGGCGTACGTTAAGGGCGTTTTCCTGAAAAAAATCACGTCATCTAAACCCAGACAGCGCGGCGCAGATCATCGAAAGATATCGGCGTATCAGACGGTGCGCCACACAGCAGGCAAAGTTGACGGTTCAGGTGGAACAGCCCTCACACGAGTGATGATTATGACATGCTGCGGGCTAAATGCAAGTTAAAAGCGTCAGCCACGCCGGTTGCCGCATGGCATCAATCTTCATCAGAGGCAACGTTTGCCGGGATCGTCAGCGGCGCGGGCGCGTCCTGGCCCAGAAGTCGTTTCACCTGGCGGGCAAGACGACGCACGCTTCCCTGACCGTAACGGTCCGCCAGCGCCGCGGCCAACTGCATCAGATTGTCATACCGGCCATAGTGACCGCTCAGGCGCTCGCGGTGAACCGACAACCATACGAAGAGATCCGCTTCTGTACGGCCTGGAAACTGCTTCAGCAGTTGCGCGTCGTGTATGATTTGCAGCGTCGGCAGATAAATCATCTCGTACCAGGCAGCCACTGCCTCATCGTATGGCATTTCCTCCCCATCAATGTGAGTTAGTTTCTCGCGAAGGTCGGCGATCTGCACCAGGAGCTCTGTGTAACGGCCGGGTGTTGTAAAGCGAATGGTGTGTTGCGGATCCAGGCGCTCCAGGCCAGTCTCCTGCATGAAGCGGCGTTCCCCAAGCTGAATCAAGACGTCATCCAGACTGTCCACAGGATCCAGCGTCAGCTCTTCGGGAAAGGTCCACACGCGCCCTTCAATGGACTCTATTCCCATTTGCCGCGCCACAGCCACGCGATGGTTGCCGTCCTTCACAAAGAAGACGTCGCCGATTTCGTACACCTCAATCGGCGGCCATCCTTCAGTAACACACAATGCCTCGATACGCACCCAGCGCTCGCGGAAGCTGTCATTGAGCGGCAGGAAGCGGCGCGTGAACTCCGCATAGCGTCCCACACTGCCCGCGATGCGGTCGAGGGGCACAGGGTGCAGGCCCGCATACATCGGGTTCTTCTGCAGCAATTGCGCGCGGATGGCGTCGAAGGGCAGCAGATGACGCTCCCGGCCTGACAGCTTCGCCGAGAGCTGTTCGCGACGGGCGCGGCGGCGCGCCCGCTCGAAATGTTGCAGTGCACTGTGTCTGACAAGTCCAAGTTCTGTCATAGTTTGCAGTGTAACAACTATCATTTAGTAAACAACGGTAAAAGTGCCCGAATCCTGGCCTACCTCTTTATGCACTCTTGAAAATTCTGACCTATCTCTAACGCTTGTTTCGCGGCTTGCTACACTATACGATAGGCCAGCCGCCTGATAAGAATTTTGAGACAAAGATCCAGGCAGAAAGTGAGCAAATATGAACCAGATAATTGACGACTATTTCTACATTGCTCCGCAGGTGCAGGAAGCGCTTGGCGAAGGCCGGCCGGTGGTTGCCCTGGAGAGCACGGTCATCACGCACGGGCTGCCCTATCCCGACAACCTGACGACGGCGCAGTCCATGGAAGATGCTGTACGTGAGGGAGGCGCGCTGCCGGCGACCATCGGCATCATCTCCGGTAAAATTCATGTGGGATTGAACGAGGGCCAGCTCGCCTATCTGGCAAACCAGGCGGATAAAGGAGCGCGCAAATGCAGCCGGCGCGACCTGCCGCTGGTACTTACCGCAGGCCACGACGCGGGCACAACGGTGGCTGCGACCATGCTCCTGGCGCACCGCGCGGACATTCCCATCTTCGCCACAGGCGGCATTGGCGGCGTGCATCGCGGCCATCCCTTCGACGTGAGCGCCGATCTCACTGAATTGGCCCGC